>CAZWXR010000079.1:0-7170 GCA_964637985.1 uncultured Candidatus Poseidoniales archaeon
TCGGTGTACAAACGGTCCCCGACCATCACACACTGTTGTGGCTCAAGACCTAGGGCTTTGATTTTGTGCAGAATCATTCCGGGATTGGGCTTTCCACAGATGTGTGTTGGCTTGACGCCAGTGGTTGCTTCGAACATCACAAGGTATGCACCAGTGTCAGGCAGTCCTCCATCTGGACTTGGACACACCATGTCAGGATGGCTGGCGACGAGTGGAACGCCTGCATGAAGATGAACACTTGCGGTGGAAATTTTTTCGTAGGTGAGTTCGGTATCGTACCCGACCACCACATATTGAGGTGCCGTACTGCGGGTTGAGATGCCAACGGCTTCGAGCATCTCGCACATGCCTTTGGTTGCAACAGCCCATGTTTCTGTGACGTTGTTTGCCAGGAGCCAAGCAATGAGGTCGTGGGTCGACAGGAGGATTTCATCATCGGTGGCATGAATGCCAAAGCCTTGCAATTTTGCTTTGTACTGCTCGACCGAACGGCTTGAATTATTGGATAAGAAATAAGTCGCTACGCCTTTGTTTTTGCACCGTTCAAGAAAATCATGGGCACCATCGACGAGGTTGTTTCCCATGTACATTGTACCATCGAGGTCGAGGAAGATGGCTTTGATGTCGGAAGGTAATGAAGCCATGGAACCACCTAAAACATCAGCGTTTTGAACATAAACCACGGAGAGTGGAGTTGTTCTTGGGCCTCTTTACTTGCAATCATTTCGGTCATCATTTCTTGAAGAGCAGGCTTTCTACTGGCTTTCTTGACAAACCAATTGACAAGCCATTGTTTGCGACTTAATTTTTGCATTCGATATGAATTTGTAAGTTCTGGGCCGAGTAAATTCCAGAGTTCTGCTTGGTACGATTCGTGACTTTTTCCCTCAACGATGTGTTCACACGCCATCTTCCCACTGACGAGGGCATTGCCCACACCCTCGCCGCTGAAGGGGTCAACCAATGAAGCGGCATCACCGACAAGCCATATTCCGCAACCTGCTGACCTGCGGGGTTGGAGAGGGGCTTTTTTGCGCGGAGAGCCAAAGGGTAATTGCCAACCTCGACCGCTTCCTTCGATCATTGTAGCGTTTGCGAATCGCTTTTTGAAAATAGGGTGATTGGCGATGACATCAGCCTGCAAGGCTTTGAGTTTCATCTTCTGTTTGTCAAGTTCTGAGATGACCATACCGATGCCGACATTCACGATACCCTTTGAGACGGGGAAGAGCCAAAAATAACCAGGGATGACCGAATCGACGAAGTGGATTTCGATATCACCCACCGCATCTTCGCACCCTTCAATACCGGCCCAGTATTCTCGGTAACCTCCACAATAGTGTTCGCGGTCCACCATCGTTTCGCCAAAAGAGTCTTCCACTAAGGATTTTGCAACTGGGCACCTGTACCCCCCAGCCCCGACAAGTTGTGTTGAGTAAAATGTGAGCACCTCGCCTTTTCTGCCACCGATTCGAACCTCAAGTCCTTTGGCATGTCGCTGGTTTTTTGTGCCACTCCCTGGGTCTTCGCCACCCTTTCCGTCGTCATAGAGCACGTTGATGACTTCGCCGCCTTGGATGATAGCCCCGCCGTTGTCACGCACAAGTTGTTGGACGCGATTGAACAACAAATGGTCAAATTGTTGGCGGGGCAATGCATACCCAGCCTCTAATTTTTGCACATCTTCCTCGGGTAGAGCGACTCGCACATTATGGCCTTTGGGCGAAGAGAAAACGATTCCAGTGACACGAAAATGGTCTGTGTTTTCGATGTCGGTTTTGACACCAAGATTTTTGACGTGACTCAAGGATTTTCCTCCTACAGCATCACCACAAATTTTGTCTCTTGGCCAAACATCTTTCTCGATGAGAAGAACCTTTTTGCCCTCAAGGGCGAGATAACCTGCTGCACTTGAACCACCTGGTCCACCACCCACAACAATTGCATCGAATGTCGTCTTCGATGCTGGAACCGGACCAGTTTGAATTTCACCATACCATGAGGTTTCCTCATACATGGATTCCATGCTCATGAAGGGGGGTGAACCACGGCAACACTTGAGAATATGGTCGATTTATGATGAAAGTCTCATCATGTGAAGTCGATTCGGTCGAGTCAATCAAGGGGTTTTCAAATTGAACATCAACTTTGAAACATCACCTGCACTTCACCGACGTGCGTTGATTCTTCTGCTCTTCGTCACTGTGATTTGGGGTGCAACATTCATCTGGATGAAGATGGCATTGAATGCCCTTGCAGATGAAATCGACACCTACGGCATTACCATGGTGGTGTTCACACTCATCGCAGCACGGTTTTTGATTGCCATCATCGCTCTTTTTTCAATATCGAGCGACGCACGTGCCTCAATGCGAGAGGCGGTGATGTGGAAGAAAGGATCAATCCTCGGTGGTTTGATGTTTGCCGGTTTCGCATTGCAAATGGTTGGTCTTGATGATGTCAATCCTGCCACATCGGCATTTTTGACATCGATGGATATCGTTCTGGTCGCTGTTCTTAGCACGTACTTCGCGGGCCTACCCATCACACGAGGCCTCGTCATAGGTGTCGTTCTCGCCACGCTTGGTGCTGGTTTTATTGATGGTCCACCACATCTCACATGGGGCAGAGGTGAATTACTCACGCTGCTCGGGGCGGTCATTTTCGCCTTTCACATCATGTTGATTCAAGACCTTACCCAGAAATACAACCCACTCGGCATCACTCAGATTTCATTTGTTGTTGTCTTTCTTGCTTGTCTGCTCCCTCTTCCATTGATGGTTTCAGGTGCGCCTCACGCTATATGGACGATTCTCACGACCGAGGGCGTCTTCCTGCCATTGTTCTGTCTTGGGCTGTTCGGCTCCTTTTTGGCTCTCGTCCTGCTCAACACGTACCAACGCCATTTGCACCCAGTTCAAGCATCCATCATTTACACTTTCGAACCTGTCTGGGCTACACTCTTTGGACTTGTCCTCGCCTTTGTCCCTTGGTCGTTATGGATAGCATTTGGAGGCCTGGCGATTTTTGTTGGAAACATTATCGTGGAAGCAACGAGCAGACCACCTCCATCTGAAACGCCAGAATCTTGAACGTTCAACATTCAAGCGAAACGCTCTGAGATGGTGCAATATTCATCGAATGCTGCCTGCTTTTCCTTCGTAGTGATAGAACGATACCATCGTTTGGGTCGCACCGATGCCTTCGATGGTGGAAATTTCATCAAGAATCGAGTCACCCAGAACATCCATACTCGGTGCTACGGCTTCGACAAGAATATCCCAATCACCTGTGATGATATCACAACGAACGACATAATCGAGGCAAGAAACGGCCTCAGAAACTTTCCGTCTGTCGATTTGATGCCCTTCACAACGAAGAAAAATAAACGAGCGAAGATTTAATCCGAGAGCTCTCGCATCCTTTTCGATGGTAAATTTACGAATGACACCTCGCTCTTTCAATCGCCGAATACGGTCGTGAACCGTTACCCTTGGCATGGATAACGCATCTGCAATGGCTTGTGTTGTTTGCCGAGCGTCTTTTTCGAGATGTGCTAAAATTGCTTCATCACGTTCATCGATATCAATGGACATATTCCGATGGAAGAACGGTTAGATTTCAAACATTTCGTCATATCGTCGAATATTTTCTCATAACATCACAAACTCTTCGACATTTTTTGAAAAAAATAACCGTATTGTTGAAGGACATCGGTCTATATTGTTTGATTGGGACTGATATGACCGACGATATGAACAACAAAAAATTTGGAACAAATGCAGTACATAGTGGCACACAGCACATAGGTGATGCGGTCAACACGCCAATCTTCTTGTCGTCAACATACAAACTCACCGAAGAACGCTATGCGGGTTGGGCTGCGGGGGCACAGCACACCTTACTCTACGCGCGAATTTCCTCGGTAAATTCAGATGCAGTCGCTCAAAAGATGGCCGCACTCGAAGGTGGCGAGGATGCTGAAACATTTGCTTCAGGCATGGCCGCAATCTCAACAACGCTTCTTGCATTGCTCAATGCGGGCGACCATCTCGTTTCATGTCCAGATGTATATGGTGGAACGTACGGCTTGCTTACTGAAGAATTGCCGCGTTTTGGTATCTCTCACACGATGGCTGATATTCGAGACCCGTCATCGTACGAAGCGGCTATTGAAGAGAACACAAAGATTCTCTACATCGAAACACTCACCAACCCAATGCTCAAAATTTGTGATATTCCAGCATTCGTTGATATCGCCAAGCGACATGGCTTATTGCTCATCATCGACAACACATTCGCTTCACCATGGGGTTGCAGGCCACTTGACATGGGCGTGGATTTGGTGATTAATTCAACAACAAAATATCTTGGTGGTCATTCCGATTTGATTGGTGGAAGCGTTGTCGGTCGTGCAGACTTAATCACTCAAATTTTCAAAAGAAAAATACACTTTGGAGGAAGTCCTGACCCACACAATTGTTACATGCTCGAACGTGGTATCCGAACGCTCGATGTTCGTATGCCAAGGATTTGTGAAAATGCTGCCATCATCGCTGAGCGTTTGGAAGCCCATCCAATGATTGAGAAAGTGTATCATTCTTCACTTGCATCCCACCCAGATAGTCAAATTGCTCACAAGATCCTACCAAAAGGCTCAGGCATGGTAGCATATGTGGTCAAAGGCGGTGACGCAAATGCTCTTGCCTTTATGCGCAATCTAAAGTTAATCTACGAGGCGACAAGTCTCGGAGGGGTGGAGTCACTCATTGAATGTCCGTTTAACTCAAGTCATATGTCCATTCCAGAGGATGTTCGAATCGCTGCAGGTATCGTGCCAGGGTTTGTTCGCATGAGCATTGGTATCGAAGATGTTGAAGACCTTTGGGCAGATATCGAACAAGCCCTCGCCACACTCTGAACGACGAAGGGAAGGGCATGGATACCGAATTGCTCATTGCCGCATTAGCGTTCATTATCCCGATGTGTTTCACACCCGGCCCAAACAATATTTTGTGCGCAGCCCACGGTTCTAAGTTTGGTGTGAAAGCGTCCATTCCAATGATGTTGGGTATGGGTATTGGGTGGTCTATTCTCGGGGTGCTGATTGGCGTAGCGACAGATTCGATTGAGAAATACAAAACGGTGTTTGAAGCGCTCGGTGTCGTTGGTGCGGCCTATATTGCATACATTGGGGTGAGCGTGATGCGAAGTTCATCGCTGAAATCTGAACAAGTGGATGAACAACTCGGCTTCAAAACTGGATTCATGCTTCAAATTGTCAATGGAAAAGCATGGATTCACTTTCTTGTTTTAATGACAACATTCGGGACCATCTTTGGTTCAGGCGTGATGTCCAAGGTTCTGCTCGTCATGCTCAATCTTTCATTTGGTTGGCCCGCCGTATTTTCTTGGGCTGCCTTCGGCTCTTATCTTCGAAGTCTCTTCACCTCAGAGAAGTCAGGACGCATTCTCAACCAAGTGTTTGGAATAGCACTTATTGGTGTTGCTGTGTATCTGGTCTTAGTATGAATCATTGACCGGTGTTGACTTTTAATTCCTCAAAAGCATCATTCCATTGTTGTTCAAGTTCATCACTCTTCTCAGAACTGTTGAGAAGTTCTGTTCCAATCTTCAACATTTTTTCGGCGGGAGGGGCCCAAACTCCTCCACGGTCACGGGCATCGTTGTCGAAATGCCACTCTTGTCCAGTTGAGCGATTTGATGCGATGAGCCATGCCCACGCTGATGCAGCAGCATCAATGGATTTGTGCCGTTGCGTTGCGACTCTTTCGGTCGCACCTGGTCCTAAAACAAGGCCTTGAATGATGTAATCTTCAATGTCGCTTGCACAACCAAAACCTTCGTGGCGAGGGAATTTTTTGTATTTGTTTGCTAATTCACGATTTTTCTCCAACTCTTTGAGGAATTTACCAAATGGTTTTGGAGCATCGAGTTGTTTCTGCCATATCTTGACAATTTCTTCGCCTTGAAGACCAAGTGCTTTGAGTCCAGCTTGCCCATGGTGCTCCCATAATGCTGACAAAATATCGTTACAATGTGCATCGTTGTGTATTCGTAGCGTTCCTTCATCTTGTTGTTGGACCGATCCCTTAACGCCGATGAAGAGTCGCTCTGATTCTTCATGGGGTGATGAAATTGCGTCGAGAAGAAGTTCGTATGCGAGTTCTTGTTCGTCTTTTGAACCGTGCATCGTCGAGAATTTATTGCGAATTCCTTCTTGGTTTGATTCGTCAAACCAGTGGTTACCGAGAAGGACACCACGATCGATACCGCCAAGAACGGCGTTCTTGAGACTCTCAGGAACAGTTGCTTCGGGTTGAGTCAAACCTTGCCACCCGTTCAAGACGAAATCCGTATTTTTATCACAAGCCTCTGGCAACGCCTCATCGCCACCCCATCCATTCGGTAGCCATACAGCAGAAAGTTCGAGAATAGAGGAAAGCCGAGGAGGTAGCATTGATAGGGCGAGATGATGAACGAAGGACGACTCTTTCTTCTTGTTGTCATCGAACTCTTCAAACCCAATTGCGACAAGTGGCCCGTGATTGAATCGTAAGAGGACATAACCTCCTCCTGAGACTTTGCCTTGATGGATGGACGACGCATCAAGGCCTTTTGTAACAAAACAATCGACACCATCAATGGTTTCGGAGGTAAATGAAAAACGCGAACGCTTCAGTACATCTTCCAGCCATCCTTCTGGAACCTGAGGTACAGGGCCTGTGCAGACAAAACCACCTTCCCAACTGAAGAAGAACATACCATGTCGTGCATGGTCTTCCCAAGGGAAAAGCCGCAAGGTGACATGATTGAAATTTTGAATCCCAGCGAGGTAGCCTTGTTTCCCATCACCACGACGAATAAATGAAGCAGAACCAAAACTTCCCGAACTGAAGTTTCCAACAAGTGAAATATCTTCATCATGGGCTGCTCGAAGTGAACCTGCAAACGCTTTGACAAGATGTTCTTCCCGCTTAGCAACCATCTTTTTTGTCAACCATTTGACATTGTTTTTGTTTCGAATAACGCTCTCAAATTTTTGCAATGTTTTTGTGACGGGGTCTTTTCGACCCCACGACAATCTGCCATGAAATCTCATTTCAGGGAGGGCGACTCTCGGATTCTCCAACAGTTCATCGAGGTTTT
>CAZWXR010000080.1:0-6926 GCA_964637985.1 uncultured Candidatus Poseidoniales archaeon
CGTTTTTCATCGAATCTTTTCCACTCACGCAAGGAAGGAAGTACGCTCTACACATCCGTTCCAACTCACGGTTGGCTCGTACCAATTGTGCCAATTTGAATTGGCCGTCTGGGGTTTTCTTTGACTCGATGGGGTCGGGCCAACAGAAGTTGTCAAGACCGGCTATTTTTGAAAGATCGACACCAACGCAAACCGCATTTCGAACCGCTTCATCCACGGCTGAAGCAACCATCGAGGTAGCATCGATGTCTGAATATCGAGGGTTGATTCCGCATGAGACGACGAGCCCTTGGGTTTCACCATGAATTGGTGCGATGACGGCGGCGTCTCCAGGTCCGTCGCGATTCACGCCCGTAAACGGCTTACCGACTGTTTGAGCGATGACTTCGTGGTCGTATTGGCGGACCCACTGCTCTTTGCTCGCGATGTTTGGGCGAGCCAGAAGGTCAATCAGAATGTCGTGATGTTCTGCTTTCTTTGGTGGTTGGAAATCGATGTGCTGAGGCGTTGCCCATGTGGCTTTGAGTTGGAGTTGAGGCACACCATCATGAAGGAATGAGAGGGGAAGGTAGGCAACAGTCATCTCATCGTACGACACATGGAAATAGCCTGAATTGGTAAAGGTAGCAACCGCTGTCGCTTCCACTTCGTGAAGTTTAGCGAGTGCAAGAAAAGCAGGGACGTCAGCCTGTGTTACAGCAACAGTCATTCGTTCTTGGCTTTCAGAAACAAGTATTTCCCATGGTGACAAACCCGGTTGCTTGAGTGGAACTTTTGCGAGGTCGATATGGCAGCCACCTGTGTATTCAGCCATCTCACCAATCGAAGAGGAGAGCCCGCCCGCGCCGTTATCGGTAATGCAAGTGATGTAACCGAGGTCGCGGGCTTCAATAAGCATGTCAAGCATTTTTTTCTGCGTGATGGGGTCACCGATTTGAACTGCACTTGATGGAGATTCTTCAGTGAGTTCGAGTGAAGAAAATGTTGCTCCGTGAATCCCGTCATAGCCAACGCGTCCACCGACCATGAACACCACATCTTCGGGTGATGGTGTTTTGACATGAGAAGGTCGACCGTCAGGGAGTGTTCGCGGCATGATGCCTACTGTTCCACAATACACGAGTGGTTTGCCGATGTACCTGTCATCAAACACAATAGCCCCGTTCACTGTTGGGATTCCAGATTCATTGCCCCCAACCCTCACACCAGCATGAACGCCTCGAAGGACTCGAGATGGGTGGAAGAGATTCTCTGGGAGGTTGCCTTGCCACTTGGGAGGCCCGAAGCAGAAAACATCGGTATTTGCGATAGGTCGTGCACCTAACCCAGTACCCAAGATGTCGCGGTTCACGCCAACAATACCTGTCATCGCCCCGCCGTACGGGTCGAGGGCGCTCGGTGAGTTGTGTGTTTCAGCCTTCATACACACACTCCATTCATCGTTCCAAGCGATGACCCCTGAATTGTCATGGAAGATGGAGAGGAGCCAATCAACCTCTTCTTGCATGTCGTGGGTTGGTTTCATGATGTAGGTCTTGAAGAGTGAGTCAATGGTTGACTGTTCATTTGTTTCTGAATCGGTATAGTCAATTTTTGCTGCAAATATTTTGTGTTTGCAGTGCTCACTCCATGTCTGTGCTAGACATTCCAATTCAACATCGGTCGGAGCGTTCGGGTGGATGCCGACAGATGTTCGTTCGGCTTGAATGGTGTTGTCTCGGTAGTGGGCTTGGATTGTTTGCATTTCTTCAAGATTAAGTGCGAGTAAACCTTGTTCTGAAATTTCAATGAGTTCCTCATCACTTTTCTCAAGGTCAATGGATGCTGGTGCTGAAAAGTGTTGTTCTGGCGGTGTTGGGTACTCCATCAAGTTCCATGCTCTGATGGAGCATCCTTGGGTGTCTGTGATCACTGCTTTTTCGATGAGGTTGTTATGCATGCTTGAAGCGATGTGGTCGGCATCTGCTTCAGGAGGTAGGCCATAGAATGCATACGAAATATACGTTGAAATCTTCGTGTCTGTAGCCTCAGGAAAGAGGGTTTGAAAGCCGTCCTGTGCTGCTTTTCCTGGGTTATCTGTGACGCCGGGTTTGAAGCCCACTGTGATAACAAGTTCTGGGGGTTCTGCAAACAGCAGTTCATCGGAGAATGCTGGTGAATTACAATATCCTTGTTCGATGATTGGGTCGGTAAAAATATCGTCAATTCGTTGAGAAATATGCTCGCCGGATATTGATGATGAAATCAAATATCCCACCGCTGATCGTACATTCGAAATGATGAGGTTGTGGTCTGCAGCCAATTGGCGTTGAACCATGTCGCCCCGAACATCGCGCATTCCTTCGCCTTGTTTTGGGCTCACTTCGACTCGTGTAATGGTCATGTTGTGCACCGCTTTGGTGTTACGGTAATGCGGTCGCCCTTTGTAATATGCGCTCGGCATTATTGGTCACATCATGCGGATTAATTGTCGTGCATGATGTCATTTACGGATTGTTTTCAAGAATTGTCCGGTAAAGCTATCCTTGTTTTCACTCACGTCTTCAGGTGTACCGCTCGCGATAATTTGTCCACCTCTATCGCCACCTTCTGGCCCCAAATCAATAATCCAATCAGAGGATTTGATGACGTCCAAGTGGTGCTCAATCACCACGATGGAATGGCCTTTGTCTCGAAGACTGTGAAGGACCGTGATGAGTTTTTCAACATCGCTCAAGGCTAATCCTGTGGTTGGTTCATCGAGAATATACACGGTGTGGAGTTTGGGTGTTCGGCGCAGTTCGCTTGCAAGTTTAACACGCTGGGCTTCACCACCTGAAAGTGTCGTTGCTGGCTGTCCGAGTCGTATGTACCCAAGGCCAACATCATTGAGTGTAGCGAGTGTTTGGTGAATTTTACGATGATTTTTGAAAAACGCTGTTGCTTCTACCACGGGCATTTCAAGTACGTCGTGGATATTCTTGCCCTTCCATAACACCTCTAAACACTCTCGGGTGTATCGCTTTCCTGAGCAGATATCGCAAGTAATCCATACATCGGGCAAGAAGTTCATTTCCAGTTTAATCGAGCCGCCGCCTGAACAGGATTCGCATCTACCGCCTTTGACATTGAAACTGAAGTGACCCTTCGAATAACCTCGCTCCTTGGACAATTTGGTTTCAGCAAAAAGCGAGCGGATGTCATCAAAAACCTTGGTGTATGTTGCTGGATTTGACCTTGGTGTGCGACCGATTGGGGACTGGTCGATGATGATGGTTTTGTCAACATGGTCCATACCTTCAATTTTTGCGTGCTTTCCTGGTACAGTTTCTGCACCGTTTGAATGACGGAGTAATGCAGGGGCGAGAATCCCAGAGATCAGTGATGATTTTCCTGAACCAGATACGCCAGTGACTGCTGTTATACATCCAAGCGGAATCTTTGCGTCAATATCTTGCAAATTATTGTGCTTCGCACCTTTGATGACGAGATGTTTTTTCGATGGTTTGACTCGCTTATCCGGCCAAGGAATGCTTCGTTTTCCACTCAAGAATGCTGCTGTTATCGATTCAGGAGCGTCCATGATATCTTCCGGTGGACCGTTTGCGACAATTGAGCCCCCCTCAAGCCCTGCACCAGGGCCAAGGTCGCACAGCCAATCCGCTTGTCGAATGGTGTCCTCGTCGTGTTCGACAACAAGAAGGGTGTTCCCAAGGTCACTCAGTTCTCGGAGCGTTTTGAGGAGGCGTTCATTATCGCGTTGGTGAAGCCCAATTGAAGGCTCATCGAGAACATACATTACTCCGGTCAAGCGACTCCCAATTTGTGTAGCGAGGCGTATTCGCTGGCTCTCTCCGCCTGAAAGCGTGTTGGCTTTTCTGTCGAGAGTGAGGTAGTCAAGGCCAACACTGTCGAGGAAACCGAGGCGGTTTTCGATTTCGTTGATGATATCATGGCCAATGAACATGCTTCGCTCATCGAGTGGTTCGAGGATATCGATATATGCGTCTGGGGGACTTTCACCCTCCGGCCGTAATGCACGGGTGAGAAGCAATGCTTCGTGAACAGATGCTTGACTCACTTCGGGCAAGCGAATACCTCCAACGGTGACAAACCGTGCTGCATCGTTGAGTTTCTCACCGTTGCATGCCGTACAAGGTAAATCGGTCATGCAGGCAATGAGGCGATTGCGAGTTCGGTCGGATGTTGTCTCCGTGTACGTCTTTTCTAGACGAGGAATAACGCCCTCCCATGGTTTGCTGTACTTGTATTCTGAGCCTGAGTCCGAACGGAATTCGTAGCGAATGATGGTGGAGCCCGAACCATACAACAGAATGTCTTGTTCGTCTTCATCGAGAAGGCCAAAGGGCATGTGCGTGGAAATACCGTAATGATCACATGTAATTTCGAGGAGTTTTCGATACCACGATGGTGACATCGATTGACGCCATGGGTTCACACAACCCTGCCCGACGGAGAGATTGTAATCGATGACAAGTTCATTGTTGAACTGACGCTGTACACCAAGCCCTTGGCACGAAGGACAAGCACCGAGAGGTGAGTTGAATGAAAACACGCGGGGAGAGAGTTCGGGCATGAACGAGCCGTGAAGTGGGCAAGCGAAATCTTCTGACCATGCCTTAATTTCACCGAGTTCAATGTCAGGTGCATTCTTCTGCTTTTCTTTTGGTGCTTTGATGCTTTCAACTGCAACGGTACCTCCGCCGAATCGTATTGCACTTTCTACCGCTTCAGTGAGTCGTTGACGTTTACTCTTATTGCATTCGAAGCGGTCAATACGAACATCGATGTCGTGTCGGAAATTTTTGTCAAGGGTCGGGGGTTGTTCAAAATCGGCTTCATGACCATTTACTCGCCCGAACAGCAGGCCCTGTTCTACAAATTGGCGGAAGAGGTCGAGATGTGTGCCTTTTCGGGCTCGTATCACGGGGCTCCAAATCGCTACTGCATGACCACCGTAGTGCCAGAGGATGTCGTCAACAATTTCTTGAACAGTAAGTCGAGCTACCTCGTCTCCACAAGTCGGACAGTGTGGTTTGCCAATTCGTGCCCACAACAATCGAAGGTAGTCCTGTATTTCGGTGACGGTAGCAACCGTTGACCTGGGGTTGTGGCTTCCCTGTTTTTGGTCAATTGAGATGGCTGGCGAAAGTCCTTCAATACCATCACAATCTGCTTTTTTCATTTGACCTATAAATTGGCGAGCGTACGAAGACAGGCTCTCAACATACCGTCGCTGACCTTCGGCGTACAAGGTATCGAACGCAAGACTGGATTTGCCAGAGCCTGATACACCTGAAATGACAACAAATTGTCCACGAGGAAGTTCCACGTCGATGTTTCTTAGGTTGTGCGTACGGGCGCCTCGAATCGAAATCCATCCCTGGTCGCCCGCTTTCATGCTATCGCCACTCAACGGCTAATGCCAAGGGTTCTTGAAACCCTGCTTTTCATAAGACGTTCCATTCTGCTGGATATGGACTCTCAAAGCGAACTGGGTCATCGGTATCAGGATGGACGAATTCGAGCGAAGTAGCATGAAGACAAATACGTGAAAACGGGTTGATGGTGCTACCGTGTTTTGAGTCCCCGCAAACGGGCGTACCGATGTATTGCATTGCCATTCGAATTTGGTGACGACGCCCTGTTTCGATCATCACTTCAACCAACGAAAACACATCATCTGACTGAACAACGGTGTAATGCGTAATGGCTTCTTTCCCTCTTGAGTCTGCAGCATTTGTGGCGCGCATGTTGAGGTGTTTATCTTCGATGAGATATGTGTGGATTGTATCCGTTGATTTGGGAGGCTTGCCTTCGACAAGCGCAAAATAGATTCGGTGAACTTCTCGTCGTGCAAACTGTTCCTGAAGGTCGTTTTTTGTTTCCTCATCCTTTGCAAAGACCATCACACCCGATGTATCTTTATCGAGTCTGTGAACGATGTGGCACCATTTCTTGTTGCTCGTTTTTTGGAGATATTCGACACATCGCGAATGAAGTGTGTCGGTTTCTAACTTATTTGTCGCTACGCTGAGAAGCGAATGTGGTTTATCTACAATAAGAAGTGTTTCGTCTTCAAACAAAATTGAAATGTTTGGTTGATATTGTAATTTTTTTGGCGGTGGTGTTTGTTTGCTTGCCGATGGGCGATTCAAGATGGTGATGGTGTCGCCAACCCTCACTTCGAATTTTGCCTTGAAAACAACCTCGTTATTGACTTCGACCCTCGCTTCAGTGAGCATCTTACGAAGTTTTGTCGTACTGGATTGGGGGTATGTTTCTTGAAGTTGCTCAAGAAGAGTGCTCGTCTTTTCAACCGACCATTGCATGTTCTTCACCCCAATTCACAAGATAAGAACATCAATCCATGAGTCGATTTCAGGATGGTGGCCGGGTGGTAGCAGCGTTAGTCCATCGGCAGCTGACAAACTGTCGAGATTGCCGCTGCCTTGATGTTTGGGCTGGAATGCATGGAATCCTTCATCTGTGTGTTCAAGAATGACTCGCCGCAATGTAAGACAGTCCGCTGTTGCTTTAATCGGGTCGCGTACTTTCGCACGTGCCTTCCGTTCAATTGGATATATCGAACCAAGGCTGTGACGAACGTAGGGTGCAACAATCATTCGAAACACGACGTGACTACTCACTGGATTGCCAGGTAATCCAAAGATTGGTGTGTCTTTCCAATAGCCAAACAGCGGGGGAGAGCCAGGGCGAATACGAACCCGCCAAAATTTCAAATCGCCTTCTTCTTCCATGACGTGTCGAACATGGTCAAACTCACCCATTGACACTCCGCCCGAAGTGAGAATGAGATCACATTCTTTTGCTGCTTGGTCCAACGCTTGTTTCAACGCTTCTTTGCTATCGTGGACGGCGGGATAACGAAGGGGTTCGTGACCCAACCACTGCACAAGAGATGC
>CAZWXR010000081.1:0-1174 GCA_964637985.1 uncultured Candidatus Poseidoniales archaeon
CACGAACATCTCGTTCGAGCAAATTTTCTATGATCTGTTGTCGTTGACTCACATGCTTCTCAAACACATCGGGCGTAACACCGGCCGCACTGCAAATGGTTTCTCTTAATTTCGATGGAATTCCTGTTTCCTCGATCTGGTCCGTTGCAGCGTTGTATTTCCAAATTGCATTCAATCTCGGCTTATCGCCCTCCATTCCTGCAATTTCTGCAACTTCAGTTATCTTACGAGCAGTTCTTCCATTGACATGCAAGCGAGCCTGAATGATGATTAAATCGAGACCAGTTAACATGATTGGTGGTACGTTCATTGGTGGATTAATCATTCGAGTAACAGTTTCTTGAGCAGTGTTTGCGTGGAGCGAACCAAATGAACCATCGTGGCCAGTGTTCATTGCTGTAAGCAGTGTCGCACATTCTGGACCTCGTACCTCACCAACAATAATTCGGTCAGGTCGCATACGAAGACTAGATTTTAAGCAATCATTCATGTCAATTTCAGATGTGCCATCAGGTCTTTCTCTTCTAGTTTCCATTCTCAACCAGTGGTCGTGGTACACTTGTAACTCAGCAGTGTCTTCTACTGTGAGGAGTCTTCTGTGCCATGGAATGTACATCCCTAGGCAATTGAGTGTCGTTGTTTTACCTGAACCGGTTCCACCTGCAATAACGAAATTCGCAGGTCTGCTATCGAGCCCTTCAATCCAAACCCACATCATTGCGGCGAGTCTTGAGTTAACAGTGCCAAACTTAACCAGGTCAATCATCGTAAGCGGGTCTTCTCTAAATTTTCGAATTGTTAAGGTGGGTCCATCGGGAGATACCGGAGGAATCGTGCCATTGACACGGGAGCCGTCAGGTAATCGTCCATCAAAAATTGGGACCATGCCTGGACCGTCTCCGAGTGGGACATTTGTGAATGATGCAATGTTTTTTGATATGATTTCACCAGAATCGTCGTCAATCCAAATATTCGTGCGGCACATTCCGTGGTCACGATGTGCTACCTTTACACACTGAGTGCCACCGTTGTACATGACTTCTTCTAATGCATCATCTTCAAGCAGTGCAGCCAAATCACCGTATGGATTTGCTTGAATATCGCCGTCCACGTGATAAATTGGTGAAGGATGATTTGGTTCGGTATAAATTGTAACTCTTCCGTATTGATCTAA
>CAZWXR010000081.1:1274-6495 GCA_964637985.1 uncultured Candidatus Poseidoniales archaeon
TTGGTGAAGGATGATTTGGTTCGGTATAAATTGTAACTCTTCCGTATTGATCTAAAATTTGTTCTGACATGTGTTTAACCTCCTACTGCTTTTACTGCTCCAAGGTAAAGTGCCATGGAAAGGACCATCCACAATGGTAACCACCAGAGCATGTCCTTGAGCCTCCCGAGCATTCGACCTGTGACACCTACGCCTATGACTGAAGCAACAGCAAAAAACAACGCAAATGTCGAGTTAAATTCTGTGATTTGATACCCTTTGCTCGCAGGTGCAAATAGACCAACGATGAAGGCAATCAGAACTGGTAAGCCAATGCTTACAAAGAGGATGATGAGGATGCCTCGGCCTTGGAGTTCGACTTCACGGAGATTCATTAAGTCGTTAAGACGTTCATAATCTCGGCTGAGGTCAGAAAGGATTGGTTGGAGTGGTGCATCCTGTTCCAATGCTGTGTCGATGAGAACCATGACACGTTGCACCTGTGTTGACCTCGTTTTAGCAGCAAACGATGCAAGCATTGCCTCAAAAGAAGACGAATGGGACTCTCGAAGCGTTTCTTTCAGTATGGTGGTAAGCAGTCCCGGTGAAGAATCTGCTTGTTCCATCATCGCTTCTTGCAAACCACGACCTGCCCCTACTGAGTCTGATAGGGCTTCGAGGAATCCTGGAAGTTGATTTTCGATTTCTCGCCTCCTCCTCCTTTCCAGCATAGGGGGTATGCCTCCTCCAATGCAGGCGATTGCAACAATGAGAATATACAGCATCATCGGAGAATCGTTGAAGGATTCTAAGATTCGAATAATCATTGTTTATCACAAACCTGGATCCTTTGTGTGAGCTTTCAATCCTATGAAAAACATAGCCAGTAGAGTGCCAACCAATCCGATGTTCACAACTAAATTCATTGTGCTTGCTTCTGGTAAACTCATGAAGGCGCCTAAATCTCCGGACATGATTTGTGGAACGAGTCCAACTATTGACAAAATAATCGGTCCAATCATCCCAATTGACAATAAAGATTCTGGGACGCCTCCGAGCGTTTCAATGTATTTTTCGACTTCTTCGGTTCGTTCTTCTTCCATTCTTGCTCCTTGTTTTTTGAGGGTATCAACAAGGTCAGTATTTTGCGTCACATTGGTGTAGAGGGTGTTGAGTAATCGTTGATACCCTTTTGATTCTGCTTTTTTCTGCAGCGACTTTAGTTCATCGCCTAATCCTCTTGTTTTTCCTGAAGTCAATCGTTCCATCATGCTTTGAAAGTCACTCGAGATGATGCCGTAACCACCCTTACCAATCGTGTGAAGTGCTGCTTCTAGACCAACTCCTGAAGAAATGAGAACATCAAGTGTACGTATCACATAGAGTAGTTCTCTTTTTTCTTGCAGGCTTCGCATGATTTCACCTTCAAATTACATCTTCGATGAACTCAAACATAAACGATTCATCTTGGCTATCGTATTCAAGGACTGAAAAGATAACTTTCACATCTCTTTCATCAAATGGATCGTGGATAAACGGCTGTCCAGTTCGAAACATTGCTACAATTTTTTTGTATTCATCTATCGAAAGTTCTCCACGAACACGATACACGGATGATTCTGAGCCTTCATCATGTAAGTCATCACCTTCACCACCTCGAAGAACTGTACGAGTGAGTCTTCTTGTCATTCTGACATGAATGTCGGCGTTTGCAATTCGCATCCAGTCCGAACTTGAACTCGATGTCGCGGGACGAATAAAGAAATCAATTCCAGCCATTGACCATAGGAGGTTAAGCGAAGGTATTCAATTTGACGGGTCAATCTATTGGGTTTGAACGAAAACGAACCAACCAAATCGAGGCTCTTCGATGACACCTTGGTGAATCAATTGGTCTAGGCCTTCTTCAGTGGATTCTCTATCGTGGCCTTTTGACATTGCGTTTGACATAATTGTCTGATACTGTACACCTTCTCCTTGGTCAAAATGAGAAATGACCATTCGGATGATTTCCTCAACGGATTGGTTAGAGGTTTCGCCCTCACCTTCGGCCTCTGGAAGGCGAATTTCTGGTGGTGGAGTCGTCACGGCCTCAATTTTACCCTCGGCAATGTCAAGTGCCTGCATTACATTGAGTTTGAATACCTCAAGGTCCACCTCACCGTAATGGTGACGAGCTGCCACAATAGATTGGTGAGATCGTTGAGGTATACTTGTCGTGGATAACCCTTCCATCGTTGCATCAACTTCGAGCGATTGGGACCAATGTTCAATGCGCAAATATGTTGCCTCCGCAGCATCGAGCAGCCAATTTGCATACCGTTGTCGAGTAATCTCAGTGATTTCCTCAGGTCGAAGTGAGGTGTACACTCCACCATCTTCCGATTGATACCAACGGGTTTTCGCAACCATCCCTACCAGAATGGGTTCGCTAGAGGATACCCTTTCGTGAAGTTGATGAATCAGTTCCTGTAACGGGAGTGGTGAGTATTCTCCAACTGAAAAATAGAACAATCCAGTTGGATCTCGAATTTGACCTTGATACATCTGAGTGCCATTTGAAGTTTCACGAACTTCGAGACGTTCGAGCAAACCTGAGACAACAATTCTGTTCACCTTACAGCCTAATTTTGTGATAATAAACGTAGGGTCATACTCTCCTGGACCTTTTTCATGAAGGTGTGAACTGGCAAATTCTGATGCGAGCATCAACTCGCTTGGTTGTCGAACAATTCTCCTAGCCTGCATCAATTCCACCCCCATGCGGCACGAAGTTCAGTTGCACGGAGTTGCGGATCCCTTGACGGTACATCCACATCTGTTGCTATAATCATCATACCCTGTTCGTCAACAATCGTTCTACCCTTTACTTCAAGGAAATTTGTGAGTAACTTGGAACGTAGATCCATAATCAACGCATCGTGTCCTTCAATTGCAGATTTCTTGAAATCTGCTTCTGACATCTCAGAGAGTTTCAAGGAAACCTCTTTGTTGACGAGAAGAGATGATGTCGTTCCGTTATCATCGATGATGAGACGCAATCGGATATCTTCAACACCCTCTCTTTCACCATGCTCAAAGCATGAACCCTCTCTCATGACTCTTCGACATTCCGGGCATCGACTAATCATGCCAGAATCTTCTTTGACACTGACAACGATGCCTTTCGTTTGTATTCCAACCCTTGATCCTCCAGCAGCAAGTTCATCCAGAGGAGCCTCAACGAAATGAGAATTCGGGTCGATCTCACCTTCCCAAGCAGGCTCATCCAACATCGTGATTTGGTGAGATGAATCAACTGTAATGTCGGGTATGCCTTGCCAAGCAGTGATTCGAGCCGAAGTTACTTTGAGAAAGACTGGAAGGTCTTCTTCACTAAATGATATATCATCCCAGATTGTCATTTTGCACTGCCCAGTTGGATCGATAACTTGTGCAGACCAAAGGTGCTTTTCTTGACCATCGCGTTCAAATTTTCGTTGCATGATCTCTGTGACCTGTACGATGATGTCTGTATCTCTTGATCCATCTCGCAAGTCAGATATTGTAGCAAAAGAAGACTCTTTGAGGTCATCGATGGAAGCAAATTTTGAGTCATGATATGGTTCAATCTTTGTTGTTCTACCAAAGTTTAATTCGGGTGTATCTCTAAATGTTCGTACTTGGGCACCTGTGATTTTGATGAGAGCCCCCACTTCATGACTAAACGGTTCCCATGAGAGAAATCCAATATGTCCGGAGTCATCTGCAATACGACCGCGAACAATATCGATCGAACCCGAACCATCTTTGCGATGAATTTGGTCATTTTTTGTTGATAGCACTCGGCCAACAACAGTGACATATCCATCATTCGGTAGTGCTGAAATATCTATTGGGTCTTCTGTCTTGAGTGAAGAACCAGACCCTTCTTGTAAAAGAACAATTCTTGAACTTTGGTTGATGTTGAGAGACCTTTTGCCGTTATATTCATTGACGGAAGCTCCTTCAATTCGCACAATACTACCTGGGAGCAATTGAGAATTGCTTCCCCAATCTTTGTATTCCCATTGCGTCCTTTTTTCCTCATTCTCCCATGGTAAATCTTGTAACATTCCAAAAGCGATTTGACGTTCTTCTCCTCGAATGAGTTGTTGACGAAGGTTGTGAGTGACGACCATTACCTCAATTTCAACATCTTTGTCCTCGCTTCCCAATTCACTTAACTGAGCTACTTTCTTCGTTTGACGTTGCTGTCTCGGTTTTGATTGTGATGGGGCATCAGAATCACTTTGAAACTTCCTCAATACTGATCGAAGTGCATCTTGCGGCGGAATGTAAAACTCATTTTCATATTTTTCAAACGCTGCATGAATGTCATCAGCAGATGCTTCGGGTATTTCTTTCAATACCGCTTCGATATAATCGGAATACTTCGAATCAGACATGAAAAATGCCTCCGCCAAGCAATATTTTTTCGGGCCTGACGAGAGGACAGGCTATGGTTATTCGTGCGGGTTGGGGAAGACAGTACACTCCATTTACCTCCATAGACTAGTCCTCCTACGACGACAGGGTATAAACAATTTCATTGGAAATTATTGCATCAAGGTCGAGCAATTAAGCAGGATTAACTCTGATACTGGATTGTAATGCAACATCGGGCAGGTGGTATCTTCCCCGCACAGAAGTCTCATTTCCTAATTCGACATTTGATTGAAGGGCGGCGACGAGGTTTCCCGAGATACCAGCTTGGGAGAGCGGTCCGACAATTTCTCCGTTTTCAATTCGAAGTATTGTGCTTGAAGTCACGGAGAAATCACCTGAAGTTGGATTTGCTGTGTGTGCACCCATGACGCTTTGAATAAGATATCCGGTATCAATGATTTCGAGTAATGCTTCTCTGCTATGTTGATTGTTTGAGGTTTCAAAAATCATTTCAGAGCAGGATGTTGACGGTGGTGATTGGTAACTGGAACGAAAAGCAGAACCGGTTGATTTTGCGGATTCAACTTTGCCATCTTGTATCATTTCAGCAGCATCCCTGACCGACCAAAGTGAATTAGCTAATTTGCCACCTTGAATTAACGGTAATATTTGTGTAGGAACACCCTCGTCGTCGCGAGAAGATGATGCCAACCCTCCTTCTAATCGTCCATGATTTGTAATTGAAATCGCTGGGTCAATGACTTGCTCACCAACTTTGTTCGACCACACTGAAATATTCCTTGCTAACCTTTCGCCTATTACTGAATTTGGAACA
>CAZWXR010000082.1:0-6494 GCA_964637985.1 uncultured Candidatus Poseidoniales archaeon
ACATGGAAATCAGCACAAGAATTCGACCAAGGTATTCGTAATACTGAATCAGCCGCCCACGCCAAGCGTTTCGCAGCCGACATTGCAATGGAAGTCACCACCGATGCTGTACAAGTCTATGGTGGCTATGGTTATTCAGAGGAATATCCCGTGGCCCGATTGATGAGAGGTGCAAAAGTAATGCAAATTTACGAAGGTTCTTCTCAAGTTCAACGGATGATTATCGGGCGAGAGATGACAAAATCTCTCGAATGAAAGGACAGGTTCGGCAATGAAGGTTCGCCGTCAATCCAAAGACGTTCCAGTTTTGGTGCTCGCTGCAGGTGCCTCGAAACGATTAGGTCAACCAAAAGCACTCCTCCCACTCGGTCAATCAACCCTCATCGAGTGGCTATGTACACGTCTCGAAAGCGAAGGATTTCAGCAATGTATTGTCACACATGAAGAAATATTGACATCACTTCGAGACATAAAATGTCAATGTGAGGTCATTGTTAACCCTCACCCTGAACGAGGGCGAATGAGCAGCATCAAAGAAGGACTGCACCATCTTCTTCAATCAGGTCATCCATTGTCAAATGGCCTGATTATCGCACCAGTTGACCGACCAGGTTGGCCGAATGGCCTTCTTCCTGAATTGATACAGTCCACGAGTTCATCTTCACCTCGATGGAACAATCGTGGTGGTCATCCTGTGTACATACATTCTTCTGATATCAACAAACTTTTGCAAGTTGATGACACGGCCCCGCTACGAGATTGTGTAGTGTTTTCTTCTCGAGAGGTCGAAGCACCATTCTTGCACCTTAACATCGATACACCAAAGGATATTGAGGCACTCAAATTCTTTTACAATGAACATCAAATTCAACCAAGCAAATCCATATGAAAGAACATCATGAGGAGCGGATATGACCGCAAAGGTACTGTCGTGGGGGTTGCAACAACTCCATGAGGGTCATCGCGTTGTCGTCGCATCAGTTCTTCAGGTCAAAGGAAGCGTTCCGGGTAAAGTCGGTGCACGACTTGCTTTGTCGCAAGGCGAAATTGAACCGTTCGGAACTGTCGGTGGAGCAGGGCTTGAGATGAATGTCATCAAGCGATGTCGAGAATTGTTGGAAGCAGAGCATTCAGCATACGGAGAACTTCACACCTATGGTCTCAACAAAGGAGCAAAAGGGTTTGAGGTCACTCCACTAGATTCATTATGTGGTGGACAAGTCACAATTTCATTTGAAGTCCTTGTGCCATCTCCACATATTTTGTTGCTTGGTGGAGGGCACTGTGCCCAAGCCTTAGCTCCACACATCACCCTGCTTGGATGGGAATATTCAGTTCATGATTCTCGATATGATTACGCAAACAAAGACTTGTTTGGTGATGCACAGGAGGTTCACTGTTCATCGGTAGAGGACTATTTTGCAACGTTGAGTGGAGCACATATCTCGAGATATTCCGAGATCCTTCTTTTGGGTCACGATTGGCAAGAAGATGAAACGAGACTCATTACCTTGCTCTCAACACTTCAGCGATTCGAACAGGAAACTGATGCTTTGTTTACACGACCTCATATCGGCGTCATTGGTAGCCGTTCCAAATGGACAGCGTTTGAAAAGAAGTGTCAGGCTCATGGCATTCAACAGACGCTCATCGACCGTGTGCAATGCCCAATCGGGCTGACTGTTGGTGCTGAATCACCAGAAGAAATTGCTATTGCTGTATTGGCAGATGTGCTTTCACGATACAAAAAAGTTGAACCATCCTCAGCATCTTGGAGAGACACTTATCGTTCTACTTGAAGAGAAGGTCGCGGTAGAATTTCAATTCCTCAATCGATTCGAGAATATCGTCTAGAGCGAGATGGGCTGCCTTCTTTGAGAATTTCTTTTTGTCTGGATACCAGCGCCGAGACAATTCTTTAATTGTAGAGACATCAATCATTCTATAGTGTAAATACTCAACCAGACGAGGCATTTCTTTTTGCAGAAATTGACGGTCATTCCAGACGCTATTTCCACACAAAGGGCTGACGCCTTCTTTTGTCCATTGTTTGAGAAAGTCGATGGTCTGTTGCTCGGCTTGCTCACATGGAACGCCTTCATTTCGGATTCTGTCGACAAGTCCGCTTCGATGGTGATGGAGTGTATTCCATTCATCCATACCTGAAATCAACGTGCTATCGACCTTAATGGCCAAGTTTGGCCCTTGAGCTAAGATGTTGAGTTCACCGTCCGTGACGACGGTTGCAATTTCAATAATCGATTCTCTCTCGATATCTAAACCAGTCATTTCAAGGTCAATCCATACGAGCGGTGGATGGGACTCATCCATATTCATTCACCGCTTAGATGCTACAAACCATGTCAGTTCCACAACACAATGGCGACTTAATTTTCCCGCAACCGCTTGGGCATTTTGCAATAGAAACTTTCGTTCCATCGGCTTTCTCGATCGTGTCTGGTACGAGGTCACACTCGCACGAAGCACATTTCATTCCAACTACTCCCATACCGCATGATGAACACGAATATTGAATCATGATTCGTGCTAGGATTTGAAGGTGTATATCTTTTCCTCAATTCATATTTGGCAAACTTAAATTCAATGGGTTGAAAATCTCCACCGTGTTCGCATAATGTGAGGGAGTGTAATGTTCCATAAAATTTTGACAAGTTTTTGCCTCTTGTTGTTCGTTTTACCTATGGTCGGATTTTTGATGCCGGTAGGAGCACAAACCGTTGAAGATGAGACGATGTGGTGGGAGCACACAACCGTCGATAAGAACAAAAATAGAATCGGAGATATGATTGAAGTTCACAAAAACAGCCCATTCTTCCTCGACGAGGACGGCACATTGCCACTCATCATCGATTTCGACCGAACACCAACAGAGGAAGACGTGAGACTTCTTGAACGAGAAGTGGATTATCAGCATCAGTTCATTCTCAAACACATCGACGCCCTTGCAGGGCGAATCCATGTTGACAATATCTGGGACACGCTTGAATTGCCTGGCGTCGTCTTGCTCGAACTTGATGGCATCCTTGAGGTCGCCAATGGTGATTCTGCTGTGCTGCACGGTGTTGACCAAGCATGGCAGCAAACTGGTTATGATGGTTCAGGAACAACAGTCGCTATCATTGATACTGGCATTGATGGCTTACATGTTTCACTTGACGACCAAGATGACGACCCACTTACATACGACCCTAAAATCATCGCATTTTACGATGCAGTGAACAACGCAAGTGCTACAAATGGCACCGAAGTATTCCCCTATGACGACAACGGCCACGGAACCCACTGTGCAGGAACAACCGCTGGAACGGGGGCACCCGACTTTGAACACATGGGTATGGCACCCAAGGCAAGTCTTGTTGGCGTCAAGGTGCTTGACGGTGGCGGTTCTGGTTCCTTCGCTACTGTGATGGCCGGTATGCAATGGACCGTCGACCACAGGTACGAATACAACATTCGAGTTGCTTCAATGAGCCTTGGCGGTCCGGGTGCGATTGAATGGACTTCATCAGAAGAAGACAGCGTGAACAGGTACGCAAACGAAATGGTTCGGTCAGGAATTGCCATGTTTATCGCAGCAGGAAACAATGCAGTCTCCGCTCAAATCGGTACACCAGGGTCTGCTGAAGATGTCATTACCGTGGGTGCACTTGACAAGGATTCATCAATCGCTATCTACTCAAGTCAAGGACCAACAGAAGAAGGCCGAATTAAGCCAAATATTGCCTATGTCGGTTCGAGCGTGATGTCCGCAGCAGCGAACACAGGTGATGGATATGTGGCATTATCTGGCACATCTATGGCTACACCAGGAGCCGCAGGCGTTGCCGCCCTCATGTATCAGGCCAATCCAGACCTCTCACCGTTCGACATTCGAAATATATTGCAAGAAACATCGACGTACAGACAATGTCACTACATGGCAGCAAACGAACCTTGTGCAGAGGATTTGATTCCAAAGAACAGACAAAACAATGTCTATGGACACGGCGAAGTAAGAGCTCTCGATGCTGTCATGGAAGCTGCACAACAAATGTACATGTTCGACAACTCCGTTCAAATTACGTTAACATCTGAGACAACAGAAAGTGAGCGAGTTGAACTACGAACAATGGATGTCATTTCTTTTGAGATCAGTGAAGGCGTTGAATCAATCCAATGGCGAAGCAATCATCTGAGGGACGATTGGTCAAACATTCATTCGTATGAGCACACCACCAATGCTGAGTTGTCTGCAATCGATATCGCACACCAACTCGAGCACCTACCAGGCATCGACCTGCAAGGAAACCACACCCTCTCGATTCGAGGTATCATCGAAAATGGAACTTCAACCGCCTCAACCCCAATTATGACGGTCAATGTCATGCTCATCGACGTCGACAAAGATGGAGAAAAAAGTACTGACGATGGTCTGTTTTCATCATCTGAAATGTTCACAGCGATTGGGATATTTGTTGTCGTCTTGCTCGTAGCTTTGCTTGTCGTCGGTTATGCTACCGATAAAGAGGAAGGTGTGTTTGCAGGTAAAGACAGTGATATCCACTTCGATAAAAACGATGAGAATGGTGCTTGAGAAAGCCTAAGCAGCACTTACTGCATCCCATTTCTTTTGGATTTCTGCAGTATCATCGAGTCGACCAACATGGATTTCCATAATGTTTCCATCTGATGTGACAAATGCAAGCGAACCCGGCGATTTAATGTCTAATTCTTTTGCAACTTCAGACCCTTTCATGAATACATAGGTTGTGAGATTGACGTTTGTTGCCCCTGTTTCGTCGTCATCATCATGTGCGTTTGCAGATTCATGCCAATCTTGAAGCGTGAGTCCGCCAGCATCTTCCGCGGGGTCGGTCGACATGACAAGAACCGGTAGTTCAGGAATGGTGTCCCAAATTGCGAACATGGTTGTGTAGCATGGATTGTTGCACCATTCTGCTGAGAACATCACAATGAACGGTGAGCCTGACATTCGTGCATTGTCGTACGTTTCATTATCATCTCCCACAGAAGAGAAACTGGGGAATGCCTGCATCGAAGTTTCTTTGGATTCCTCACTCGTGCAGCCTGATAAACTCGTTGATAGAAGGAGGAGGACGGCTAGAAATATGTTGTATCGCATGTTAAATCCTTTTGCAAAGGTCATTATTCAATCTATTGATGATTCACACATAATCTTATCATGTTCTTCTCGATGTCATATCATGAGACTTCCTCTGTTGCTGAGTATTGTTATTCTTTTTTCATGTCTCATACTTACAATTCCAGTCTCTGCAGAGGGATCAAATGTCGAATGTGAACAAGGTGATGGGAATTCTACAAAGGACCGACTTGGATGTCTGGATTCCGATGGAGACGGGTGGTCGGACGCTGATGGCAATTGGACCATTGCTCAGGGAGCGGATGTCTGGCCAAACGACCCGCTTCGATGGTCCGATACGGACGGCGATGGACATTCGGACCAACTCGGCGATAACTTTGGTGATCACTGCCCCAGTATTTACGGCAAAAGTAAAGTGAAATTACGAGGTTGTAGCGATATCGATCACGACTTCATTCCAGATATATACGATGATGATGCCGATGGAGATGGGATTCGAAACGAACTTGAACGAGCCGCATCTTCAGGGACTATTCTCTACGACCCGTACAATCCAAACTCTGTCCCACCGGATATTGATATGGACACAATCCCCGATGTTCTTGATAATGACAATGATAACGATGGCTGGCCGGATGATGTCGAACAAGACCGAGGCTCAGATTATCTCGATGACTCAGAAACTCCCTTCAACATGTATTTGGGTATGAATACAGGATTTTTCTATCTTGGTGGGTTGGGCTTCTCTACAGAGTACCAAGTTGACGAACCCGAATTTTCAGTTTCAGGCGTGTCTGAAATCGTCTTTGAAGAATTGGTCATACCTCTCTTGTTGATTCCAATTTACTTGTCACTCTATTGGAGTCGTTCTCAGAATTACAAACGGATTTTGCGAGGCATAGAACAATGTTTTGACCTCGATAAATTATCAGTGTATGAACAAGAAATCAACAGAGATGTAAAGAAAAGAAACATCAAGGTGTACCACGGTCTTGTATTAAGAAACGCCATTGAAGAACGAGAAACATTTCTCGGAAAGGTGGAACATGTTGTTCCTGGCGAAGAAGAATGACACAGAATGTTAGGAAAATTCAATCGTATTGACACCGAACAATCAAAGAGTACAATCGACCCCTAATGGATAGGCGGAAGGTATGGTTGGTGCAGAACATGTGGATATGCTTCCTCAACCAAACAGCCAAATTTGGAAGGGTATCGTGAACGGCCAACCTGTTAAAACGCTCATTCCATCAAATGCCGTGCTCCTCGATGTGCTTCGAGATAAGGTTGGCATGCTCGGTGTTAAACGTGGATGCGACCTTGGAACGTGTGGCTGCTGTACCGTTATGGTCGATGGAACCCCTCAACTTTC
>CAZWXR010000083.1:0-6491 GCA_964637985.1 uncultured Candidatus Poseidoniales archaeon
GAGTTTGAACTGTCTTTATCACAGCCACCAGGTACATTGACATCTGGTTCAAATGCGACCCTTAAGATTCTGAATCCTTCGGTCTTTCCACCAGTCGTCTCTACACCTCGCAATGTAGGGTTCTGTGCAGGGTCACCGCTGAACCATGTGATCGTTCCATCGATATCGCTTGTTCGAATGGTAGCAATTGGTCGAACATTTTCTAGTGGGTCGAGGTAGATGTTCAAACACTTTCCTCCAACGGCTTGCCCGTTTGTTTGAGCAAGATATGCTTCGACGTGGAATGATTCCTTCAAGTAAAGAACTGGGTATCTTGAGCCGTTGTCAGCTACATATTCATCTACACTTGACTTGAACGGACCAACCTCTGTGATTTGCAGGGTTGAGTTTGAGAATACATCAAATTCCGTTTGAACGGTTTTGTTCTCATACCTGTATGCATCGTTGTTGTCATATGCTGAATACACGACGGTGACCTTTGCTTTTCCTGCCATCACGTCAGAAAGCGGGCACAGGATGGAGAAGTATCCACCATTATCTGTCATACCGGATTGACATGCAACTGGGCCAGTTTGTCCGTTGATCATTTCGTAATTGACACGAATCATTCTGTTGGTCAAATTGGTACCAAGTTCATCTCGAAGTTGTCCAGTGACAATCATTGGCTTTGGTACGACCTCTCCGGTCATCGGGTCAACTTCGCTTGTGTAGACAATTTGGTCGTCGACTGTCATGAGTGTTCTTCCAATCAAGGAGAACCCGTTTGCGTTGTGTGTCATCGTTAGTCTGAAGTGGTCGTTCCCAGGAACGCTGGTACATGGGTCCCATGCACCCTGTATTCCAAGGTATGAAACATCAAGTTGGCGGCATCCTTCATTTGGCAATGTTTCTCGGAACCTCAAAATTACGTTAACTGGACCGAAACCATCGGGCAAGAATGACTCAGGGTCGTCTCGGAGAAGTTGTGGATTGAGCGGACTGATGTTTGACTTCATACATCCGATTGTTTCCTCATCGTCAAGTCCGTTTCCATCAACATCTCGGTCAGGTACACCATCACCGTTTCCGTCGTAGTAACACAGATGAGAGTTGTCTGGTTGTGGTTCAGGTAAAGAGATGAGTCCTGCAGCCGGAGCGAGTGTGGCTACAACTTGTCTGTGTGATACACCATCGAAGTCTTTGCCTTCGAAGATGACATCGACAAGCCCACCGTTCGGTGGATTTGAACCGGAAAGTGCTGAACCTCCAGAATCACGTTCGATTGTTTTGTTATCGTCTGTCACCTGTGCTGTGAAATCCCATTTATCACCTGAACGGCGTAAGTTCGGATCGGATGAAATGACCTGCATGAATGTTCTTGAAACAACCCAAACAGACTGTGTGGCGGAATTTCCTTTTAACAAACTCGTACCAGCATATTCAAATTGTAGAGTGAAATTACCGAGTTGGTCGTTTGCTTTAACTTCAAATGGGATTTCAAAGAATCCGTTATCGTCTGTGTAATTCACACCACTACGTCCATCGAATGACCATGTCCAATTGATTGGAGCACTGCGAACTGGTTGGAGTGAGTTATCAACGAGTTTGGCCTGAATGCTTGTGTTTGTGTTTCTGTACAATCGTGGCAAAGATGTCGTCAAGAAGTCAGTTGTACCAACAACTGTGACGTTGATATAAGCCCCAGTTGGAGAAAGGGTCGAAGAATTACCTGTGAAGTAATATGCAGAGTTGGTAAAGTCAACACGCATGCCATATGTTCCTGCTGAGTATTGACTGTACCATGACCAGTTGTAGTCGTATCGTGCTTCACCATTGACCATCTTTGGTGTTTGGGTGTAGGCAGTTTCTCCTGCCCCAAGGAATTGTCCGTTCTTGTCGGTGTCAACCTGCAGAGCAATCGGGTCTTGGACCCATGGCTGATTTGTTCGGTTGGTGACTGAACCAATCACCTGCAAAGATTCGCCCGTGTTCATCTCAGGGACGATTTCACATCGAATAAGGCTGTTTGGATCTGTTCTATCCACAGGACCACATGGTGGGAGAGCACTATCACCGCCGTTCACGAGGTTGATGAACCAATGTGTGGCGTTTGTTGAAGACAAGAATGGTGCAAGCTTCACTGATTCACCTGTTAGGGTTGCTACATCCCCATCCCATTCTTTGGGATATGGTTTGTACGCAGAAACAGTAGCATAATCAATGCCGTGGGCTTGTAGACCTGGTCCATGGAAGAGGGTTGCCCAGTCTCCAAATGTTCCATCACCGTTGTTGATGGTCTGGTCATAATAGTAAATTGGACTCTTACCATCGACAATCATTTGCCCTAAGATATTCATTCTATGCATCACTCGGATGGAGAATGGCTCAGATTCATCACCGTGCATCCACGGGAATGGGTATTCATACCCCAATTCTGGTGAAACACGTGCTACAACCTCAATGTCACCTGGTGGTAAACTTGTGTTGGTGTAATCGTACACGAGCGTGTTTCCACCTGAGTCCGTTACAACATTGTGCGCTTTCGTTGTGTTATCCCAAGCAATTTCCTCGTAGGCGCCCGGAAGTTCGCCTGGACCATTGTCGTATGTTGAATTCCAGCGAACTTGCTTCCAAACACCATTGATACCGATGTCTTGAACGAAGGTCAACGATGCCCAACCAGTGGCGTCTGTTCGATATCCGTTGTTTCCAAGTCCTGTGAAGTTGGTTGGATGTGTGATGTTTCCAAACAATCCACCAAAGATGGAGAAGGTAATCGGAGCATTTTTGATACGGTTGTCGTAAATTCCTCGTTCCCAGTCGGCTTCATAATGAGCCTTGAAATCGAGCCAAAACGGTTGTTCATCGCTTCTAAAGTAGGTCCATGCTGAATAATCAACCGTGAGGTTTGCTTCCGCACCAACATAATACGATATGGATTCGTTACCGTTGAAGGTAAACATCTCTGTCACCACTGCGTAGACGCGATATGTCGAGTTATCACCGACTGTCAAATCCTCGGGATACAGGAACTGCCCCACGGAGAAATTTCCTTGGTTATTGGTCAACACGTCTACTGTTTCCTTCGCAATTGTACCGTTGTTTGCCCATTCAATAATGACTTGTACAGGCAATTCTTGAGCCGGTTCTTGTTGCAAAGATACTGGATTGATCCAATCAACATGCCCAGAGAAAATCGTTGGTTGCTGAGCATCAAGCCACAATGTGCTAGGAGGATTGAGGGTAATGTATGTGGGAGATTTGTCATCTTCATCAAGGACACAATCGTTGTCTGAATCCCAATCGGATGACTCTTGGCCTTGATAACATGAGGATGATGTCTCGCCTTCCTCAAGATGGTCATAATCGCCGTCCCAAAGTGTGTCGTTGTCATCATCGTTGTCAACTGCATCTGGGCCAGTTGAGTTGCCTGAAGGGTCAGCTAATGCTTCTCCGTCTCCAAAGTCGTCATGGTCCCATGGGTTGGTTGAATTTCTTGAGAACCGTGTTGGCCACAAGATGACTTCGTCTTTGTCATGCATGCCGTCTTGGTCATCATCAACATCAATGTCGTCACGAAGGCCATCGTTATCGTGGTCAAATGGAGCAACCTTGCTCACGAGAAGTTCTTCTGCGTTGGTGAGGCCATCGCCATCCCAATCATCGTCTTTCCAGTTCACAATTCCATCATTGTCGTTATCCCAAGTGTGTTGTTCTTCACCCCAGAAACAACCTGCTTGAAGTTCTTGGTCGGTGTCGAGGACCCCGTTGTTGTCATCGTCTGGGTCTTCTCCGTCCGGGATACCATCGTTGTCGTTGTCAACGTCGTAGAACGTGATGGTTCCAAGTCCTTGTCGCATGATGCCCCGGTCCCAAACCGCTTGGAAGAAACCGTCGTCATCAGCGTCAGCATCATTTCCGTCATCATCGTTGTCTACACAATTTGTACCTGTGAAGAAATTACCATTGTTTTGATTTGCGTCATCATCGAAATCATTGTTCGAGTCCACTTCGAAGTAATCCCAAATTCCATCGTTGTCGTCATCGACGTCATACCAGTCGTAAATTGAATCATAATCATCGTCGACATCGATTGTTTTGTTGGTGAAATCACCATCCACGTCTCCATCGACATCGTTCTTGAGAAGGTCAGCACCTAATTCATCTGGGAAGTCAGCATATTCTGCAGGCCCATTGTCTGAATTCCATTGCCAGATACCAGTCAAAAGTCCTATCCATGTCACGAATGAATCCCGGTTGTCCTGCATTTGCGTGTAAGAGAGGGCTGAATCGATATTACCGTCTCCACCGAAATCATAGTGATAACAACCAATGCCGTTCACAGGTGTACAACTCCAATTTCCTGATGGTCCACCAGCGGTTGCACCTTCATCCCAGTTTGCATCTGGTCGTGTTGAGTACGGCGAGCCGAATTGTGCATTGACTCCGTTGAGTGGCATCTTGTATGCGATTGCGTACGCATATCCGCAAACAAAGCCTTGTGCTAAGTTGCCAGCAGTAAATCCGCATGTCGAAAGATTGAATGAACCGCCCATCTTGATATCATTGACATCGAGAATACCATCGTTGGATTCGTCTTGGTCCCACCAATCAGGTAAGCCATCGGCATCTTGGTCAACATCCAGTCCATTGATCAACGAATCTCCATCTGCGTCAATATCCCATTCATTTCCACCGTTGTACGGCGACCACCGAGTGAAGAAGAACCAGTAGAACTCAGGAACTGTTCCTGGTGTAACAGGACTTGTAGTGCCATCGTAACCGTTGTAGTTCAACACCACATCAGCAAATGGGTTGTGGTGGAACACCATGCTCCAATGGTCGCTTGTGTTGTCAGAGTAAATTTGTCCATCGAGACTTCCATCCAAGAGCCCTCCGTCGGAGATTGGGTAGTATGGATTGGTAAATGAGTCGGTCATATCATAGTCGAGGATACCGCAGTTTCCATCATCTGGGTCGTACAAGTCGGAAACTCCATCGTTATCATCGTCCCAGTCGATAGAGTTCTCAAGGCCGTCACCATCAACGTCGGAATCGACATTATTCGGCCCATCATCACGGTAAAGAGCACCGTTGATAGCGTGAAGATCTGCATCGTTGTCAAGGTCACAATCCCAATCGATGTCAAGGATATCGATGATTCCATCGTTGTCATCATCAACATCGTCCCAATTATCGACACCGTCTCCATCCCAATCGTTAAACTGGGAATAGGATGCACGGCGCGTTTGACACCGAATGTCAGGGTTTGTTGGGTTTGGATTGGATTGTGATGGGCAGTTCCATGTTGCTACATCTGAAGCTTTGTCGAGTGGGAATGAATCGTTTTCATTTTCGATTTGGTCGTTGTCTAAATCGTACTCGAAGTTGTTTGCGTCTCCGCTCACACTCACATCGCCCAAATTGTCTGGTGTTGTTGTACCACCCATGTCGGAATCGAGCCAATCGTAAATGCCGTTGTAGTTTTGGTCAAACGGTCGCTTTCGGTCATCGTCGAGGTCTTGGTCATAATCGAGTTCGCAATCAATTGTTCCATCGTTGTTGTTATCTTTTCCTGGAACTTCGAAAACGACGGATAGAACGGAAGATACATCAATTGTCGCACCATTGTTTCCTCCGGAAATGAAGACTGTTTCTGAGACTGAATAACCATAGCCCGGTGAATTGATTGTGACTGCAGTCACTGCTCCATTGCTATCGGCGGTAATATCTACAGTAAGGCCTTGGCCTGAGCCAGCGGATGATGTTGCTACATTCGTTGCTGACACGTAGTTTGAACCGCCTACGAGACTGGCTGAATTCAAACCGCTCACTGCACCATCGCGTACATTTCGATTGTAATCGGATATTGCATCATTGTTGGTATCTATGTTTGTACATGTGTCAGGGATACCATCATTGTCGTCATCTGGGTCGGTCATGTCAAGAATGCCGTCGTTGTCATCGTCAGTATCTGCACTGTCTGGCGTACCATCGTTGTCATCGTCTGGGTCGAGGAAGTTTGGTGAACCGTCAAGGTCAAGGTCGCCATCATAAATTTCTGTAAAGGATGGTGTTCCCCGAGCACCTTCAGCACCAAAGCCTGAACTTGGGGCACCGACTGCATTCACTCGATTGAGTTCCCATGTGAGGTAATTGACTCCACCAGAATAATCTCGATAGTCTGTGTAATCCCAAGATTGTGCTGCGGCATACAGTGTTGCGGTGAGTGACATTGAACCTGTGATGCTAGGGTCGTACGGATGTGCGTCATCAATATCTGGGACCCCGTCGCCATCGTCATCGAGGTCGAAGTAATCTTGAATGCCATCGCCATCAAGGTCACAAGGCCATGTAAATTGGTCGATTCGTCCGTCATTGTCGTCATCCTCGTCGTAACTTCCTGCTCCTGAACCATCGGAATCTTCGTCTGTGACGCCATCGTTATCGTGGTCAAATGGATGCTGGTCTGCGAGGTAATTTGTGCCGAGAGAGCCTACCTGACTTAGGTA
>CAZWXR010000084.1:0-6161 GCA_964637985.1 uncultured Candidatus Poseidoniales archaeon
TTTGTGAAACCGTTTGAACTCAACGCTTTGACCTAAAGGTATGTAAATCCAAAGTGAATGCAATCAAATGTGGCATCTGAACTCATCTTGTCCCAATCAGCGATTATTTTATCGCTCATAGGCATGAGTTTTGGCTGGAAAGGAGTCATGACGAAATACGCCGGATTTTATGATACTCAAACGGCATGGAATCAGGTTTTTTGGGGGCTGTTATTGGGTGGTTTTTACGGTTATTTGGCGAATGCATTCATCCTCGAACCAGCCCTTCTTGGGACATACGGGGGGGCTCAAGGTCAATTCAACGTTATTAACGTCATTCTTGTTGCGTTAATCACAACAATTGGTGCCCATTTCATGTTACTCCGAAAAAAAGTAAGAGCGAACAACTCACAAGCAACGAGTGGTTGGGCTCTTGGGTTATCATTGGGTGCAATGATTGCAATGTTTTTTATCGCAAGAATGCTTATTGAAACTGGATTAACAATTCAATCAGTTGCAAACGCCGTTGTGTTTAGTTTAGTCACTCCTAGAGCCGAAGCCATGATCACTTGTTTTCATGGACATTTGATGGTACAAGGTCGACGATGGGGTGCTGTCATTCGCAGCATGTCTTTTCGAATGATTCTCATCGTCATGCTCGTTAGTGCTGTTGATTTTTATCCAACGTGGTTCTTTATTGTGCCATTTTTATTTATCTTCCAACCAAAAACGAATGAATGGATTTGGGACTCGATTCCGAAGGAGGCACGGAGGCGCCTACGCAGGATTTGGGCAAGCCAGACAAGAATGCAGCAGTCCACGACAGTATCATCAAACGAAGAAGAATGAGGAAAGGTTGAGCAATCGTTATACATTTGTTGTTTAAGCACAGTTCATGGCATCTTGCCGCTATTGTAAGAGCGTTACTCTTCCAGGTGACAAGATTTGTTACACTTGTGGTAGAGTTATCGCTTCAAATCGGGAAGGCGGGTACAGGCTCGAGCAACAATTTGACGAAGGTTCAAAGGAATCAACATTCATGATGACCAAGCAACCTCGAGCCAAAGGCATCGTGATGACCAGTTCAGGTCGAGAAAAAAATATCTTCAAACGCCGAAAAAACCGATTTCGAAGTGTTGCTTTGGTGGCATTCGTGGCTTTTGTCATGCTTTCCCCACAAGCCCGAGAGGCAATGCTTGGTGAATTTAGTAGCATCGATGAATTCATTGCCTCAGCAACAGCCACATACCTGCCCTACCAAGTTGAGTCGACATATACGGTTTCAAAAACGAGCATCGTACAACCAATGAGTGGTTACGGTGCTGAGCGCATACTATTGCCACCAACGCTATACAGTAATTTTGGTCAAGACCAACACTTTGTCTACGAAAGTGGTGAGGTAGAAGAAAATATTGTGCTCCAGCAGACCTTGAAAATAGAAATCATCGTCGATGGTCAACGTTACAATATCCCTACAAATGGCGTCCCTCACAAGTATTACGACGGTTTAGGTTCCTCTGCTCCAATTATTACAAATAATGGATTCAAAATATGGTACCCCGGACTATATGACCCCTCAACAATGGATGCTGATGAAGAAAAATATTACTGCAACGTCGCTAATTGTGTCATGGTTCAACCAGTGTATGACGGGAATAAACCAGCAGAATATTCATTTGAAGCCACAGTCAATTCCTTGTCATATTCATGGTGGGATCACACACGAGTTGACAACCGAGTTGGTGGGAAAGAGTTTGGAATAAATGTTGATAACTCTGGAACAATAAGTGATTACGCTCTGCGATCCAGTCATTCTGCACAACAATTTTCTAATGAACAGCACTTCTCAGATTACGGCTCATACAAAATTGATGCAACTGCATCAAATGTCAATGATGCGGCTACACAGATTGCACAACGTTTACCCGATGGTCTATCAGATAATGTCTATGCATTTGCCAGAGCAACCTTCGATTATTTACATGAAAAAGTCGTTTATGACAAGTTAGCACCAACTCCCGCAAGAACAGGTCCAGAGTGCCTCTCAGCAAATAAAGGGGATTGTGATGAGCAAACAAATGCCTTTCTTAGCATACTTCGAACCAAGGGTATACCTGGATGGTATGTATTCGGGTTACTGACAGACTACAGTTTTAGTGACACCGGTTGGGAAGCCCATGCTTGGGGTTATATTCAACTTCCACTGTCCGACGAATGGTGCGAAGATAAGGGCATCACACTATCATCTTGTTTTGTTAATGCGCAAGTCGATGTTGTCAACAATAAATGGTTGCTTTCGACAACAACTGCATATGTGGATTGGATTGAAGAATATGAATCGAAAAATGCAGAAAATGTATTTGACTATTACAGGCCAAGTTCGCCAGGATATGACAGGGATAGGTCGTACAGTACAATCGGTAGTGTCGACAATGCACAAGGTGGTTTTCAAGTTAAAAAATATCCAGAATATTTTTGATTGAGGTGCTCAAATGAGAATAATTATCGGGGGTGCAGGTCGAATAGGCTTTGAGTTAGCTCGAACATTAAGGCTTCAAAACCATGATGTTGTTCTCATCGACAATGATGCTCGTGCAATCAAAAATGCACAGCAATTAGATGTTTTAGTCATTAGTGGAGATATTACTTCAAGGGAGAAACTTCAGGAAGCAGGAATCAATACTGCTCGTGTCTTCATAGCAACAACTGAATCTGATGAAATTAACCTTATTGCATCAATGTTGGCTGAACATGAACATAATGTAAAAGATACAGGTAAGCAGTTGTTGAGCATAGTACGTGTTCGAAATAAGAAATACGTGGAGGAACAAGATTTGGGTTATCTTGTCGAATGGGCGAAGGTAAATTTCGTCATCGACCCTACGGACATCATGATTGAACGACTTCACGCTGGCCTTACTTCTGCCCAATCCGACCAGGTTGTCCACTATGGCCATGGAGCATACATCGTTGAAATTGACATCGCACAGCGTGCAACCCACCTCATTGGAATGTCAAATATGGAAATTAAAGAAAAATCCGATGTTGATATGCCTCCAATCATTGCAATTAAAAAGAGAGATGGTCGAATGTTTCTGTATGATTCTAATTATCATTATGAATACGGTGATGTACTTGCGGTATCGACGATAGGCATTGATTCACTCAACACGATTTCAACCGTGTATGGCCATATTTCTCAACCATATCCAGATACGCCAAAAATTGTGATTTTCGGAGCAGGCACTATGGGGCAAAAAATTGCAGCCGATTGGCTTGAACAAGGTGCAAAGGTCACCGTCATCGAACGCAATCTGCACCTCGCCAACCAACTTGTAGCATCTAAATCTGGAGAAAATCCTGACCTTGAAGTGATACATGGCGACCATCTAGACAAGAACATTTTATCAGAAATCTCTATCGAAAATTATGATTTCGCTATATCTGCATTGGATGATGATCATGATAACATAGCAGCATGTCTACTCGCTGCCGACAAAGGTGTGACAAGGACAGGACTCATTCTCTTTGATTCTGACTTAGTTCGTGTTACGAAAAGAATGGGCATCACATATGCTGTTGATAGGAGTCAGGTAGCGGTTGACCAAATTCTAACTATTATTCACACAAATGCTAGTGGTTCGTATGGAAAATTGTCGGAGTTATCTGATTATGCCGGATTAAGCGTTAACATCGATGAAAACTCTAAATTTGCAGGTGCTCCGATTGAAGACCTGAAGAAATTAGATTGGATGAGACTTGCTTTTATCCAGCGAAGAAACTTAGCAGGAGAATGGGAGTCATTTTTGCCAAAGGAGAAAAAATCAATTCTAGAAGGAGACCGACTTATTGTTTTCACTGACCACTCACGGGCAAACAGTGTTCAAAAGAAAATTTAGGTGTCCTCATGCGTACTGACGTCCTTAACATGATCCTTGGTACGACCCTAGGATTACTCACAGCACCGATACTTCTTGTCGGTATAGCATCGGGATTTCTTGATTCATGGGAGTTCGCTGCTTTGGTCTTTGGACTGCCAGCCATGCTCTGCCTTGCGACATCTGTTTTCATGGTGTCGACATTTACACGAACTGATACGAAAAACCGTGTTCGAGACCGGGAAGCATTTGTTGCAGTAGGATTGATGTATCCTATTGCAGTGATTGTAAGTGCGCTGCCGTTTTGGCTAGGTGGTATGTTTGTGGGTCCTTTTGAAGATGGTGCAACATTCAATGAAATGTTAACTGGAGTAGCATATTCTTGGTTTGAAGCAATGTCTGGTTACACAACGACAGGTGCGACAGTTATTGATAATTCGACGAGTCCTAACTGTTATGATTTAGCAATCGACGACGACTGTATTTTTGCACAATCAAAGGGTTTGCTTTTGTGGCGCTCGATGACACAATGGTTGGGTGGAATGGGAATTATTATGCTAGGTATGATGATTTTGTCATCAAAGATTGGTGGAGGAATGGCACTTGCGCGTGCTGAACTCACTGGCCCAACCGTTTCACGAATCCATCCCTCATTTAAGCAAACAGCGTATGCGTTGTGGGGCTTGTATGTTATTTGCACATTCCTTCTTTTCCTTCTTCTATTTGGCATTGGTAAGTTAACTGTATTCGATGCAATAAACCATGCACTAACGACGATGCCGACTGGAGGTTTTTCAGTGCATGATGCAAGCATAGGATTTTACCAATCAACAGTCGTAGAAGCCATCATCGTTGTCTTCATGGTCATTGCTGGAATTAACTTTACTTTGATTTGGCTGTTCACGCACAAACGAGCAAAAGAGGCGATTTCTGATGAAGAATTCAGGAGTTATATGATGTATTTGTTTATTGCTTCGATAATTATCCTTCTCGCTCTTTACTCATGGGGGGGTGATTTCAACAATTCAATGCGTTCCGGAATTTTTACAGTTGTATCCATCGCAACATCTACTGGGTTTGGAACTGAAGATTATGTCGCATGGCCGGTGGCAACCCATGTCATACTCTTCTTCCTGATGATTGTCGGTGCATCTGCAGGGTCGACTGGAGGGGGCTTGAAGGTTTTGAGGGTTGGATTGGCAGCAAAACTTGCACGGCGAGAGATTTCAAAAATTGCTCAACCGAGACGTGTTCATCAGATACGTTACAACAAAAATCCAATTGACGACTCATATTTGAGCCTCGTCATTGGAATGTTGCTGGTATGGGTAGGTTTATTTGCGATTTCGAGTCTGATTCTTGCATTTTATATGCCAGAGTCGTCCCTCGAAACCATTGTTTCTGTGGTCGCTTCAAGTTTAGGGAATACTGGGCCAGCTCTAGGTGAATATGGACCAAGTGTAACATGGGAATCCATGCCAATTCCAGTTTTGATTTACACTTCAGTTCTCATGTGGTTTGGGAGGTTAGAATTGTTAACTGCAATTTTGCTTCTCAGTCTTAAAACATGGAAAAGAGAATCGAAGTCAGAGGCAGAAATACAAGGCATTGCATTGGTTAAAAAAATACTTCAAGGCAAAGAGAAAGAGGATTAGAATAATTTCATTTGCCCGGTGGATTCACTATCATCCTTATCTTTCATAGAAATTTCATCTGAATTTTCAGTTAGTGAATTGAAAATTTGATCATCTTTTACCTGAAATGTTTCGTTGATCTTCTTCTCTTCTTTGATTGTGCGTTCTGCGGTCAGAATGTTTTCATTGAATTTGGTGATGAGGTCCTTTGCTGATTTTCTGTTTGATGGAATATCAGTAAGTGCAACATGTTCTTCTGCTGTAAATCCTAATTGAATGGAAATAGAAAAATTGTTTGCATCTCCCATTTGGTGCTGTGAGCCATGCAATACAGTGAGAATGGGCAACATTTCTTCCACAGTTGAAGCATCTGATGTACCAGATAATTTACTGAGTTGTTCAATGATTTTTGGTTTGAAAGAATGATATCTGCTTGAGAGGTAAGTCGGATATCGTGGATACAGTTTTTGATGCAGAGGATTGGAATTTGCCACACTTGCAGCGAGACTCGTGAGGTGCTGTGACCAATATGTTGAACGATGTGCTGTGTTTCTATACTTACTGGCAAATGCTTTGTCTGAAAGAGACAGAGCTTTGTTTGCGGTTTTTATGGATTGGTCATCTTTGAAAAATTGAGCGTTATTCCAATGCACCCAATCAATAAACGAGA
>CAZWXR010000085.1:0-6137 GCA_964637985.1 uncultured Candidatus Poseidoniales archaeon
TGCATGGCCTGTGTTTCAGCAAGTTCAAGATGGAGATCAAAAAGTGCATGCAACCTACCCGATACTCCGGGTACTCTCAAATCAAGACCGTGCTCCCTTCCTAATTGCTCGAACTCAACTCTTGCTTTAACGATGTCATTTCCATGGAGAGCGAGAATGTTCTCCAATTGATCACGAAGAAGGCCCCGTATGCCTTCAAACGTTCGCAAGGCCTCTCGTTCTGCCCAAGAATCAGGTCGACTCGATATGCGTTGGTCTTCTTGTTTTGTACGATAATCCATTTCCATGATGATATTTCGGATTTCATATTGAACTGCTTGTATTTCTGTGGAAAATCCATGCGATTGCAAGGAAATCAGAAAACTTTGCAGGTCATTCTCATTGCTGGTTGAACTGATTGACAAAAAATCTCTTGCCATAGCATCAATTTCAGCACGTCGGTCATGAACTTCAATCAAGGCAGTTTCTACTTCCAAAGAATGCGACTCAGATGTTTCAAGGGTTTGAATCATTGGAGGTACCACGGCTTGTTCAATTTCTTGATTGGCATCCAATTGTTCTTGCACAAAACTGTCAATATCAGAGCGGGTTGATGGACTTGAAGTTGATGAAACTGTGGCTCTTAATTCGACTTCTTGTTCAAATGTCCAATCCCCATCATGCTCTTCGACAAATTCTTCCACTGTTTCAACCACACTTTGCTGGGACATTTCTTTAGCAACAGGTATCGAACGGACGGGAATTTTGATCTCTTCCTTCGGACGACGCAAACTCTTTTTCACCTTCCCCCAAGCACCTTCTTGAGATGCTAAAACACCGGCGACTCTTGCAAGGAGGGCCTGCTTTGTTCCCGACAATGGTAATTCAAACACTTTGCACATCGCATGCAATTCATCTCTCGTCATGTCATCTAAATTTTCAGCAACGAATTGCTTAGGGTCGTGATTTAAATGAAGATAAAGTCGTTGTCTTCTCGCCTTAATCGAACCAGATTTCTTTATTCCAAAAATTCCAAGCAGTTCTCCTAAATCAAAATTTGACATTTCTCGAATTGAATCTAAACTCAAATCCCAATCCGAAAGAACGAGTTGAGAAATGAGCCTCATTCGAAGGGTTTCGACCGAACCAGATTTTAATATTGAATGATTTGAAGCCAATTCTTTGAGTTCTTCAAATCGAGCTTGATACAAGGTTGCAAGCAATTCTGCTTTATCTTGCATCTTGACCACCGGCTCAATTGCAGTGATTGAAGTATAAGTGTTTTCGGTGTCCGATGAGGTGAAAACAGCCTAGTTTTCATCTAAATCCGATTCACGGTTCCCATTTTTATGCAATTTGAACAACTTCTCTCGTGCAAACTTGTATTCTTCTGGAAGTGTTTCGGGTGCCCTCTTTAGTTCTTCAAAATCTGTGCTTAGTTGAAGGCCAATTGATTCAAATTCTCGTAAAATGTTGATAGTTCCTACTCGCATGGCTTCAAGTTCTATGACTTTGTAACATCCAAAAGCTACCCTGCCTTGATGGTCCAAAGATTCTAAGAACACCTCTATTTGAGGCCCTGACCTAATTGGCTTGTTCTCAGTATCAATGTAGAATTTTTCAAAAAAACCATCATTGTTTTTCTTTGATTCATTCATCAGCGAACCCAATTTCCTTTGTTCTACAAAAATACCAGTCATGCCCCTAAACTCTTCAGGCAAATTATTCATGAGCATATGTTCGACCTCGTATGCAACCATAGCCGGTTGATCACATAATGACTCGACCACCTCGGAAGGGAAACCAAATCTGCCGACAAGGAGAGTAAATCCATGCATTGGCGGGGGAATAAAACGCTCACGCAAACCTCTTGGCTGTTCTCTTTGCAACCCAAGTGTATGTCTTCTTGAACGAATGTTGAGCATTGTATACAAGGACCTAGGGATGATGTATCCGTCTATTTCCCCTCGGCTACGCAATTGTTCTATGGACATCCATGTCTCTCGTTCTTCTAAACCAGAATCTTCGATCACCATTCTTGATTGCTGTATTGTTGCATCAGGACGGACACGTTGAAATTGTCGAGACATCAATTCAGAATCACAAACAACCAATGGTTCCTTCACCAAGCGGTCAGGATTATCATCACTGACGAGCACCCATGTCGGTTCCCTTCGAGGTAAAATGCCAACCAAAGTGAAACGATTATCACGTATTTGCTCCCACTCTTCAGGACTCATTGCTATGAGATCACCCGAACCCGAATTCAAAAGGTGCACGGCATCATCTAAACTCGGTAGTTGCTTTAGCAGCAAATCAAGGTGTTTGCCCTTCGAATCAACGGTTTGTTCAATGTGCCTTCGGACACCGTCGGATTTTGATGGTGTTGTAAAGATTACAATCCGACCATATTCTTCCATCGAAGCCACCCGGCGGATACGATGACCCGCAAATCTTGGCGAATAACGACCGCTTAAGAAGTCAACCCTCATAGAACCCTTCATGGGCGAGGAATCTGAGTTCCACTCGACCCTTATCGCTCTTCAAGAAAGAGTAAACCTTCTTCTTGAAGGACATCTCGATAGACAAATCGAAAAAGGTGCGGGAGAGGTTGCCATTGAGTCGAAAAGGGTCGTCATGGCTGGAGGAAAACGACTTCGGCCAGTGATTATGATTCTGGCCTATCATGCATGCGGTGGTAAAATTGATGATGATATCTTACCGCTTGCAATAGCATTTGAATTGATTCACACAGCAACACTTGTTCATGATGACATCTACGATGATGCAGAAAAACGCCGTGGGGTAGAAACGATTCACGCAGCCAAAGGGCTAGCAAAAGGAGTTATTGCAGGTGATTGGTTATTCGTGCAAGGCTTTGGTTTAGGTGGAAAATATCAAGAGGAAATTGTAGATTTAGTTTCTGAGTATTGCTCCAACATTGCCCAATCAGAATTCCTTCAAATCGACCGTGTCATGGACCTCAAAACCTCACCTGAAGACTATCTCAGCATCGTCATTGGAAAAACGGCTGGCCCGTTTGCTGCGGCTTGTAAAGCTGCTTCGATTTTGGCTGGAAACTCTATAGAACAACAGATACAAATGGAAACCTTCGGTAAAGAAATTGGCATAGCGTTTCAATTGGTCGATGATTTACTCGACATACGTGGGGATGAACGAATGGGTAAACCACGGGGTGCTGACATACATGAGGGAAAGATGACCCTGCCGCTTATTCACTCTCTTACCCTTTCTCACGGGGAGCGCAGAGCAAGATTAGCACATCTTATCGAACATTTTGAAGACCAGTATTTCGATGAACTCATCACGTTACTCAGTGCAAGTGATAGCCTAAATTATACAGAAATTTTAATTCAAAATCACATTGAACGTGCTCAAAATGCAATTCGTTCACTTCCACAAAATAAAGCAACTGAAGTATTGATTTGGCTCACACATTTTCTTGAACATCGAGAGGTTTGAACATGTCAAAGAGGCCTCTGGAACACCATCAAGTCATTGTTGTTGGTGCAGGCCCAGCCGGTTCTGCATGTGCACAGCGAATCGCAGAATTAGGCCTCGATGTTCTTGTCCTGGAGAGACGGGCAATCATAGGCAATCCTGCACAATGTGGCGAATGCATACCTAATTGGGGTGAAGTCATTCAAACATTTTCTAACATTGAGGATGATGATTGGCTTCGTGAATATTTTGAATTTCCAACGTGGCTCAAACTCCATAGATTAGATTACATGAGAGTTTTTCTGCCTTCAGGCAAATCATATGGATTCGAATTGGATGCATTCGCAGGACACCGCCTTCACTTTGATGGCTATCTTGCCGACAAAGCAATTCAAGCAGGAGCAATCATCAAAACTGACACGCCAGTTCTCAATATGATTCATCAAAAATCAAAGAATAGAGATGTGTTGGTAACAAAGGATGCAAGATACTCCTTTGATTACCTCGTCGATGCAAGTGGTTCGCTTGCACATATGATGCGTCTAAAGCACGGAAAGGACGCAAATGTTCGACCAGGTGATCAAGTTCCCACTGCTTACGCACAAGTTCATGGCAATGTTCCAGAAACGTTTGATGTGTTTTTGGGCTCCGTTGCACCATCTGGTTATGCTTGGATTATACCTAAAGGGCCTCATTTTGCAAATGTTGGTATTGGGGCAAGAGCTGGTAAACTTCGGCATCCGGTGAAAAAACATCTCATAGATTTTTGTAATGATCTCAACTTTGAGATTTTGTCCATCGGGGGAGGTTGGATTCCGATGGGGGGGCCCACGAAATCTATGGTTTCAGGTAACATTCTCGCCGTTGGTGACGCTGCTGGCCTCGTTATGCCAAGTAACGGAGGAGGGATATCTCAGGCGATTATATCCGGCTACTTTGCGGCTGAAAGCATATCAAATCATATTGCACATCAAATTCCACTCGAATCCTATCAGAAAAGAGTTCATGCGAGTATGGGCAGAGCACTAAAAAATTCACTGCGAACAAAAAATATGGGTTACGCATTTCTTCGTGGCGACTTTATGACAGAACTCGTCTTACGGACCTTGGGTCCGATAGGTGGCATCAAGAGAGCAATGGAATGCGATAAGCCACTTTACTTCTTGTAATCGAAAATATAATTTGAAATGAAGCGATTGGTTGAAGTCCTTTGATGAATAGCGGCTACCATGGGCAGAGGTTTACATGACGACGAAGCCGTCAGCCCTGTCATTGCGACTGTTTTGCTTCTCGCAATTACTGTCATGCTCTCAAGCATGGTTTTCGTCATGATGCAAGGTGCCTTGACCGCAACGGATAAGGCACCACCACAAGCAACAGTGAGTGTTCGAGCACTCGACAACGGATTCCATGTCATTCGAATCACATCACTTGACCAAAGTATTGACCCGATGCGTTTGCAATACACCCTTGCTCCACTCAACACATCTGCAGGACAACTGATTGATGGAAAGATAGGTGATTCTGATGTGTATGGCGTTATTGGCACAAACATTTCCTTCCAAGACCGCGACGCAGGATTCTCAGTCACACAAGGCGATTATGTTGTGATTGATTCTGAGCGAATTGGTTCAACAGATGGAAAATGGCAATTTACTCTAGTCGACTTAACATCAAACGCAGTCATTGTACGTGTTAACTTACCTGCGATGGCCTGATTAGCCACCAATGTATGACATCTCAGGCTTTTTTTGTTGAGGACCGTTATTTGCCCTCAATTCAGAATATCTATCTTTTCTCTTGCTCCAAAGTGAGGAAATGAATGATTGGACATTGCCTGGGGATGTTCGAATGATATCCTTGATGTCGTGGTGTTCTTCGGAAAAAAGACATGTGTATAATCTCCCGTTTGCGGATAAGCGTAAACGACTGCATGTTGAGCAAAACGGCTTTGACACTGATTCAATACATCCAAACACATAACCATTGGACAATTTCCATTGTCTGGCCACAGCAGAAGGTTTTGTTTGAACTGGTTGACATTCACCGTACTCACTGGCAATGATTGTTCGAATTTCCTCTCCTGTGACAACTTCGCTGAGATTCCATTTATTTGTTTGGCCAACATCCATGAATTCGATAAAACGAATTTCTACATCAAGTTCTATCATCGCTCTCAAAAGAGGAAGAATCTGATGTTCATTGACTCCTTTTCGAATCACTGCATTGACTTTCGTCGGTAGATTATTTTGTTTGCAATATGTGATACTATCAAGGACATCCTTTGATGAAAAAATTTGATTATCAGCCATCGATTGAAAGATTTCATTCTCAATGGCATCTAGACTTATTGTCACCCTTGAAAGGCCTGCTTCGATAAGATTTGGCAATGCTTGTTTCAAAAGAACACCGTTTGTGGTCATGGCGATATCTAGATCATCTGAGAGTGAACGGATGAGTTTGACAAGGTGCTCAAGATCCTTCCGGAGAAGTGGTTCGCCACCAGTAAGCCGTACTTTTTTTAGACCGAAAGGAAGTAGTTCTTGAACAAGAAATTGCAACTCTTCAAAATTGAGTAATTCGCTTCGTGGTAGAAATGCATACTCACGGTTATAAATCGATTTAGGCATGCAATACGTACAACGAAAATTGCATTTATCTGTCAAAGAAATCCGTATATCTTCGATAGGCCGTTG
>CAZWXR010000086.1:0-6085 GCA_964637985.1 uncultured Candidatus Poseidoniales archaeon
GCAGTAGAAGGCAGCATTGGAGGGCCAACTGAAGGTTGAGGTAATGGTTGGGCTGTACCGATTGGTGGACCTACTGGTTGTGGTGGCGAAAGAGGTAGGGGGGGTTGAGGCAATGGTTGTGCATGACCAATCGGTGGGCCTGCTGGTTGCATTGGTGGATTTGGTTGTGGGTTTGAAGTTACAGGAGGGCCTGCAGGCTGTGGGAGGGGTGTGGCTTCGACATGAGGACTTGGCGTATGTTCTGCTCTGCTTCCTTCTTCGGGCAAACCTTGATCGTGCATCGTTGGCTCTTGTGGTTTGGATTGATTTATTGGTTCAACTGGTCCATCGACTTGATGTTGTGCAGGGCTTGCCTTAATCTGCGGCACTGGTGTGATGGCAGCGGGTTGGTTGGAGAGTGGCGAAGCATCAATTTGTTCGACCACTTTTGTAGGCTGTTCGACTTTTGGACGGTACGATAATTCGGTTTCACAATGTTTTGAGTAAAATACACCTTCCTCTAGATATCTGTGAAACATTGTGCCGAAGTGCTTCATACTCGTTCGGAAGGTGTAAGCATCATGGCTCCAAATCCAAAAGAGATTGTGATACTTTCTTCTAGGACCATATATGGTAATCCACTGAACCTGTGCCTTCATCAAGATGTATGGTACGACGCCAGTAACAAAGAAGAAGAGAAGCAGAAGATGTTGTTCTATCACTGAAAAAACGGTGAGAAATGCTGACATAAAGAAAAGTGCAAACATCGTTGACCAAAGGGAAGAAAATGCACGAAGATGCTCTGCATTTAGATGGCGGAAGCCAACAATTTCTTGCTTAGAAATGGCCCAATGTGTTTGTTTTGATATAGTGTTATCATCGTCATTGAACATTTTCACATGTTGAAAGTGCCTTTCATCGGCGACAAAAAATGTCGCAAAATTAGAGGCCGCATTCAGTTTAATCGGTAGTACATCGGATTTTTCGGTGAAATGGTCCTCGATTGGAAACGGATGGAGCCATAAATCATGTGTCTCCTCGGAAAAGGGTGATTCGGGTGCTTCAATTTCGACCTTTTCAACGGGCCTTTCCTCAGAATCTTGATGTTCGCTCGATGGGTTAGTGTCCTCTTCCTCACCTTGGTCGCCTATTCCAGCCCAAGGATCGTCGTCCATGAACGGCGTGGTCCTTTCCTACAACAAAAAATGTTTCATGATTAACGATGTACGCTTGAAAGCCAAATTTGGAGATCGTCTTGGGTTTTGAAATCTTTACCTTCTTTGGTACCAACGAGTGTCGGGATGGAACTGTCTTTCAGCTTCTCAAGCACCGTACCAGTGATTGGGGTGTTGATGATAATCGCTTCCACATCTTCTGCCTCTTGTATGGAGTCGGATAGTTTTGATGCGGATATTTCTTCATCGGAGTACGAGCCATCCTTAAACAAAAACAGCGCCTTATTCTTTCCAATTTCATCGAGTTTATCGAAGAGTTCTTGAATTTCTGGTGGAGCTTCACTGGCTTCAAATGTATCATCGAGTTCTTCTTTCCACGAGTCGTCTTTCGAATATTTCTCTTCATCGAGTGCAATTTGCTTGTCAAGGTCTGACTTGAATCGAGCGGCTTCGATTTTTTTCTGAAGGCACATCGTAATAGTTTTCTGAGGTAAAAGCTCCCATTCTTGACCAGGTGGTGCTTGAGCAACATGATCAATTTTTAACATATCAAACAATTGGAGGAAGAGCATTTCTCCACCCCTGTCGCCATCGATTGCAAGAATGACAGTGTCTTTTGAGTTCGCTAAGTCAATGAGTTCTTGTTTGATGTCGCCTGCACCATCTGCACTGATGGCATTTTTGATACCATGATTGAGAAGATTGCGAACATCATTTCTTCCTTCGACAATGATGAGTGAATCTGAGTTCTCCACATTTGGACCGCTCGTCAATCCATGATATGAGGTTGCAGTTCCTGTCGTCAAGACTGCACGAACTTCTTCAACGACAGTCTTTGAAGCTGCTTCGCCCGAATTGACGAGGTTAAGCAACAGTTCCTTAGCACGCTCAACGACTGAGTTTCGCTTTGTTGCACGAACATCGTTGATTTCAACGACGGTGATGACTGCGTCACAGGGACCTATTCGGTCGATTGTCTCAAGTGATGAAGCGATAATGGCTGTTTCAACATTGTCCATACTGCTTGGAATGAAGATGTTCCCGTGCACTTTTCCATTTTTCACTTCAGTTTCGACATCGACATGACCGACTCTTGCTGAACGTTGTAGTTTTCTTAGTTCGAGATCATCGCCCAAGAGTCCTTCTGTTTGACCCATGATTGCTCCGATGATATCTTTTCGTTGGACTGTGCCGTTAACTTTGATATCTGCTCGAATCATATATTTCATTGCTTTACTTGAATTTCCTTGTTTTCGATAATTTTTAGCCATTGCTTCATCTCCTTGGTGGAATCACCGCACACAACGTGTGCATAGACTGTTGGACAGGTCCAACAGAGTGAGTGTGATGATTGTTGGTGGAAGGGATTCTTTTTGAATCCTTTGGAGAAAATCACCTTTTCCACGATTTTTTTTGACGGTTCATTCAAGAACATGAGGACAATGGGGTAAACGCATGGCGGAAGATGATATCGGAAATTTAGAAATTTTCCGAACGACAGTGGAAGTCGTGCTCGATGATGGGGTTTTGTCACGAGAAGAAAAGCGTCTTATCATCAAATTGGCAAGTGCACTCAAATTGTCACCAGAAGATGCTCCGCAGATTTACGAGGACATCAAAAACAACAACGATTCTCCAAAGGGAGAGCCGGTTAACCATGAAAGGGCTCGTGCAATCTATGTCAAGATTTTCGAGATTGCCATCGTCAACGCATCCTTATCAAAAGACGAATTCCGAGTCCTTGCACATCTTCGAGAAATTTTGAAGATTACAGAAGAGGAACATGAGCAAGTTGAAAATGAATTAAGAGAACTTGTCAAAGAAAAGTACGATGATGATGATTTAATCGAGTCGTTTCTTTCCACCATTAAAGATTCAACGAAGCTTGTTACCAACCTCTTCAATAATTTTCGGAAGCGTTCGAAAAATGGTGAACGAGCGTGAACCCGCACCTGGATGACTGGCTTTCTTCGCAACGAATGGCCAATGTAAAACGAAAAAGGGCGTGGATGAAATTCTTTCGACAATGTTACGAGCGTTCAATACCAAGTTTTGGAAACCAACCGAAAATGGATGTCTTTGATCAGCATTCTCATTATACATTTCATTACGGTGTTCCAACAAATGACCTGAGAACGATTGCTTCGTGGACGCTCACAGAATGCCGTGGAAATGAACGACGGATTGCTAAATTAGTTCCTCTCCTCTGGAAACGAAAGGGAAGAGAAGATTGTCTCCTCGCTGGCTTTTTCCTAGCAAATTTACCTCCAGATGCAATTCAGGAGAATGTTTGGATGGTTTTTATTCACCTTTTACAAAAAACTGAGCCTGTTGAAATCATTCTAGAAATCTCGGCTGAACTGAAGCGTGCTGGGCACGTCATTCCCGAAGATGATTGGTTTATTGCGATGGCACAACAAAGTGCATTATGGCATCAATATGCGGTGCTCATTCTTTCGCAAGCAAACGCGTTGACCGAAGAGTGTAGGATGTTGGTACAATCAGCTCCGGAAGGCGGTGAATTATTCGAAAGAATTCGTGAGAACATTCTCGTTCCAAAGAATTGATGGCATGTGTGCCATTTGAACAACCATGGGCGAGCGTTTTCTTCCGACTGAAGACCCTGTTCTGGAGAATGTCTTGAAATGGACAATTGAACGTGATGCTCTTGATGTTCGGCGACTATTGGAATGGTTACCAGAGGCCCGCTCATCAAGAGAACGTAAGGCTCTTCTTCAGCGTGTCCGAGGTTTGCTCGATGAACTTGAGTCCGCACTCAATGCGATTGATGAATTACAATGAGGGTTCGCTGTGCATGGTATTATCTTCGCTGGAGGAAAATCCAGTCGAATGGGTGAGGATAAGGCACGTATGTTCGATAATGTCGCTAGGTTACAGATGGTGTTCTCATCGATAGGTATTGAACAAACTGTGGTTCTTTGTGGTGTTGAATCGAGAGCCAACTTGTTCTCAGGTACCATTTTGTCTGATCCAGAAGAGGATATGGGTTTGCACATGCTGGTCCAGTGGCTTCAACAATCAATACAGGATGACATAGTCTGTGTTCCTTGTGATGCGTACACCTTAACTCAGGATGGTGTACAACTCATGCTCAGTCATGCAAAAGCAGGCGGGGTTATCGTTCAGGAAAACAAAATTCACCCGACATTTTGCATCATTCCGAAAGGATGGCAAGGCCCCAAAAATGCAACATCGCTTACCTCTCTACTCAAGGATTTGCCGCACATTGAAGTCGATGCAAAAAACGATGAATTCTTGAATTTTAATTCAAGGAAAGACCTCGGACCATACCTTGCGAAAATCAACCGTCTTCACCAAGAATTTCTCCATTTGCAATCTTCGTAAGAATTGCAGGATAGAGGCGGTGTTCCTCGACCTTCACTCGTTCAGATAAGGTACATTCGGAGTCATCTTGAAAAATGGGCACTCGGCATTGGCCTAGAATTTGTCCCGAATCCATGCCTTCATCGACGAGATGTACTGTGCACCCAGTCATTGTTTCATTCGATTGAAGAACATCTCGATGTGCGTGGGCGCCTGGAAATTTCGGTAGTAATGAGGGATGAATGTTCACGATACTCGGCGAATATTGTTGAATGAATGTGGGTGAAAGAAGCAACATGTACCCACTCAATACGACCAATTCGACACCGTATGGTTGTAACTGGTCAATGATGAGTTGCTCGTGTTCTTCTCGAGCAAGTCGCTCGCCATCAGCCCCGATATGAGGGATGACTACGGATGGAATGCCGTAGGCTTCAGCATGATTGAGGCCTCCTGCATTTTCTTTGTTTGATACAACAACACAGGTTGTATGTTGACAATCATGTTGCTGGAAACGAAGCAGGGCTTCAAGACCTGAACCTGAACCTGAAATAAATACTGCACAACGTAATGGGTCTGCGGTAGTGGCAATCCGCCCTCCAATCAGTACCTGTGCCATGGACACGCCAGTCGAATTCTCTAAAAGAGGGCTTCGTCAAGACATCGGAGGGTTTTTTTGAGATTGGTCGGAGGGCGGGATGGGGCAATGTTATGACAAATGGTGTCGATGTTGAGGCCCCCAACTCTCATTACGCTACATTAAGCGATGATGAAATCGTTGAAGTTGTCCTTTCTGAACACAAGCCCAGCGGTAACCCAATTGTTCGGTTTGTTTGGATGTCTTGTGGACTTGTTTTCGTCGTTTTCGCAGCAATTGGCCTCATCTTTCCAGGGTGGCCAACGACGTCATGGCTTGTCGCTGCTGGTTTTTGCTTCGGGAGGTCATCGCAAAACTTGTTCCGATGGTTGCTGACCAACCGTCTCTTCGGCATTTATTTGCTCAATTATTACAAATCTGGGAAGACTCTCCCCCTCCACTCAAAGATTGTCATCTGCGGGCTCATCACCATCGTATCTATTGTCTCGATCGTCGGACTTACAAAGGCAGGGGACCCCGGTTTCGGTCAAACAACCATTGCACTCGTCGCCCTTATCGGCGTATGGTGGGTTGGTTGGCACGTACCAACAACAGCATGAATTAGCCTTCAATCGAAGGTCATGCCTCAACTCGAAAAGTCAGTGCCGAAAAAGTCTGTGCCCTGTAAAAAGCATTGAGATGTTGTGCTCATCGGCGCAAGCAATAACCTCTTCATCTCGAATCGAACCACCTGGTTGGACGATTGCAGCGATGCCAACCTCTGCAGCTTGCTCGATTCCATCTTTGAATGGGAAGAATGCATCAGAAGCGAGGACGGCTCCTTTTGCGCGCTCGCCCGCTCTTCTTGCGGCAATACGCACTGCTTCAACTCGACTTGTTTGGCCCGGCCCAATGCCGACTGTAGCAAGTCCATCGACCATAACGATGGCATTTGACTTCACCTGCTCGCATACACGAACGGCGAATTTCATGCTTGCCATCTGTGCTT
>CAZWXR010000087.1:0-2875 GCA_964637985.1 uncultured Candidatus Poseidoniales archaeon
AAGCACAACAAGATGCACGTGGTGCACGGCAATCCTTCCAAATTTGTCTTGATTTGAATCCGGACCATGCACCTGCTACAGCGAACATGGCTATTCTCTTGGAACGCATAGGTGACTTGGAAGGAGCATACGAAACTGCAAAGCGAGCCCTAGAATTCTTCCCTGGCCACCCAGCCCTTCTCGACGTACAAAAACGATGCCGAGACAGTGGAATTTCAGTGGCTGTTGAATCAATGAAACCAAGCATTAAGCCAACGCAAAGTTATGACGAGGCGGAAATGACTGCTGTGCTTGAAGAAACTGGTGTAGAAAATCCAGAAGATGTACTCGCCGAAGCAGTTCATCATGATGATGATGAGAATCAGCACCTGGATATTGATGAATTGAGGAGCGCTGCAACGATGGTCGCGGCACGAGAGGCTGCAATTGTTCCATCAAATGAAGAGGTCCAAAGTGAAGAATTCTCTAGTGATGAGCACGATGAAGAAGGGCCATCTGAAGAAGATGTGTTTGAAGAAACAATGAACGAAGTTAGAACTTTGTTCGAACAATCGAATTTTAAAGAAGTCTTCAAAATTCTCAAACCACATCTCAAAGCAGTAGCTGCCAAACACGCTGAGGCATGGAGACTCGCAGGATTGGCTCTTACAGAACTCGGTCACGACACGCATGCGATAGCGTCGTTAACACATTCACTCAATCTTGAATCCGAACACATCGATGCACTGTTGACGCTCGCAAGGTTGCAACAAAAAGTTGGGAATACCGCCGATTCAACTTTGAATTATCAAAGGGTTCTCGGCATTGAGGCAAAAAATGTCGAGGCTCTCGAAGCCATCAACGTTCATGCAAAAGATGCTGGTTTGGTTGAAGATTACCTCCAATCCTTGCGTTCACTCGCTTCATTAGGTAACGAAATTTCGAAAAACACATTGATTCAAACACTCCTCGACTTAGCTGACGGTGAATCGAATATCCTTGACAACACTCAGGGATTACCACCAACATTACCTGCAGGACCCGAGATGGCAGCAGAAGCACTTGGTTTGATTCCAGATGTGCAAAACAGCACAAGAGCGAGGGCGTTGTCATTGCATGGTGACCATTTAGGTGCTGTGACAATGTGGAAGGCATTGATTCAAGCAGATGGAACTGTAGAGAATTGGACTGGCTTGGCAAGAGCATTGGAGCGTGCTGGTGATTTAGAGAAGGCTGAAAAGTGCCATGCAAAAGCACGCTCACTTCAACAACCAAACGCTATGGAACATCAAAACGATAGCCTGCTCCAACCCATCGAGTCAAAGCAAGCACCTCAACAAGAAGTTCCTCAAGAAACATTGAACGCAAACGCAATTCTTCAAACACCAATCGAACCAAGGCCGGTTCGAGAAGCCGAACAAAATCCAATTGTTGATCTTGCAAAAGCTGCTCTTGATGCAACACAAGCATCTCAACGTACCCAAACAACTTCATCCCAATCGAGTTCGATTGCGAATCATGACATACAATGGTACAATCAAGGAATCCTTTTACTCGAAGACAAAAAATATCGAGAAGCCCTGTCCAGTTTTGACAAGGCGTTGGCGTCATTTCAAGATGATGAAGATATGATCATTCGAATTCTCAACGGACGAGGAAATGCCTATTACTTCCTCGAAGAGTTCCCAAAGTGTATAGAGGCTTATCACCAAGCAATGATGATTCGACCGACCGAGGTTCGTGGACAAACATTGTACAACATGGGTGCTGCCTATGCTTCAATGGAGCGATACAACGATGCCATAAAATGCTTCAAGCAAGCGATTCCAAGAGGCCTGAATGAATCCGCACAAACAGTTGCAAAAGACCAAATCCGACGTTGTGAAATTCTAAAGAAACAGCAGATTAAGAAAAATCGATAAATTCGTCATTCAACAAACAGATTCAAGAATCTCCTCATGTTGGGCTTATCATGGACTGTGGCACATGTGATTCGGGACCTGCAATTGTCATCAATGCACCTCAGGTTGTTCAAGTTGAGTTGACGATGACACAAAAAGCTACAGAAATGCTTGAGGACGCCTTTGGCGACGACCGAAGCCATGCCCTGTTGGTGGGCGTACTTTCTGGTGGTTGTTCGGGATATATGTACGACTTGCAAATTGTTGAAAACACTGACATTGATTGTCAAGAAATCGAAATCAATGGCTTCAGAGTTCTCGTCCCTAACGCCAGTAGTCACCTGCTCAACGGTATTGAAATTGATTATGTTGACCGCTTGATGGGTGGAGGTTTCAAAATCAACAACCCCAACGCTTCAAGTTCTTGCGGCTGTGGAGAATCATTCTCTTGAGGTCGACCAATGGGTCTGTTTCAACTCGATTCTTACGTTCTACTTTTGTCTGGAAACGATTGCCTCACCTTTGTAGATGGATTGTCAACCAATAAAGTCACTGGCACGTGCACCACGGTTTTTACTGACCAAAATGCGAGAATTATCGACATGGTTGATGTCATCACCGTCGGGCAAAACATTGCACTTGTAGGTCATGCTGGTTACAAGGACATCCTTCTTTCTCATTTAATATCTAAAATTTTACAGCAAGATGTAACCCTGCGAGATATCACTCCGAACAACAAAGTTTACCTCAGTACAGAACAATGGACAGAAAGAGAAGGGATCACCGTGGTTCAAACTTTTCGAGGTTGGCTAATCGTAGCATCACACGCTTTTCCACTTGAGTCCACAATGACACTTGAGGAGTTTAATGACTACCGTATCGAGAATATGATTCCTCATCAAGGCTACGAAATCACACCGAATGTTCATCCTTTCAATTGCGGATTAGAACATCTTGTTCATGAAGCGAAAGGATGCTATATCGGTCAAGAAATA
>CAZWXR010000087.1:2975-6081 GCA_964637985.1 uncultured Candidatus Poseidoniales archaeon
CCAATGTACACATCATCCAAATCATACTGCCCTGTCAAATAACACGATGCGGGGATGAGTCTTCTTCGGTCGTTGACAATCGATTCTGCCATAATGGCTGCAGCCGAACCTGGAGCGTAAAATGCAGAACCATTGCCGAGAAGTTTGACTATTTCTCCACCTCCACCTGCTGTTCGCTTTGAGATAGCATCAATGGTTTCCTCGTCCATAAGTTGCGTTATTGGTATTCCTCCAACTGTCGTGTATCTTGGTAAGGGAACCATGGTGTCACCGTGACCGCCGAGCACCATTGGAGATACATCTTCTTCTGCACAGTTGAGTTCAAGTGCGATAAAATGGGCCATACGTGCGCTATCGAGTACTCCTGCCTGTCCAACAACTCGGTTGGATGGGAACCCCGTCACTTTTTGCATGTGATAGGTCATCAAATCGAGAGGGTTTGTGACGACAACAATTACACTGTCTGGAGCATGTTCTTTGATGCCAAGGCCAACTTGTTCAACAATTTCCGCATTCTTGCCAATCAAATCTTCCCTTGTCATTCCCGGTTTTCGTGGAAAACCACTTGTGACCACAACAACATCAGAGCCAGCAATATCAGCGTAATCCGAGGTCCCAGTGATCTGCCCATCGTAATTGAGAATGTTTGAATTCTGAGAAAGGTCAAGTGCTTTACCTTTTGCAAATCCTTCAAAAATATCCAACAGGACAATATTTCCAATCTTCATTGAGGCGAGTGCAAATGCACATGTTGCCCCAACATTTCCTGCTCCAATTACTGAAATTTTCCTTTGACCTCTCATCATCTCACGTCTGTTTGGCCGCTTCAATGTCAAGTCCATAAGATGAATGGTTCTGTATTCTCACTCTTTGCAAGGAAACTTTGTCAGCGTGGTATTGAAAAACCTCGTTTGGTTGGGAACATATGTCCACAAGGTTTCGTGGTCGGTGAAAATGCATGAGCGAAGATTCTTCAGAGAAAACATCGAACTTAAAATTAGGTGTGCCAAAAGAACCTGAAGGAGAAACTCGAGTTGGATTAGTGCCATCAAGTATTCGTAAACTGCTCAAGTCAGGATTTGAGGTGTATGTCGAAAAAGACGCTGGAATCCTAGCAAATTACTCGAACGAAGAGTATGTTGAAGCAGGGGCCACCATCGTGGATAAAAAAACAATTTTTTCTTGCGAAAATATTCTCTCAATACAATTTCCATCAATTGATGAACTATCAAAGGGAACAAACATCGCATGTGTAGCAGACCCTTTCCGTCACCCAGAGCGTGTAGCACAATGCAGAGATAAAGGTGTCAATCTGCTATCCATGGACATGATTCCTCGGCGACTTTCAAGAGCACAATCTATGGATGTAAATTCAAGCCAAGACAATTTGGCTGGATACAAAGCGGTGCTCCTTGGTGCAGCGCATGTTCCAAAGGGCATTCCGATGATGACGACCTCCGCAGGTACAGTCAAACCTGCAAAGGTTGTGGTGATGGGAAGCGGTGTCGCTGGTTTACAAGCCATTGCAACAGCAAAGCGATTAGGTGCAATTGTCTACGCATCAGATGTACGAAAAAGTGCTGCTGAGCAAATCGAATCGGTCGGAGGTCGATTTATTGAAGTCGAAGGTATGGATGATTTCGAAGACGAATCAGGATATGCAAAACCTCTCACACCAGAATTCATTCAAAAGGTCAATGACACAGTTTGTGGCGTGGCTAAAGATGCTGATATCATCATTACGACCGCACGAATTTTCGGTCGACCAGCACCAATCACAGTGCCGCAATCAGCAGTTGACACGTTCAAATCAGGTGCGGTCGTTGTTGACATGAATGCCGATGTCGGCGGAAATTGTGAATCGACAAAAGCAGGTGAAGTCATCACCACAAGCAATGGTGTCATCGTCGTTGGAACATCAAACCTTCCCGGAACACTTGCAAACACAGCGAGTATGTTGTATTCAAACAACCTTACCACATTCTACACTTCACTCGTCAAAGACGGCCATGTTCAACTCAGTGAAGACGATGATATTTTGGTCGGGGCTCCAGAAGGCTCTGATTTCTATGTCAAAGGCATGGGTGGAGTTCTCCTTACGAAAGATGGCGAAGTGCACGGCAAACAAACTCGATTGATGGAGATGGTCTGATGGTTCTTGATGTTATTTCACCTGATATGCTTATTGCAAACCTAACGCTCTTTTTGCTGGCAATTTTCCTCGGCTTTGAATTGATTACGAAAGTTCCAGCAACCCTTCATACGCCGTTGATGAGCGGTGCAAATGCAATCTCAGGCATCAGTGTCGTCGGTGCACTCATCGGTTCCAATGTAGCGTTTAAGCAAGGTAACACCGAGCTTTCAGGCATCCTCGCATTCATTGCCCTTGTTCTTGCGATGATCAACGTCGTTGGTGGATTTGCCGTAACAAATCGAATGCTCAATATGATCGCTGGTAAAAACAGGGGGAAGAAATGATGGTTGACATTCAAGAGATATTCTCCGACTGGACGGCCCTAGGTTACCTCCTATCTGCATCTTTTTTCATCTTCGGTTTGAAGAAACTTGGGCACCCGAGAACGGCTCCACGTGGCAATATGTACGGTGCAATTGGTATGCTCATTGCTGTGTTGACCACAATATTGGATATGCAACTCAGTTCAACCGCTGCTGCGCCTATGAACTGGACACTCATCATCGCAGGACTGGTGATAGGTTCACTGATTGGTTATATCATGGCTGTGAAGGTTGAAATGACGGGCATGCCTGAAATGGTTGCACTTTTCAACGGATTTGGAGGGGCTGCTTCAGCACTTGTAGCATTCTCAGAATCATGGAAATATGCACAAAATGTCGATGTTTTCCCAGATGACCTCACAAAAGGCATTGTGGTTCTTGCAGCAGGATTGTCCGCCCTCGTAGGTTGGATGACATTGACAGGTTCAATTCTCGCCATGTTCAAACTCAAAGGTGGCGTTTCGATTTTTGGAAAATGGGTTCGTACACCAACATGGGGACCATCTTGGCTCAATCCAATCAAGGGCTTGCTGGTTATCGCTGTATTTGCACTTATTTACATGAGCATCCAAGAACCTGGAAATACACA
>CAZWXR010000088.1:0-6075 GCA_964637985.1 uncultured Candidatus Poseidoniales archaeon
TTTGCCGACGTTCCCCAAGCATTGATGCAGCAATTTTTTGCTGATGATGAAGGACAGGCCCATGCCCTTCGAGATGGTCGAATTTGTGTGGCGAAGCAGCCATCATCAGGAGTTCTTTTGCGAACTGTGCCATACCATCATCCGGACTTGCTTTAGCCAACGCCTCACGAATTGATTTATGCTGTTCGATGCACGGTGTACACCGCTGTAAACCCTCAACATCGGGAGCATCGCACCACAAACAACAAGCCTGAAGGCCCATTTCTTTCATTGCACGACGTGGCATTGACATACTGTTCATAGGAACCAACGAACCCAACCTCATGAATACTTTCATGCGAGGCTTCAAATGACCTGATGCAGAGCAAGTTCCATGGGGGAACGAGACCCACGGGCTGACATCGTCGATGACGACCCTTTCCGAAACCCTCCCCGCTCAGCATCGGGTATTCACCGGGTCCACGGAAGACGTGATGCCGATGGAACAATTGTTTTCGACATGGGGAACCCGCGACAAACCCCCCCAATATTCCAGCAATTTTTTGGGGCAGGTCAGTGGAACCAGGCAAAACACCACACTGGAAACATCTGGCATTTTAGTGAAGAAGAGAAAAAACATCTCACTCAAGCATCCTTAGCCTTCACACTGGCTCTTGGTTTCATGTGGGTCGGTGGAATTGGAACCATTTCCAACCTTGGTATGACAAGCTGGGTCATCGCCCTTTTACTTGCCATGCCGGTGATGTTTGTAGCGGTAGGTCCAGCATTTCTTTTTCATGAGATAGGCCACAAAATCGTTGCAAAAAAGAACGGATGCTGGGCCGAATTTAGAGCAGATCCAAGCGGTTTAAAATTCGGAATTTTCCTTTCGTTCTTCCTCGGGTTCCTGTTTATGGCACCCGGAGCGGTGATGGTCGCAGGACTTGTAACGAGAAGGCAGAACGGGCACATCGCAGTAGCAGGGCCACTTGTGAATTTTGGATTGTTTTTGATTGGCATCCCACTCTGGGCAGTTCTTCTCGGATTAACGAATGCCTACGAAACACTTCCATCCAGTAGTTCTGCATACTTGGAAGGAGGAACCTTGGTTTGGCAAGCGATGCTTATTGATGCAGCACAATTTTGGCTGACGGCAAATCTCATTCTTGGTTTATTCAATATGCTGCCTTTTGGCCCACTTGATGGATTGAAAGTCAAGGATTGGAATGAGACAGCATATTTTACTGTCCTATCCTTATTCCTCATTCCCCTTGCATTGTGGTGGTTTATTGGTGCTTGGAGTCCAGCACTCCTTCTCGAGGCTCTGGCACAAAAACTCTAATCAAAAGGCACCCTAAAAATGAGGTGTTCCTTTGCACACATACCTCTTCAAGCGGTTGTGCCATGTGGAGCAATTTGAAACCAGAGAACTGGGTGTATTCAGGGGCGGCTTTGAGCACAGTACTCTTCCTACCCCTGCCAAATTAATTGACCCACAGTTCAATATCAAAAGGCAACTACCATTCTATACTATCAAATTAATGAGAGAAATGGCTCGCTTCATGGTGAACGAGCCTCTCACTTGCCTTCCCTATATGAGAGCATCGTCTACGCTCCACGCCTCGTTCCATCCAAGGAACCATCCCCATTTATACACTTCATTTTGCGACAATGCCCCATGGACCTCCCAGCCCTCCTCGCCGAGAACATCGTTCAAGGATTCATCGTCGGCCTCATCGTCGGCTTTGTCGTCAGGGTGGCCTCAAAAGCCGTGCGAAACCTGCTGATCCTTCAATTCCTGCTGCTGAAATATTTGGAATCACGCAACTTGCTCATCGTCGACTGGCACGGCCTGACCATCGGCTTGCTCGGCCAGAAGGAGTTGGTCATTGAAGAGGCTCAGAACCTGTTCGACACCGTCGTGGAAATGGGTGTCTTCAGCGGGGCCTTGGCCGGTGGGTTCCTCTTGGCCCAGCGCATCGGCAAGTGATTCAAGGCTTGCGAACGGACGTACCAGGATTCGAAAAATTCGCTCAGCCTTGGGAGCAGTCGCTCGACCAATACGAAGACCCTTCACTAATGCAACAGGCGTTCGACCATCTAATGTCAGGGGAACAGCAGAACTCAATCAGACACATCAGCCTTTGAGTGTTTGAGTTGCCACCCTGACGGCAAATCTCATTCTTGGTTTATTCAATATGCTGCCTTTTGGCCCACTTGATGGATTGAAAGTCAAGGATTGGAATGAGACAGCATATTTTACTGTCCTATCCTTATTCCTCATTCCCCTTGCATTGTGGTGGTTTATTGGTGCTTGGAGTCCAGCCCTCCTTCTCGAGGCTCTAGCACAAAAACTCTAATCAAAAGGGACCGTTCCATGATAACACACCATTACCACCATCATTCTATTCAACCAAATTTGGAGTGGTTTTAGTGAGTTGGGATGATTGATGTTAATTCTTGAGAAGAAATAATCATAGTTGCTGAGCGGAACTGATTGAAAATCAATGTTGAAAGAACAATACGTTGATAAAATTTCATGCCGACAAGTCCACATGCAAAGCCAAGTTTTCGCCCCAGGACAACAACAACCACACCAACAAACCATACATCAACAGATACAATATTCTCAACAGCAACCTATCCAGACAAGCACTCAACCTTCACCTAGATTTAATACGATGCAATCCGTTTTTTTCTCAGCGGGCTCCCACATCATAATTATCCTCTCATCAGTTATTTTCGTTGTTGTAACTGCAATGATGTCAGATGGAGAATTCGACAGATCAGTTTCATTGACACTGGGACTCATCCTCCTGATCTACTTTTTCACATCACCTATTATCACCTTTTTTTCAACCTTCCTGGTTAGTTTTCACAATGGAAAGAACGGTGCTGCAATCATTGGGTCAATTCTTGGCTTCATCCTTTCAATCATTCTTGCCGGAGTCTTCATGATACTAGCAGCAGGAGGGGAATTCAACGAGATTTTGGAAGAAACACCCACTTCAAGTGGGGGAGAAGGATCGATTGTCGATTTCTTACCTTATATCCTTCTTCAAGCGGTTGCCTCGTGTGGAGCTATTTTCTTGAACATGATCGGTCGTAAGTAAATACATCTACAACACCAATCCATATAAAGGGCGGCGTTTCATAAAAAATTCACATCTATGAAAGCACAAACATCCTGTTCGTTGTTGAACAGGGTTGAATTCAATTCACTCTGTTGAATTGCCCTTATCGTCGAGTTTGTGGAATGCTTTGGCCTTCTCATGACTCCAATGATAACACAACTTGAGAAGGTTCAGATAGTGGTCTTCACCATCTTTTTCCATTTTCTCGTGAAGAGCGTTGTTGAACATGAAAAGGTCGCCCCATACATTTGCTGCAGTTCCCTTCTTTCCTTTTGGAAGGTCGAACACCTCATCAGTTGTTGGTTCAAGCAAGTTCTTCCAAACCATTGCTGGATTAATTGCCATGGTAACTTCAACAATAATTTCGTCTTCATTGAGTCCAGTACCGGTTTGCCAAGAGTCTGGTCCCAAATCAGCGAGGAAAGGAAGACACAAGTCGAGAATAGAAAGACCGGTCATCGGGTCAGCACCAGTCATTGCCGCAAAAGCATCTCGCATTCGCCCACGGTCGGCACCACTTGAACCAGTGATGGTTCGAAGTTTGTCAATTGAAGTTGGAACAAGGAATCGAATATCAGTGTAATAGACGATGATATCTTCTGGATTCTTTGGTGCAAAAATGTGTTCGTAAGGACGGTCTCCACCTTGCTCTCCTAACATATCCATTGGGTACAATGTCTTCAACGCATTTGTAGCAATCGACTGAACAATTCTTCGAATGAGTCGCTCAGGTGCTGCAGAGACATCATTGAATGATTCCATGTATTCATCGAGATTGAGAATATCGTATCCTCGAACTGCGAGGATAGAATGCACATTTGGTCCCATGACCTTTGAATCGTTGATCGTCGCATTGCTCACCCAGCGAGCGCCCTTTGCAAAGTCACTTGCAGTGACAAGGTCAGCATATGCTTTGTATCGTCGAGTCACTCGTGCCATGAAATCTGCTTGGTCGAGTTTTGTGAACACGGTGTTCGCATAGTTTGACTTGAGGGCGTGATCTGCAACTTGGCTTGCATTTGTACAGGTGAGCAAGTTGCCTTGGTCCTTTGGATAAATCAACATTCTGCGACGCTTGTTGGCTCCACCAAGAGAACCAATTCTCGGGTCGGTAAGATACCAACCGAGGCTTGCACACACCTCAAACAGACGAGCGTACTTGTCTTCATCACTTGCGCCACGCAACCATTCATCTAGACCAGGCTCAATGCAGTGCATCTCGAGCGGAACGGTTTCTGAACCTGCACCGAACATTTGGCGGACTGTTGACGAACGCATCATACCCATCATGGTGTACAATGACGTCTTTCCAGTCGTGAGGAAGACGTCGGTAATGCCTTCTTCACCAAAGGACAACCGGCGGTCAGGTAGGTTCACTAGGAGGTTAAACGATGTAGCAGTGTCTCTGTTTCCATCAACTGCTGGCCAAATCCAAGTCCATGGTCGAGTCATGATATATCCACTAGCATCCTTACCGAAACCAGCAGGTGAATATCGAATCCATCCAAGCCTGTTATTGAATGCTACACCTCTGTGCATGAGAGATGGGTAGTAGATTTTGTCTTGAGGGTCAGAGTCAGGAACGACGCCTCGATGACCAAGTCCCCAAAGAATTGGTTCCCATTCTGCGACATCATCTTCGCCGCCACCGAGGAATGGATGGTTAGATGGAATTTCTTCTCCGACGAGAAGCGAACCACCTAAACGTTCTTCATCACCCGTTGAGCAAAAGAAGAATGTTTGTGTGGTAACGATTTGTTTTGGGGTCCACATATTTGCATTCACAACTGTTTTTTGTTTGAGGAAATCTGAAGGAGTTGAGATTCGACGTTCAAATTTGAAACGCTCTGATTCAATCCATGTTGAACCAAGATACAAATTGGTGTTGAGCAACTTAGGCTCACCATCACCGATGTATCGCTGACGAGGGTCGGATTGGGTTGTGTCGGTTCCTTGAACAGGCTCCCAGGGTCCACGATTTGGAACAAATTTCAGAAACTCTTGGTGTTCAAACGGAAGTGATTGTGCTGAGGTTACCTCTCCTTCAACAACGTCCATCAATCGCACATACGTTTCCGCTGGCGTCATTCGCTTACTTTCTTGATATTGTTTATTTGATACAGATCTATGTTCCCACATGTTATCACCTCAAAACTTTCGTCCCGTTATAGAAGGGGAATCTTCATCTTCTTTTGGCTCTTCCGCAACGCTCTCAGCAACATTCTCGACAGGATCATCTTGCGTTTCATCTGATGTTTCTTCGACATCACTTTCTGATTCTTCAGCTTCAGCGGATTGATTTTCACCACCGTCAGCGACTTCCTCCTCATTTGTGCTTTCTTCTGCACTAGCATCTTGGGTTTCCAATTCCACAACTTCTTCGATGTCTTCATCAACTTCTTCAATGACAACAACGCTTTCAGTTTCAGGTTTTAACCCGACAATCATCAGTTGGAAAACAACGCCTAGTGTGCCAAAGACAGCCCCAACGAACAACACCTTCCCGTCGTTTAATCGTTGACCGTCTGGGTCATCTGCATCTTTGACAGTACCTGTTTCAGGAGGTATGAGGTCAGAGCCCGATAGATTTGTTACAATTTCCAAACAAGCCCACGCAGCGACGAGCAACATTACAATTGAAATGATGTTCACCGTTGAACGATTCTCAATAATTTTCTCAACAAAAGGCGGAACTTGGGAATCCATTAGTTAAAAAAAAATGCATCTTAATTAAAAAAGTTCCCACGATACACCCTCTTATCATAGGGTTCTTATTCGATATATGCGTTGAGGATAGGCGATTCATCGAGATGGAAAAACGAAAAGGTTGCCCACCAAACAATCATATCGAGACTGTTCACAAGATTTGAAGTCCCACTTTGAGATTCACCGTAACTCTTGTCAGTGGTGTCCATCCATGCTTCCATTTCTTCAAGGGTATCGCAGGTTTGATGGTAACACC
>CAZWXR010000089.1:0-5900 GCA_964637985.1 uncultured Candidatus Poseidoniales archaeon
GTGTCCATCCATGCTTCCATTTCTTCAAGGGTATCGCAGGTTTGATGGTAACACCAATAACCGTCGACAAGCCCCCCGAATCCCATCGTTACTGTACCGAGATTTCTTTGAAAACTGTCGTGGTCTGAGCGAGCGGTTGTGTCTTCATACACGATGATCTCAGGACGGTCTTTGGCAAGCCAATCATCCACCTTCCATGTCGAAGCATCAAATCCTGTTCCTGACAGTGTTGATTGTTGTTCTTCGACACCAATCGCGTCAGCACCAATCCATAGTGCCAAACCGACCATTTCGGGCTGGTTGAACTGGTCGTGGTCGAGCGATGGCCCGATATACACTCGCATCGGCCAAACTTCCTCGTCTTTCGGGTATCCATCGGGGTCAATGGTTGGTTGAGGGTCGTTGTGTGGAGCCCCTCCACCACCTGGCCAATTGACGCCCGCCATGTCAAGGTTGACATAATTCGAAATAATGACCTCAGGATTGTCTTCTTTGACAAAGTAATCGGTCCAGTAATCACTTCCTCTCTTACCGCCTTCTTCACCCGACCAAAAGCAGAACACCATCGTTCTTCTCGTTTCATACGAGGACATCGCTTCAGCAACGGTCAAAACCATACTTGTTCCGGCGGTATTGTCGTATGCCCCAACCCTTGTGCCATATGTACGGGTACCGGTGACGTGGGGGTCATCGAGAACAAGATTTGCAGGGGGGGCGATATCGAAATGTGCACCGAAAACCATCCACTCATTTGGATACAAATCACCATACCTAAACCCACAGATGTTGTATCCCTCAGCGTTTTGATTGCCAAAGAAATCAGTAAATTCATACCGCTGGATATTCACCTCAAGCCCGAATGAATTGAGTTGCCCAATCAAGTAGTCGGCAGCATCTTCGTAAGCAACATTTCCTTGTCCAGCCCAACGGTCGTAATAGCCCGCAACACCATCGATGAGGTCGAGGGATGGGCTTGGGTCGGTGATGTGGTGGAGGTAATTGTATGTGGCCCGCCCATTGACCACACCAGTTGAATGTCGCCCACCTTCCGACTCATCGTAAGCAGGAGCGACGTCACGACGAACATCGAGCATTGCAACGGTAACAGGTGCACTGTTAACAGACGTGTGATTGAATCGTTGTTCAACTTCTTCATTGACAACAAGACTTCCAGAAGATGGTTTGAGATGATCACCGGAGACATACCACGAGTGCCACGATTCATTCGCATCCCGAAGTGGCCACATCGTACGTCCATATTCACCGAGGAGCACGACAGCGGATGCAGCTCTTGGAGGAGCAAGGACTTGAAGTTGAATAGACTCACCCGCCTTCAAATCAACTACAGTCGAATTGTACACAAAACCCGTATCGAAATCTTTCATCAAGTACGGGACGAAGGCAGAAACGTCGTTCTTCGCTTGAATTGTTAGCCCCTGAAAGACACCACCAACGAGCAATTTTGGAGTGATATCAACATCTTTGAGCCGAATCATATTCTCATTATTTTCTTCTCCAAAACAACCGGAAAACCCGGCTGTAAAGAACAAGACAAATAGCAAAGCAGCCCGCATCTTCCTCTCGCCCATGCATACCCCAAGCCCTTCTCTTTCTCAAATCCTACGATGAAGTATGCGTACAAGAGTTTGATATAGGTAGCAAACCAATAGTATACTGATGATGAGGACCACTCATAACAAAAAGAAAACAAGTGCAATGGCTATCCTTTGGGCGAGATTTCACATCGAAGTTGTCGATGATGAACGATGCCCCCTCATCGAAGGATAGATGAGGATAGAAACAGCACTATATGAAAGGAACAACGTAGCAGCCGCCATGAAGAAGGTATGTTTGCTCATATCACTCCTCTTTTTTGTGCCGGCAGCCTCTGCAAACCTCATCGAAGATAACGCTACAATCATCACCGTTGATAGTACGAATCTGCGTTTTAGTCCATCGGATGTGACCATTGAAGAGGGTCAGACAGTTCGATTTTTCTGGAGTGGCCAAGCATTACCTCACAATGCGGTTGAACAAAATGGCGTCTTTGATTCAGGTGAACCTGAAAGGAATGTTGATTATTCTTTTACCTTTGAACGTGGGATGAATGGAACATATGAATTCGTCTGTGAACCTCATGCTGCACTTGGCATGGCCGGCACCATCACAGTAACACCTCTTCCCCCTGAACAGCCGCCAACCAACAACACCACGAACACAACCACAATATCATCGGAAGATACGCCATTCTTACCGACTTCACTTGTATTGATATCGGTGGTCGCTGCAGCATTTATCATTGAACGCCGTAGGTCAGAGTTCGTTGAGGATAGGGTCTTGGTCGAGGGAGAGAAACACCATCGTTGACCACCAAGCAACAACATCGAAACTCTCAACCAAATTTTGCTCACCGGTACCGTTATCTGTTTCCATGTAGGATTCCATCTGAGATAATCGATCACATTCTCTATGATAACAAGGATAACCATCTACAACACCGTTCCATCCCATCGTGATTGTGTTCAAATTCTCTTGGAATGGTTGATGGTCAGAACGAGCGGTTGGCGATTCGTAAATCGCAACGGTGTCTTCGTATTGATTCGACCACATCGCGGCCTCCCCATCAGCTGACCACGCATCCCAACCGCGAGCAATCTGAGTTTCAAGACCCAACTGTCCAGCACCAATCCATTCTGCTAGTTCATACATCGGGGCTTGGTCGATGATGTTCGGGTCGACTTCGGGACCGATATAACATGAAAGAACCCAATCACCTGGCCAATTAATACCCATCATATCGAGATTGACGTAATTTGTTACCTTGATTTCTTCTCTGTCTGCAATATCTTGAGTCCAAGATGATGAACCCCACAAGCCTTCTTCTTCACTCGACCACAAACAAAACACCATTGTTCGTCGTGTGTTGACTTTCGATAACGACTCAGCGGTCTCAAGAATCATCGAAGTTCCTGCGGTATTATCGTAGGCTCCAGTTCGCGTGCCATATCCAGGGATGTCTGGTCCAGGTGTATACGCCACTGGAGGAGCAATATCGAAATGGGCACCAAAAACAAGCCACTCATTCGGGTAAACCGAACCGGTCTTGTACCCACATACATTAACCGCCCAAGCAGTACCAGCTTGGAAACGATGCACTTCAACATCAAGACCGTACCCCTCCATCACGCCAGAAAAGAACGCCACTGCATCCTCATAAGCAGGATTTCCATTACCAATCCAACGGTCAAGATAGCCGACAGCGAAGTCATTTGGGTCTGTGGCATCGAATGTTTCATCTGTAATCATCGCAATCCAGTCGTATACTTCACGACCATCAACCCACCCTTCACTATGAGCTTGTCCTTGCTCTACAGTCAAGCTTGTATCGACAGGTCTTGAGAGGGCGACTTCGGCGTAAGCTACTTTTTTCGTAGAACTCATATTAGCAAATCCGACATATGGGTGCATACCACCTTCTTGGTTGATCGTTGGTTGAACCCAACCCATGTCTGAGGTTCCTTGACCGCCGGTGCGAACAAACCAGGTTGACCAAGATTCATTCGCATCACGGAGGGGAAATTGTTTATCTTCAATGGCCGATATCATAATTGGAGCACCTTGGAGACGAGCACTCGGAAGAATTTCTAACTCAACGACTTCATTTTTTTCGAGTGATAAAATAGTCCCATTTTGAATAAATTGTGTCGATGTATCGAGCAAGAAATGCGGGATGAAGACATTCATCGGCTCAAGAGCCTTGAATGCGACGCGATTCCACATTCCCGCCTGCCATTGTTCAGGCGAAATTTCAAGACTTGAAATGTTTGGAAAATCATCGTTGTTTTCTTCGCCAAAACAACCCGATAGCGATGCAAGCATGAACATGGAGCAAAGCAAATACGGCATCAACTTCTTACGTTGCATGTCCGAGGGAGTTGACCCCCCATGTTGAATCTAACCCATCGCTTCATCAACATCTTCAATTGTCAAAAAGCGGAAGTTAATTTCGGGAAATCGTAAGAATTAAAGACACCCTCTTAGACATCTCTTACATGGCAACCGTTCGGTTGGACCAAAAACGGCGAGCGGTTGTTCGCAATATTCCGTTATCGTTCACCAACGCACTTGCGAATTACTTCGGAACGGGGCCAAAGGATGTTGACCTCGCCCGGCAACAACATGCAACCTATGTTGAAGCTTTGAAAAACGCAGGTATTGATGTTCATGTCATCGATGCAGATGAAAATCACCCCGATTGCGTTTTCGTTGAAGATCAGGCAGTTGTTATCGACGGACACATTCTCCTTCCCGTTCCAGGCCATCCCACTAGAGTGAATGAACAACCGCCAATTTCAAAATACCTCCAAAAACAACTTCGGAAAATGAAAATCCGAACATGCAAGATGGGTGGTGAGGCAAGAATGGATGGGGGTGACATCTTACGATTAGGCAACCTCTTTTTTGTGGGTCGCTCAACGAGAACAAACGACCGTGGAATTTTTGTTCTCAACGAATTACTTGAATGGCTAGGCTATGAATTACGTATCATCAATATTCCATCAAACGCACTTCATTTGACAAGCATCTCTTCAACACCTACTGACTCCATCATCCTCGCAGCAGAAGGTTACCTCAAGCCAGAAGATTTTGGTGAATTGCCTGAAGGTGTAAAAGTGGTCATGATGCCAGCAGAAGAGGTCTATGGCTGCAACACCATCGGTTTACCCGGTAACAAAGTACTCATTGCACAAGGATACCCTTCCGTGGCCAGATATTTAGAGAACGAGGGGCTAGAAGTCACCCAACTCGATTTTAGCGAAATACGTGCAGCCGATGGCTCACTTACATGCTGCTCAATTTTCTATTGAACATCACTCATGGAAAGATTGAGCCAAAGAAGCAAAGCTTGATGCAATTCATCTGTAGTTACTCCATTCCATAAATTATTTTCAAAAACACCCGACATGAGCGAGTCTGCGAGAATATATTCTTTTGCGGAGGGAATAAATTCAATTGTTTTTGTATGGTCTTTGTATAATCCTATTTCAAAACCAATCCACGGCTCATCTCGGAGTGCAAGGGAACGAAACTTTTCTGACGAAATAAAACTCATCATGTCATCCAAAGAATAGAATGAACAAAGCATACAAAGGGTTTCTTCCAGTTGTTCATCATCTGCAGATAAGTTTGGTTTTTCAGCAAGAATTTGCTTCTTCGCCATCGTTAACAACGGTATATCAGCCATAACTTGCTCTAAGAGCCCAGCCAACATAACATTAACCTACCTTCTCATCACCGTGCTCTGGTAAAACTCATTCTTATATATCCCATTAAATTGGAAACAACATGCACAACTACAGCGACGAAGAAAAGTGCCCAGTTATGCACGGGGCAATGACGACATCCACACCAGAAAAGAGATCAAACCAAGCGTGGTGGCCAAACCAACTCAACTTGACCATCCTCCACCAACATGATGCAAAAACGAACCCGCTTGGCTTGGATTTTGATTACACTGAAGCATTCAAATCGATTGATTATGCTGCACTTAAAGCAGACCTTCACGCTCTCATGACCGACAGCCAAGACTGGTGGCCAGCAGACTACGGCCACTATGGACCATTCTTCATTCGAATGACCTGGCACGCCGCTGGAACATACCGTATTGGTGATGGTCGTGGTGGAGCTGGAACCGGCGCACAACGATTTGCTCCACTCAACAGTTGGCCAGACAACGGCAACCTCGACAAAGCACGACGATTATTGTGGCCAATTAAACAAAAGTACGGCAACAAAATCAGTTGGGCTGACCTTCTCGTCCTTACCGGAATTGTTGCCATCGAATCTATGGGCGGACCAGTGTTTGGATTTGGCGGTGGCCGACCAGATATTTGGCAACC
>CAZWXR010000090.1:0-5842 GCA_964637985.1 uncultured Candidatus Poseidoniales archaeon
TATTGATTCAAACCGTTTGGCATCCCAGCCCAGCAAGTCCGCTTGCAAATCGAAACAATGGTGAAGATTGGAAACAAAATGTTCTTGCCGTTCTTCATCAATAATCGTAGTGACATTCAAATGTGCCTCACTACATCAAGTGTTCATGGCAGAACTACGTATGGCCTGGGAACGACAACCAGATGATAGACAATGGGAAAAACCGGAAGGCGAAGACCCGAGAACATTATACCAAATGTTAGCAACAAGCGTAGAGCGATTTGGTAACGACCCTTGTTTTGGTTTCATACAGAGCCCAGGTATGCCAAGAACGCATATCTCATACAATGAATTCGGTGAACTTGCGACATCTGTTGGAAAACAACTTGCCGCAGTGGGCGTCAAAGCCGGAGACCGAGTTGCAATTATTCTCAACAACTCGGTTGAATGGGCCGCTCTTTCGTACGGTGCAAATGGTATTGGTGCAGCCTACACAGCGATGTACACTCACCAGCACGGCGAAGAATGGGCGTACATTCTTGGCGATTCCACACCTGCAATTTTGGCGGTACAAGACACAGCGGTTCTTGACAAACTGGTTGCTAACATGCCAAACGATGCATCGGGTTGGCCAAGATGCGGCATTATCTTGCTGGGTGACGAAGAGGCGAACGAAATACCTCCTGAAGGCATCACCGTTCACGCATGGAACGAATTCGTGAATGCTGGTCGAAGTGCTGACATGTTTGAAATTGCCGACGACCCATTTGCCCTCAACACATTGATTTACACCTCGGGAACCACTGGAAATCCAAAAGGCGTCATGTTGTCAAACTGGAATACATTGTCAAACATTCTCTGTGTTCAATCGGCTTTCAAAATTTACATCGGCGATAAAAATGCTGCATTTCTCCCATGGGCCCACTCCTTTGGCTCAACCTTTGATTTGCACTGGATGATTCGTTGTGGTGTCCACATCAACCTCATTTCAGATTTAACAAAAATTGCAGATGAATGTCAGGAGATCAAACCTGCAGTTCTTCTCGCTGTCCCAAGAGTTTGGAACAAATTCTATGATCGAGTCAACAGTCAATTCGAAGCTGCAACGGGCCTCAAAAAGAAGTTCATCAATAATGCAAGGAAATCTGCAGCAAAGCGAATCGCAAAGGCTGGTGTCGAATGTGACGCTGTTCCACCAAAGGGCTTCGGCGACAAATTGTGGGACAAACTTGTGTGGAAGAAAGTGCGTGCTCGTTTCGGCGGTAACATCCGATTCTGTATGTCTGGTGCAGCAGCCCTCTCCCCTGATGTTGCTTCCTTTATCCAAATGGTTGGTTTCAACTGCTACGAAGGCTATGGTTTGACCGAGACATCACCGCTCGTTTCAGCGAACGGTTGGATGGGCCCTGGCAAAAGTAAACTCAACACGGTTGGGCTTGTCGCAAACGGCGTCAAAGTTTCCATCGACACATCCGCTTGGGATGACCCAGACCGACCTGATGAGGGCGAAATCGTTGTGACTGGTCCAAACGTTATGATGGGTTACTGGAACAATGAAGAAGCGACCAAAGAGGTTATTCCCGAACCCGGCACCTTCAGAACTGGTGACCTGGGTAAACTCACAAAAGATGGATACCTCTGCATCACTGGTCGAGTGAAATCTCAATTTAAACTCGAAAATGGAAAGTACGTTGCTCCGTCTTCACTCGAAGAGAATCTCAAACTCTCACCACTCGTTGAACAGGCTGTGCTCGATGGTCGAAACATGAAGAACACCTTCCTCATCGTCCATCCAAACCTTGAGGCACTGAGAAATGCTGCGTCGTCAGCAGGTGTTTCCGTCGATTCATCTGACGAAGCCATGTGCAAGCAACCAGAAGTCCGAAAATGGTTGCTTGGTGAATTGCAGTCAAACAACATGAAGGCCCCTGATTGGAAAGGTTATGAAGTTGCAAAAACAATCATTCTTGACCATGAAGAATGGACCACAGACAACGACATGATGACGCCATCTATGAAGGTCAAACTACGAAATCTCCTGTCCAAATTCGATGAAGAAATTCAAACAATCCAATGATGAAGTCGGAGAAGGTCACCATGGACAAGGACCTGGAAGCGATTTGTGATTTGATTTTTAAGATGGCATGCGATGTCAATAAAACATGCTTTTATTTTGCTGCAGAAAGTTCTATTGAGAAAATTTACCAACAATGCTTTGCCTACGAATTGAACAAAGCCAAATTAAAATATCATTCTGAAGTAACGATTGAGGTGATGTACAAATCGTTCCCACTCAAAGATTTACGTGCAGATTTTGTTTTACATCCAGGTGGGAAAAACACATTCACAAAGGACATCATCATCGAAGTAAAGCATTCTGATCAGACCAAAGGCAACAAAGATAAAGCAAGGTTGCAATTATTTGGTTATCTTCACAATGCACCCATCCACAGCGCATCCATGCTTTCAGGCATCGAATATGGCATTGTATTGCACTGGCCAGTTGCAGATGCGAAAGCAACCTGGGATGGTGTTTCAACCGATGGAGAAATTCAAAGCCCAACCCCTGAGCCTCGAATGGAGCTATGGAAAACCAAAAGTCAACCCAAAAATGCTACGAAATTTGAGTTATTGAAACAGTGGAATTAAACTTCTGAAATTTCATCTTCACCGAGTGGAGGAAGACCTTTCTTTGCCCGAATGTAGTCAGTATAATTTCCGTAATACACTGTAATCACGCCGTTTTCAAGTTCCCAAATACGGTTGACGACTTGGTCAAGGAACCACCGGTCGTGGGATACTGTGACCAGAGAACCCTCGTAATTGATGAGGGCCTCCTCGAGCGTTTCTTTGGATTCCATATCCAAGTGGTTGGTCGGTTCATCCATCAGCAACATATTGTTATCTTCAAGAAGCAGTTTGAGTAAAGCGACTCTTGCACGTTCGCCGCCTGAAAGTTGGGATAACTTGGTTTCAACTTGGTCATTTTTGAACTGAAATCGGCCAAGTGCGGCTCGGATGTCGCCGTACTGGAAATCCGGCCTCAACTTTTGGATTTGTTCGATTGGGTTGAGCGAGAAATCGAGCGTTCCATGGTCTTGGTGGAAATAGCCAATGATTGCCCCTGGTGCAAGACTGAGTTTTCCTGAATCCAATTTTTCTTCCCCATTAATGAGTTTGAGCAATGTCGTCTTTCCTTGACCATTCCCACCGACAATGCCGATTCGGTCACCCTTTCTTACCTCGAGAGATTGATTGTTAAGAATCGGCCTTTCAAGACCTTCGAAAGTCTTGGTACCCTCTTCAATCATCAACACATCTCGGCTGCCCTTCTCGACTGCTTCGAGTTTGATGATGAGGGGTTTACGCTTCTTTGGCATTCTCGCCTTGAGGGCTTTGAGTTCCTGCTGAAGTCGCTCGACCATTTTGTGTTTTGCCGATATGGATTTGTCGTATTTGTTTGCACGTTTCATCTGTTGCAATGCTCCAAGTGTCGACTGAATTTTCTTCTCGGTGGTTTTGATTTGGTCATTCAGAGAGGATTCACTCGCTACTTTTTGAGTAATGAATTGAGAATAATTCCCTTTCCATGGCCATGCTCTCAAATTATCGATTTCAATGATTCGTGTGCAAACTTGGTCGAGGAAATATCGGTCGTGAGATACGATGAGTTGAGCCCCTTTGAAATCTCGCAAAAACGATTCAAGCCATTCCGTGGTCTGAATATCAAGGTGGTTTGTGGGTTCGTCGAGAAAGATGACATCGATACCCGCAAGTCCGACAAGTTGGCGTGCTAAGGCAAGTTTCGCCTTCTCTCCGCCCGAGAGTTGAGCAACTGGCATTTCCATAGGATGCTTGTCAAGTCCAAGGCGTTCGAGAATGCCTTTCGCTATCCCTGCAACATTGCCACCTCCGCTCGATGCAAGCGTTTGTTGGAGTTCGGTGTATCGCTCCATCACAGGCTCCCAGTCGCCTTCATAAAACGAGGGGTCAATCATTTGTGCTTCGATTGATGCAATCTCCTCTTCAAGTTCCTGAAATTGTCGACCTTTTCTGCTCAACTCTTCCTCGATTGTTTTGGTTGATTCTAAATCACGTATTTGTGTGAGATAGGCAAGTCGAATGCCAGGGGCAAGTTCGACATCGCCGACATCTTGCTTTTGTTCACTAATCGTATTGAGTAACGTGGTTTTCCCTGCACCGTTATGCCCAACAATACCAATTCGGTCGCCATCATTGACATTGAATGTGATATCTTTGAGAACATCAACTGGGCCAAAACTCCTGTCGACCCCTTCGATACGTATGAGTTCTCGGACCACTGCTATCCCCTAAACCGACCTGCGAGGCTTCAAGTTGTTAAACGTGAAGAATTCAATATCGGTTGGAAACATCGTTGAAAACTTGTATTTTGAATCAAAAGGTGTATTGATGAACCATTACATGGTGGAATGACCATGAGCGATGATGGAGGCGATGCCGAAGTCACCTTTACCACCTCGACAGGCCCTGTTCGTGTGATTACAGCGGCATCGCTCTTCGATGGGCACGATGCGGCAATTAACGTCATGCGAAGACTCATTCAATCGAGTGGGGCAGAAGTGATTCATCTTGGTCACGACCGCTCAGCACAAGACGTCGTGGACTGTGCAATCCAAGAGGATGCACACGCTGTTGCCCTTACCTCGTATCAAGGAGGGCACGTCGAATACTTCACGTATATTCGACAATTGCTCGATGAAGCAGGATGTAGCCACATCCGTATTTTTGGAGGAGGTGGAGGAACCATCACTCCCCCTGAAATTAAAACACTGCATGAAGCGGGAATTTCCAAAATCTATTCACCAGACGATGGTCGAACCATGGGTCTGTTGGGGATGATTCATCACCTCATGGGTCTCGCTTCCGAAGTCGATCTGGTCAGCGAACAACGGATGAAAAGCCTCAACGGTCCAGTACAGGCATCGGATATGGCCAATGTTGGCCTTTTGCTCACACTCAGTGAATCGATGAATGATGCAGAATTTAGCGAAGTCCTCGAACGATGTCGCTCATCGTCCAGCGATGTACCCGTCATCGGTTTTACCGGGACAGGAGGGGCAGGAAAATCGAGTTTACTCGACGAATTAATGCTCCGAATTCTCCGCGATAACCCCGGCAAACGCATCTGTTTGCTCTGCGTTGACCCTACGAGGAAACGTACCGGAGGTGCACTCCTCGGTGACCGAATTCGAATGAATTCTCTGTCGAACAATGACCTGTATATGCGGTCCCTCGCATCCAGAGGCTCTGGTTCAGAAATCAGCCAACACCTTGACCGTGCAATCGACGTTGCAAAAGCAGTTGGCTTCGACCTTATTTTCTGCGAAACGAGTGGAATTGGACAAGGAAGCGATGCCATCACCTCCGTGGCTGACCATTCGCTCTATGTCATGACCGCCGAATTTGGGGCTCACACACAACTCGAGAAAATCGAGATGCTCGACGTTGCAGATGTCGTCGTGCTCAATAAATTCGAAAAGCGAGGCAGTGAAGATGCCCTTCGAGCCATTCGGAAACAAGTTCGACGCAATCGAAACCTTTTCGACCTTACCGACGAGGAATTGCCTGTTGTCGCTACAATTGCAAGTCAGTTTGCAGACGCTGGCGTTGACCGACTGTGGATGAAGGTTGCAGAACTCGTCGGCTTTGAAGCATCTGCTCCAACAGATGAATTCGGTGGTTCAAAAGGTGTCATCCCTCCAGAACGAGTCAATTATCTCGCTGAAATTTCGGCTACTGTTCGTGAATATCACAAACAACATGAAGAGGTTGCACAGAAACTTCGACTTTGTCAGCATCTTGAGACGGCTGCAGCCCACGC
>CAZWXR010000091.1:0-5762 GCA_964637985.1 uncultured Candidatus Poseidoniales archaeon
TCAGATGAGTGGGATATTCAATCCTCGATGAAAGCATTTATTTTGGCAATTGAAGAAAAAGGCATGAGTGTCGACGATGCATTTGGGCAATTCGATGGCGACGAAAATGGGACGCTGGACGGCCCCGAGTTGTACAGAGGGTTAATGGATTTGACAGGAGATGTGTTGTCGCCAGGACAAATCTCTGCGATTATCAAAGCCTTTGACAATAATGAAGATCATCGAATAGACTTGGAAGAATTAAAGGCTGCAGTAGAATATCACCACACTTTAGAAGAAGAGTGACCTGCTCCATCTTAAGGTAGTCGGCTGAATTTCAGCCAATACTGATAAAGAGGAAGTTCGACATACTCCTACACGAAGGTGAATGATTTGGTGAATGTATCAATATACTTTGACACATCATCATCAATGTCTTTGCCGATTGAAAAGGACACTCGTCATGAAATTGCAGAAATGGTTTGGCAGAGGGTGTGCCATCGTTTTGTTGACATCCCAACCAAAATTACGACAATTTGTACCAAAAGAAGGTCAGTCGTTCTTGGTTCACTAAAGTCTCGAAATATGAATGAACTTTCCAATATACACGTTCCTTTTCCTGACGGAATGACATATTTATGGAAGTTTTTAGTTGATGAAGCAAAAGAATTTGTGAAAGAGGATAATGAATGGATTTTTTTTCTTATTAGCGACGGTTTAGATAATCAATCAAGAGGAAAATACAGAGGTGCGAAAGGTATACGTCCTTGTATTGAAGAAATTGAAAAATTAGGAATTGACGCAGAATTTCACATTATTGGATTAGGACTGCCAAGTGAAGTTGAAGAAATTTTTGAGCAACTAAGTGGAGCGACAGGCGGGTTTTTTGAAAATATTACAGAAGAGCACCAATTGGATGAATCGATTACAAAGATGGACGACGCACTTGAAGATTTGACAATTCCATCGATACGGGCAAGAAAAAGACTGTTAAGGCAAAGAGAATATCAGAAAATGAAAAAAGAGGGGCAACTCGATTTAACTCAGGTAAATGTCTCGTCGATTGAACCTCCTGAGGAGGGTTATCTGTATGGAAAAGTTCGAGTTTACCGAACAAATCCTGAGCGCACTCAGGATTGGCAAAATGACCTTCTACACATTCGAGGACACAGCGATATCGAGCAAGTTGACGAGGGTGAATTTTGGTATCAATTTGAGTCAAGGGCAGAGGGGACCTCTCAAGATGATGACAAAGATAATTCTTGGTCCATCGATGCAGTGTCGTTTTTAGATACTTCGACATTTGCACCTTCATCTGCAATTGGGCAACGCCGAGGTTTGTTTCGTCGACGTCAATCTCAGCAAACGCCAAAATCAGATGGCCAAATCGATAAAATTTTCAAACTCATTCAAGATATTCGTGCATCTGATGTACCAGCGGAAAAAAAACAGGTCATATTACGAGGCACCGAAGTCGACCAAGTTTACATTGACTTACTGATTGAAACCGGGGCAAAAGTCATTGTTTACCCTAGGGAACTTCCTCCACCTCCTCCTCCCGAACTTGATAGTCCTCTTTGGTTAGATGAGGCATGGGTGTACTTCAATCCTACACTGGATTGGACACAATATCCTATTTCTCACCGCCAGCCAACCCACGAGTATGGAATTATTGATCCGTTTTTGCCAAGGGAGTATGTTGACTTTTCATTCAAAAATATTGACGTTTCAAAAGAGCTTGAAAAAATTCATGCAATGTTAAATGATTCTGATGTGAGTTTCAAATCTTTTCAATTCGACGATGACTGGTTCGCTTTCGACAATAACGATGAACAAAACATGGTATGGACAGACGATTGGTTGGATGCGAATGATGAACTTCTTGTGATGAAAGAATTATTGAAAATAGCCTTCATTCAAGTCATCGGTCAGTTTTTGTTGTCAAAGGGGAAAAAATCGAACTTTATTGTTTTACGATGCACTGAGGGTGCCAAAAAATTAGGCCTCAACACCCATCCTGTTTGGTCAAAATTTCAAAAGAATTGCAATGAATTCAACACCTGGGCGAAGAAAAGAAATTACCCAAGCATCACTTTTGATTTCTGGTTATAAATGCCATTGTTGTTTGATTCTGTCGTATTTTCCGTTGACAAGCCAAACGACGAGTTGCATGATGTCAACCGTTGAAATCGAAGATATCTTGAGGTTGACATCTAAGTCAATTTTCCGAATAACATCGAAACCAAAATGACCCTCTGCACTGATATCTTCGGAATCCGAATACCAAATGAAATGCAAGTTTGGTAAATAGAGAGACCCTGTTGCAGTTCGGTCGATAACTTTCTTCATCCACCATTCATCAATGGAGCATCGATACACATCTTCTATGGTTTCTTTTCCGTTTTGTTCAATGACCCAAGGCAAAAATTGTTCTTTAGGTGGAATAAGATACAGAGTGATCATAAAAATAGATTTTTCTTCTCGTTCAAAATGTGTTGGAATCATTTCAATATAATCAGATAGATTGGCAAGTAAGTCGGAAACTGTCAAATCTCGTTTCTCATCGTATAACTCAACTCTGTTGCCATCAATATCTTCACCGACAACTGACAATTCCCAACCAGATAGATCAATTTCATTGATAGGATTGTTTTCATTTGATGAGGCGTGATTGCTCCAATCACCTTGCTTTGCTTCTTCAACGTTATTGAAATCAAGATGCTCATCAGTTGATGTATCCGAGACCTCATCTGGCATGTCATCTGGCACATCAGTTTCTACTTCGACATGTACTTGAACATCTCTTGGATGAATTGCGTCCCCTTCTATAGATTGGTGGCTATCGGATGGTGGAATTGGAATCCATTCTTCCCCAACCCAGAGATGTTTTCCATCAGGACTGAAAATCGGTTGAGATGCTTCTACCCATTCCGTGCCATTCCATTCCCAACAATAATCTGGACTAAACAATCGCATATGAACGCTTGAAGGATTAGAACCCCGTTTAAATTGTTTATTCAGGCAAAATTTCTTTCGGTATTGAGAGTTGCGATATTAACTTTGATAATTGAATAACATTCAATAGATGAACACACTAGGGCAGAGTATGACAAAACACATGTTAGACCTTGATGGTGGTGCATTCAAAGTTAACCTTCCGTATACTTTTGGAGGCTGGTTTATTTTTGTTGTCTGCACAATTCTCATCATCGCAGGTTTCGTTCTGTCTTTTGATGATATGACATTTCTTGCACTATCAGCTGTCGGATTTTTCATCATGGCTGGAGTCACGCCAGGTACGCACCAAGCAACGCTACACAATTTAAGAAAAAATGCGATTTCTCCCTCAGAACTTGAAGCAAAGGCTGAAGCAAGTGGCATGACCATCGAAAATTGGTGGCTCCAACAAACATCATACGTACCGACCAATGACCCGAATGACTGGATATTACCTGCCCCCGGCCCAACGACATGGAATAAAGAAAATCCATACATTGCAGATGAAGATGGTCAACCCTTGCCAGAACACCCAGTCAATGTTGGAACTCCAACCCCTGCAACGTTTTCTCTCTTCGGCGTCTTCCTTACTTTGGCTATCCTCATCGGCCTATACACGACATCCTATGTGATGTCAGATGACATGTACGAGGGTGGAGCAATACCTGCTTATATTTTCATCGTCATTGGTCTATTCGGGGTGCTTGGAGGTGCTGCAAAAGCAAAAATGCAACGACAAATGATGGACCTGCCAACTTCGTTGGTCCGTTCGGCACCCGTTGGATATCCTGAGTTGGTTGGTCAGGTACGCCCTGCAAACGCTGGGGCCATGACCGTTGTAGTCGATGGGAACAGCAATATGGTTATGCACAACATGGTTGGTTTTCGATGGGCTTACGAACAATACCAATGTCGAACCGTGAAAGATAATGAAGGCAACACGAGGGAAGAATGCAATTGGGTTCAAATCCGATCTGACCGAGGAGGTTGCCCGTTTATTTTACATGATGGTACTGGTGGAATAAAAGTAAACACAACATCGTTCAAACGACAAGAGTATGGGACATTTTTGAAACAATGGGATGGTGCTTTTGCCCAAACTTTTGGTAAACAACTCATGTCCCAGGCTATTGCTGGGGTTTTACGCGATGCAAGAGTCGAGAAGCATCGTTGGACACTCTGGGGCTTGAGGATTGGAAATCCAGTTTATCTGATTGGTCAAACCAAATCTCGGCCTCAAACCGAACTACAATCCGAAGGCTTAGATGGTACACTTGGGAACAGTATCATCGAAGTGTGGGGTGATGAAGATGAATCCGGAACAAAGTGTACACTACAACGTGGCTCCGAGTTATCGAATTTGGGAAGTGCCCGTTCTGGCATCGAACTTGTTCTTGTTCCTTTGTTGATATTGTTGGGTGGTTTAGCATTGCTGGGGCTTGCATGAACTGAAGGCAGACAGGAAATACTCGATAGCAAATATAATCTCATTGTGCGTAAGCGGCAAATCATGAGGGGCAATCCGTTCCTGATGAGTGTGCTCATTCTTCTCGCATCTCTCTCCGGATGTTTTGGCGAAGAAAAGGTGGAGGATGAAGAGGTCCTCGTCGAACAAGGTCAAAAACGAATTTTCGTTACAGGTCCGGATGGATTGAGCCTTGATATTGACCCACTTCGAATGGTGTTTAATTTCAGTGATGTAGGTGAAAATGCACCAGAACCGAGCATTGGCATCACCTCAACTGGATGTATTTACTTCATTGCCCTCGAAAAAGTCATGCAGTCTTGTGATTATGGAGAGTCGTGGGAAGATGTTACCGGACCTGCGTGTTCATTCACAACCAGTGACCCTTACGGCTGGGTCGACCCAGTTACTGACCGAATATTCAATGTCCAAATGCAAGGTCTCGAGACCTCATGGATTTGTTGGAGCGATAACGATGGTCAATCATGGGCTGGCAACCCGCACAATTCAGGGACGACACCAATCAATGACCACATCAAACTCGCATCAGGACCATGGACTGATACAGGCTATGGCCTTGCAGGACAATTTTCACAATCATTGTATGAAACTGCAGTGTATTATTGCTACAACAAACTCATTGGCATCTTTTGTTTCACAAGTTTTGATGGTGGTGCATCGTTTGAAGTTGGAGGCCAAATTGTGGGTTTAGCAACAACGAATGGTGGCCTACACGGAGCTATAACAACCGCACCAGATGGTACAGTCTATGTCACTCCACGTGTTGCAACGCCAACGGTCATTGTTTCGAAAGATAACGGATTTAATTGGTTTGAACGAACGATGGGTGAGGATGCATCAACGCCAAACCCCAGGAAAAATTCCGAAGTCGCAACAGATTCAGCATCAAACGCTTATCATGTTTGGACAGGTGCAGATGAAGGTATTTACATGTCGAGAAGCATTGATTCAGGTGAATCGTGGGAACAAGAAAGTCTGCGTATCAGTCCTATTGAAGTTATTTCCACAGTCTTTCCCCAAACCTCCGCTGGTGATGAAGGACGAATTGCAGTTGCATATTTAGGAAGTGAGAATTCAAGCGAATTAGGTCTCCCAAATATCGATGGAAATCCTTGGGATGGCAATGCCCACTATGCGACAGGAAATGTTTCGTATCACTTGTATATCACATACAGTTTGAATGCACTCGATGAGAACCCAGTGTTCCATACATACAGAGTTACCGATGACCCAGTTCAAATTGGAAGTATTTGTTTGAATAGCGGTGACTGTCGAGACATCGGTGGTTCAAATCGCAACC
>CAZWXR010000092.1:0-5707 GCA_964637985.1 uncultured Candidatus Poseidoniales archaeon
GGAACTCGAGATGACATCTTAGCCTTCAGAATTCTTTTGTACAACCTTGTGAAATATTTCTACGAATTTTGCTGCATTGTGTTCATAGGTAAATTTGTCGAGAACCCTTGCTCTGCCACGTTCTGCTTGAAGCAACCGCTCTTTAGAACGCAAGGTTTCAATCACAACTCTGGCAAGGTCACGAGGATTTCCACGTTCAAATAATCCACCAACTTCGTCATCAATCATCTCAGTTAGTGGTGGCTGGTTGACGGTGACAACTGGTGTGCCGCTGGCCAAAGATTCGAGAGGAATGAGCCCTTGGCCTTCGTAATATGAAGGATAAATCACCAGATCTGCAGAACGGAAATGTTGGGCGAGTTGATCAAATGATAATGAGCTTTGAATAATGATAGAATCTTGAATTCCAAACTTCTTTGCGGTTTTTTCTAAGGATTTCTTCATATGACCTCTCCCCACGATAATCAGTTTCGCTCCGCTATTTGCCGATAGAATCTCTGGCATGGCCCGAAGTAGCGTCATGTACCCTTTTCTAGCAACCAAGCGACCAACTGCCAACAGCATTGGGGTTTCTGTGGTTGGTTGATGTTCGAGTGCTGCTTCATCACCACAACCATACCCTAAGCGGAGTTTCTCATGACGAATTTGTTCATCCTCATCATCTTCATTTGAAGGTCTGAAGACCATGTGGTCACAGCCCCAAAGGACCACTTTGCAATCGAAATTAGGATTGGGTTTGTACCATTGTTCAAATTCTTTTTTTGTCGATTCTGAATTTGCCACACAAAGGGCAGATTCCAAAACGCCCGCCCGTTCAAACCTTGCATACCATTTGGAGGTCAACCAAATTGCTGTGTCGTTAGGATTTCGCCAAATTGCAGATTCCTTAGCCTTTGCAGCACGACGAATTCCTTCTCGTTCACCAAGCCATGAGCCATGAAGGCTTGATACAATAGGTGCAATATTTTCTTGTAGTGTTCGAAATTCTCGCCTTGTCCAAGATACAAGAGGCAAATGAGCATGAATCACATCAATTGGCCGTTTCTTGTGGAGACGAATGAGCGCCTTTTTTGCATTCTTTCCATACGACCGAGTAAAAGCCATCGGAAGTGGTGTCCAAGGAACCTGAATCACCCGAACGCCTTCTTGCGAAGGAAATGGTCCTGAATGTTTTCGAGTGATGATTGATACTTCGTGGCCAAGTTGAACAAAATGATGAGAAAGATGAAACACAACTGAGCCTATACCACCCCATCGAGGTGGGTATTCACCTGCGACAATCGCAATATGCACGGTCAAGGGGATGGTGTTCAAGCCTTCAAACCAATGGATTCATGCCATTCACAACATGGTTTTCTTGCATTGGTTCAATATAATACAAGCCCTGCACAACACCATGGCGGATGTCCTCCCGGTCTCTGTTACCGTCCTTCTTCCTACTCGAAATGAGGAAGATGCCATTGCGATGACCATTGATTCCATTCCACGAGGTTGGTGTAAAAATCTTGAAATCATGATTGTAGATGGAAATTCATCGGATGCCACGAGGAAAATTGCGTTGGATAAAGGAATTCGAGTTCACCTTGAAGACCGTCGAGGATATGGTCGAGCATACAGAACAGGTTTTGACGTCGCATCAAATGACATCATTGTTACACTTGATGCAGATTGCACCTATCCAGCAGAATTGATTCCAAAACTCGTTGAGCGATTGCTTCAAGACAATCTCGATTTCATTTCATGCGATAGACTCACGCTAGCAGAAGAGGGCTCCATGTCCGGCATTCACGGCTTTGGAAATTGGGTGCTCTCATTCACCGCAAGAGTTCTTTTTGGCTATGGATTCAAAGATTCGCAATCGGGCATGTGGGTTTTACGAAAATCAATTTTCGAAGATGAAAAAATGAGACCAACCAACGATGGCATGCCGCTTTCTGAAGAGATTAAAATTCTAGCAAGGAAAAATCTTGGTAAGAAAAAAGCCGTGGAAATCTCGGTACCTTATCGACCTCGTGTTGGCGATGCAGAAATTCACACATGGGGCGATGGCTGGAAGAATTTGAAGTTTTTATTCCTCAAGCGATTAGGGATTCAACGAACATTAACACCGTGGGGTGGAAGGGATTCTAATCCAGACTCATTGAACAAGGACTTGCCCGAGCAATGATGCTCACAAATCATCCAAATCAACCATCGCAGGCATGATGGCTTCTTCGTCGGTCTCATCTTGGGAGGAATCTAATTCTGGGACATCTTTTTGCTCGCCTGGATTTCGGAATGCCTCCCAAGAGATCATCGAATCAATATCAGCTAACTTCGCTCTGCGACGAACGATGAACAAAACAGCAAGGAATGTAAGGATGAGACCGGTTCCAATGCCAATGAGCAACGAGCCGAACGACGAAGTGTCTCCATCCTCGACTGTTAACGTTCGAGTTATGATATCAACATATGCATTTTCACCTTCGCCATCAGTGGCAATAATTTTGAGAAATGGTAAACCCTCTTCTTGCGGAATCCACTCAATCGAACCTTCCCATCGATTATCCGCACCTGTTGGTTCCATAGCGACCTCCCAGTTCTGAATACCAAAGGTGATGTTTAATCTTACATCTTGAGTCGTGCCGTCGTCATCGATTAACACGACTGACGCTTTCAATACCGACTTTTCACCTGTGGTAAATTTCAATGTACTCAACTCGACTGAATCCTGAACGAATCTGGGAACACTCGATTGCAGTGTAATATTGGTGTGTGCTTCATCATATTGTCCGCGGCTATCTTCGACAAAGAGCGAAATGTGGTATTCTCCTGGGGCGTATCCTGATATGGTATCAATTGATTTGGTTGAGATGACTTGATATTGTCCACTCGTACTATTCCAAAGTCGCCATTCCCTCAATACAATATCATTGTCAGCATCCGTTGATGCCTCTTCCAGCAAAATATCGCCTCCGGGGGAAATTGACAAGCGATTTTCAGGCGATTCTATCATTGCGGTTGGATTCGATTCAAACACGGTGATTTCAAATATTTCAGAACGTTCCATTCCAGTTGAATCAGTAGCCAATATCGTCAATGAATGTGTTCCATGACCAAGTTGGATGATATGAATTGACTCGGTTGAACGCTCGACGAGAATTGGTTCTTCAACAAGATTTGAGCGTAGAGAAAATGTGTATTCGTCGTCATCGTAATCCCTGCTCTCTCGCAGATCGAGCAAAATCTCGTCCGAAGAAAGGAATGCGTCGCCATGGACAGGTGACGTCATACGAATGACTGGGGCAGATGGAAGAATACTAATTTCTGCTGTTGTCACAACGGGTTCGTGAATGCCATCATCTACACTCAAGGTAATCACGTGGTTGCCTGCGCTCAATCGTTGCTCAAAATATAACCAATCTTCGCCTTCTGGTGTCAATCGACCATCGAGGTTTGAGGTCCATGTTACAATCAAAAATTCTGAGCCCATCGATGGTTCAAATGGAGCACAGTGAAAATCTCCTTCAAGAGGGAATGTATCGCATGCAGCATCAAAATCACCAGAACCATTCGATGAGAACCAAATCAATTCTGAAGAATCATAAGTTGTCATTTCAAATGGTTCAATCAATGCTTTGGGTGGTGAATTCTCTACTGAAACAAGAAGTGTTGTTGTTCTCGATGAATTTGAATGCTCAGGGCGGTCATCGTTCACGCTCATTGTAATGATGTGCACACCTCGTGACAAGTAACCAGACCAACTTGTCGAACCGTTGTTGAGAACACCTAAAGTTCCATCAAGGTTTGAAGAAAAGATGACTTCCAGATTATCGCCTTCGGGGTCGATTGTTTGTGAACCGTTGAATGTCACAAATGCTTCGCTGTAATTTGAATCTCGTTCGACTGAAAAAATTGGTTCAGGAATCTCATTGAATAATCGGACATTTGTTGTAAATTCTGCGGTGTTTCCTGCGACATCCCAGACTGTAACATGAAGCTGGAAAACTGAAGGTGGGTCGTCATCCACATGGTCAAAGTTCCAAATGAGTTCTTCTGGACACACCCATGCATTGTTCCAGCCCGGCCCTTGCCGGTTGTATCCTGTAAAACTAATCATACATGCAATGGGGTCATTTTCTGGGTCATACGTCCCCGATGTATTGATGATGAGCGTGCCTGTTTGAGGCATGACAAGTTCATCCCATGCATCGAGTGGCGGGTTAAATTCGTAAATCAAAATTGGCGGAGTGTTGACAAGTTCAACAATTCGTGATGCATTCACACAATGCCCATTATCATCACACACCTCAAGTGTTATCACATGGATTCCATCTGTTAATGAGCAATTGAATCCATCGTTCCCGTTGGCGATGAAAGGTGACCCATTTTCTGGTCCATCGGGGTATGACCATGATCCAGTACAGCTTGTAAGGATGTCACCGTCGATTGAACTTGTCCAGGAATAGGTTAACTCATCATCATCAATATCGAAAGAACCACTTGCGTTGAACAACACATCTGCGTTGGAAGGGTAGATACTATCTTCCATGGGTGATGCCCAACGAAGATATGGTGGTTGGTTTTCTATTGGTAAAATACAATACATGGTCATTGATTGCTGAAAAATTTGAGTTGTTGAATTCGTCACACCATCAAAGCCGCAGTCAACTGTGACACTTGTGAAACCAGAATTTCCAAGTGATGTCCATCGTGAAGAAACATAATTGTTCATCGAAACTGTGCCAAGTTCGCTTGTCCAAATGGTAGCATTGGTGTTGAATTGATCGAATTCTATGCTCGAGTATGCAAAAGGAATCCCGTTTGATTTGTTATTTTGAACGTAAACGAGAATGTCATGAGCCACATCAATATACGAATTTTCGAGATACGATGCAGTGGTGTAAGCGATGTCAACCGATTCGTGAAGCCGCACTTGACTACGAAGAAGCGAAAGTGGTGTCACCTGTGAATAATCTGATGCAAATGACCAGTTAACAAAAGAGTCGACAAAGGAAAGACCTCCCGTGCAAGATGACGACCATGAGTTGTATATTCCTGATAAATTTGAGTGATTTTCAAAAATTGCACAATCGAATCCCGAAAAGTTCGCATTTGAAATTGAAGATGCTAGATTTCCATTGTTCGCCCCATCCCAAAACATGCCCGAATGATTTCCTCCAAATTCAAGACCATCGATGATGGCTGCTGCATTTGAAACATACAACGCAGGTTGGTTCGAAAGAAGATTTCTCTCTTGATGAATCTCTACATTTGTGAGGTGCACCTGCCCTTTCTGCACGTTTAATGTAAGTCCTGAATTATCAATATACATTGCAGAGTCATTTGGATTTACACTTTCAACAAAAATTTGTTCAAGCCACAAATCAACCGAGTCTTCAGCGTAAACCTCGTGCTTTGAGTTATTCTTCAAGACGCAGTTCTGGCACCGTACATCGCCAGATGAACTCTCCAAATCGTTGGATTTTTTGTAAGCTAATCCCGAGCTTTCGAGAGATGTGGTCCCAAGGTATCCGTTTGATTCACTTGTGAGGTTGTGGAATTCTACTGAGCGGGCGTCATCAACCTTTGCACCGGAAAATCCATTGTTTTCAAGAACAATATCTTGAACAATCACGGAAGAACGTGTAAGGTCAATACCATATTCAGAATTGTCATGTAAGTACCAATTTGTTCCTTGCATTGCACCTCCAAATGATGTGTGAAT
>CAZWXR010000093.1:0-1279 GCA_964637985.1 uncultured Candidatus Poseidoniales archaeon
CACCCCACATTCATGGATGGTGATGGCCTTCTGGGAATTATCCTCACCTCGTTCATGACCAGTGGTTCTGCAACATTCTTTGCAGCCATTGTCGGTATTCCACTTGCATGGTGGTGTAGCCGATCGTCTCATCCGAGTTTGCTTCACATCCGTCGCGTCGTCCATGCACTGTACGGATTACCTCCTGTTGTTGTAGGTGTTTTTGTGTACTCGCTTCTTTCAAAACGCGGACTGCTAGGTGGACTTGAACTGCTTTTCACTGTTGAAGCGATGATTCTTGCCCAATTTATCATCATCCTTCCACTTATCTGGGGCGGGGCGTGGCACGCTTTTGAATCAACACAAACCAAATACAACGATGCTCTTTACTCGGTTGGACTACGTGGCAGAGAACGCTTTCGGGCCGAAATAAAACTCTCGAGCCAAGGCATATCGCATGCAATTATTCTTGGCTTCGGACGTGCAATCGCTGAGGTTGGTGCTGTTATTATTGTGGGAGGAAATATCGCTGGAAAAACAAGGGTAATGACAACAAGTATTGTCCTTGAGACATCGAAAGGCAACACTGACATGGCGATGAAATTAGGAGTTATTTTGCTCCTCTGTACATTTATTGTTCTCTTTTTAGCTTCGATATCGAAGAAAAATATCTTCCAAAAGAAAATCATTCTGCCGGAAGATTCTGGCCTTCCATCGACGGTAAGGTTTGGATCGCCACAGCCATATTCAATCAACGTAGCAAAAGGCGGGAAGACGATTATCAACAGCGTTGATATTACCTTAGAGGCTGGAAAAGTCATTGTTTTAGTCGGCCCTTCTGGCTCAGGTAAAACCACCATTCTGCGTTATCTTGCCGGACTGGAGGGGGTTTCGATGGAATACGGACCTGGCTCATGCATATGGATGCCGCAACAACCTATAGCGTTGAGAAATTCAGTCATAGGAGAACGTAGTATTGCTAATGACCTCTACCCAAATCTCCCAATATGTTCTCAATATTTAATGAACAAATTTTGTCTTGATGTGGAGAATAACCAACCGATTCAAAATTTATCAGGGGGCGAGATTCAACGTCTCGTGCTCCTTCGGCAATTTTCTTTACAACCATCGTTGCTCCTTCTCGATGAATGCACTGCATCCTTGGATGGTGAATCTGTACGGAATATCGAAGACGAAATACTGAGGATGAAGGGTGAAGGATGTAGTATCGTTCTTGCAACGCATAACATCCACCAAGCAAAACGTCTTGCTGATGAAATTATTGTTCTAAACAAAGGAA
>CAZWXR010000093.1:1379-4460 GCA_964637985.1 uncultured Candidatus Poseidoniales archaeon
CCTAGTGGATGGATCCCGTTTTCATCCTCATCAAGAGGAAGGTTATGTGTGATGTTGAGTTCTTCCCAAATGGCTTGTTCTTTGTAATGCGTACCTGAAAAGTCACCCCTTGAAATGAAGCATATTTCTTGCTCGTACACATGATGCAATGCATCGTAGACGCTTCCATTAAATTCTTCATACGAGAGAAGGATGAAGCGATTCCAAGCGAAGGTATGGCGTTCGAGACCAAATCCGTTTTCGATGAAATCAATCTCTAAGTCCGGGGCGTGAACAATAATTGCATCGACATCTTTGTTTTTCCCAAGTTCAAGTGCCGCTCCGGTCCCAACCGCAACATATTCGATTGTCACATCGTGTTGAGATGTAAAATCTTCAATCAACAGCTCAAGCAGTCCTGAATCTCTCATCGAGGTTGTTGTTCCCAACCGAAACACTTGTTGCTCTTCATCCATATTGGATAAGCAGCCACTCAACAATGGAAAGCACAAAAGGAGGAGAGTGATTATTGAGGTTTTGAATTTAATCAAATTTCATCACGTGACCGCATTCAGCATACGCACATGCTACTGTGTATTTGGAACGTTTTGGTTTTGGAATTTTCATCATTGAACCACACATATCGCATTGTACACGGAGGGTTTCTGGTTCAGCGGGGCCAGTAGGTTGATCGTCGAGTGTTCGACCAACATCTTGCGACCATCCGACAGAATCGGTATATGTATCGCTACCTGCTTTAAGTTTGGATTGCTTCAAAGTCAACTTCATTCGTCGCTTTTTCTTTTTTTGTCCACCTTTAACGGGTTTCTTTGCTGCCATCGCTATCGAACCTCCTATTCGGTTTGTATATTCAATGACTTCGGCTACTTTCTTCAAAATGGCAAAAGGATTTCTGAAACACCATTTTGCGGCTGGTGGACGATATGTCCTGCAGTCTCGAGTTCTGTGACGAGGTGCGGTCGTGCATTGGTCGCATCGGTATGATACACGACGACTGTTTTAGCCTCACAGGCTTTAGCAAAATCAACAATTTCTTGGTGACCCGCGTGAGTTGAGAAATTGAAATGGTTTGATTCCAATCGAATTTTATGTTCCTGGCCGTATATGCTCACAAAGCCCGTATCCAAAAATTTCCGTCCACCCGTATCGCGTGCTTGATAACCGGTGAAGAATAACGCATTCCTCATGTCGTCTTTTAATCGATTAAGATACCATAGGATTGGTCCACCATCGAGCATACCCGAGGTCGATACGATCACGTCAGCAGATAACGCCTTTTTCTTGTCGGTTTTCGAAGAGATTTGTTTGGCCCACCGCCAAGCACGTTCTAATTCCGTCGAATTTCGAAGATAGGTATCGTGTTCGAGGTGGATTTTTGCTATTCGCTTACCCATACCATCAACATGAACATCGAGATGAGGAAGATGTTTGTGAAGATGCATGATGACATCTTGAGTTCGACCATTGGCGAAAGCAGGAATGAGAACTGTTCCACCTCTGGCTACTACTTTTTCCACTGAAGCAATGAATCGTTGAATTTCTTCCTCCATAGATGAATGTGATCGCCCGCCATATGTTCCTTCAACAAAAAGCGTGTCGACTTTTCTTGGTTCGGCTCCTTTAACCAAAGGTGAATCTCGGGTATCGAAATCTCCGGTGATGAGAATTGATTGTTCTGGAGTTTGAATTTCCAACATGGCTGCACCGGGTATGTGTCCAGCAGAATGCAGTGTTAGAACCCAATCATGATGATGCCACGATTCACCAAAATTATGCACATACCAAGAATTGACGGCAATATCAATATCTCGCTTATCCCATGATAACGGATATTTTTCGATGGAACTCACTTTGTAACAATCCTTCCACATCATATCCGATAACGCTGCAGTAACATGAGTACCGTGTAATTTTGTTTGATAATGTCCACATAGCCAGGGGACCATCCCTAAATGATCGATGTGTGAATGAGTAATGACTGCATCATGAATAAGTGGTGCTTCGTGTGGATAGCGTGGGGGTTTTGTTGGAGCTAGACCATAATCGAGAAGAAGACGTGTTCCTTGGTGATCTTCTAAAACGAGTCCAACGTTGCCTACTTCATCTCCACCGCCAAGATAATGGTAACGTATTCCTTTTTCTGGTGGTTGTTTAGGATATGATGATGTCCGTCCAGGAGAGAAAACAACCATGATAGTCCGATACAATGCATGTTGTTGAAGATGTGGGTGTCCCCCCTTTGTTTCCTTTGGAATTCTTTTTCCAGTTGACATCTAAATAATTCAAAAAAAAGAACCTAATGTTGATATGATTGTCGCGATAATCTTCATATGAATTTGTTTTGTTTTCGTTTCGTCTTCTGTTTTTGTTTTCTTTTCCCATGAAAATATTTAGTTCCATAGGAAATAGGGGGGTGGGGGATACATTCCATTTTTTGAAAATAACGAAGGTCATATGTAGATATCACAATTGGCGCAAACATGGTTCGAGATGAAACTAAGGAGTTTCATGTTCGAACTGAGGTCTGTTATGGTTGTGGAGCTTGTATCATGTTATGTCCACATAACGTTCTCACTTTAGAAAATTCGATCGTGATTGCAGATGAAAAAGATTGCACACATTGTAATTTATGCATACCTTCATGCCCAGTATTTGCATTAGAAATACGTCAGCGGATGTGAAAATTTTGCATATTACATTCATAGAACCAACACTTCAACATCTCCTCATAGCTCAAGAATTATCAAAAAATCATCAAGTTATTATTATTGATTCATACGCAGAAATAGGAACACCATCTTTTCAGATTGGTTGGTGTAAAAGTGATTTATGCTTCGATGGATTACTCACACGATCTGAAATAGACTTTCTTCAGTTATCTCCTTCACCAGAAGGTTACGGATTTAGAATTGAATGGTTGGTTAAGCATCTTGTTCGAAAATGTGTATCTCTTGGTGTTCATGTATTTTCAAGAACAACAATTCTAAACTCAAAGAAAATCAAGAACAAAATAGAATTGACGCTACAATCTCCAAATAATTTGCCAGGTATGTTCGAAACGGATATTGTTGTTATCGATTG
>CAZWXR010000093.1:4560-5657 GCA_964637985.1 uncultured Candidatus Poseidoniales archaeon
CGTACACTTTTCTATCCCATCGGGGGCGGACAAAACTGGGATACAGGTACGCTTTTAGGTCCAAATGGAATTCAACATGTCACAGAAGTTCGAGGAAGAGATGCTGTAGAACATTACATCGAAGAAGACCACCAACTTGAGATTGGTGATGAAGTACGAGGTTCAATTGATTGGGAAAGACGTCACGCACACATGAGAATGCACACTGCACAACATGTCGTAAGTGGTGTAGCATACGAATTATTCGACGGGGCGAGGACAGTCGGCAATCAAATAAATATCGAAACATCGAGAATTGATTTCAAGCCGATTTCTTTCGATGAAGAAAAATTAGAAGCATTGACCACGACATCAAATACATTCTTGAACAACGACATCGAAGTGGTATCCAAAACAATGACCAGGAACGATATTAATGCACAAATGCCAGCGGAGCGAACAAATATGGATTTGGTACCATCACATGTCGAAGAATTACGCATCATAAAAATCGGGGATATGATCGACATGTGCCCGTGTGCTGGAACTCATGTAAGAAACCTCAGCGAGATAGGGAACATGAATATCGTAGGAAAAAAATCCAAAGGAAAAGGCACACAGCGAATTACCTACGAGCTTGAATCTTTAGAATCAGTACAACCTCTTCCGAAGATCGTCTAATCTTCATTATCCAACAACTCATCAATACTCGCTACGGCATCCAAAAAGGTCTCTCGAATCTTCTGTTTTGATTCGACTTCTAAATCGACAAGGACATCATCATGTGGATTTTCTTGTTGTGCTTGAAGTCGATACGTCAGGTTAACATCTTCACCAATCCTATCACTTCGGTCAATCTGTTGGATTGGTTTTGAGGGGTTTGTTCGTGCATGTGGGTTTTGGTCGAGATCGTTGGAAAAATGCAATTCGGCAATACTATGCGCTTCTTCAGCGGTTGGTGCCTTATCTTTCCATTCGTTTTTATTCGCAAAGTCTTGGATGACATTGGTTTTCTTGACTTGACTTTGACGTTCAAACACGGCTTCTACCTCTTCTTGCGTTGTTTGCCGACGTTCCCCAAGCATTGATGCAGCAATTTTTTGCTGATGATGAAGGAC
>CAZWXR010000094.1:0-5656 GCA_964637985.1 uncultured Candidatus Poseidoniales archaeon
TTACAATTCAAAAATGAGATGGATGTCATGTTCGGTTCAACAGTCCTTGAATGGTACACGAAAGGAAATTTTGACCGTCTTATCATCATCGATGGCGTCCCAAAACTATCAAAGGAAATTGACGATGGAGAACTCTTCGGCGTTTCAACCAAAGAATCTTCAAGAGAGCAACTCAAAGAACTTGGAATTAAAACTATTCAGGATGGAATTGTCACTGGCATTACAGGTTTCTTGCTAAGTGAAGGGGACCGTTTAGGGCTTGATGTTACAGCCTTACTCGCTGAGGCCAGTCCGTTGTATCCCGATGCCCGTGCTGCTGCCGTAGCGGTTGAAGCTTTGAGTGATATCACCGGTATCGAGATACCGCTCAATGATTTACTCGAATATGCTCGTGTGATTGAGGAGAGCGTTCAACAATCCTTGGCAAATGCTCAACCACGTTTATCTGCACCAGATGACTTTGCATCTGATGCTGAGACAGATGCTGACCCTTCATTCATGTGAAGAATCAAGATCCAACAAGATTTGCTTGGCTTCCTCTAACGGTGCAAATGTCGCAAACATAGGGTTGATGTCAGGTACGCGTGCAGTTTCATACCCAGCATCTGTAAATGCTTTCAAAATAGTCTCCATTTTGGGAATTTGGTTGAGTTGTAATTTTTTTGCAAAATCATCAATGTCGATCAGCAGATGGTCCGAACTCAAAAGAGTTGAAGCGCCTTGAATGAATCGAACGCTTCGGCAAATTTCTCTTCGCCAATATTCCCAGTCTTGTTCAGACCAATCTTGGCTCAATTTGTCGAGTTCTAGTCGTTCAGATTCGCTCGGGTAGCATATTTCAAGTGCTCTTTTTTCATCAATTCTTGAAGTTATTTCACGGTTCCAGATCGGTGCAATCCAGAGCGGGCCGCTTGAAGTTTCAAGTTCATCAGGTGCTGGATGGTTCACAAAGGTATAGCCACCGCCTTTCAATCGAGTTCTCCAACCAATTGAATTTTGAATGAATGATGCTTTTTCTTTGCCTCTGATGACAAGGACTGTTAGACGAACATGGTGGCCATCAAAGAGCGCCAAAATAGGTTCGATGTAACGGTCATGTTTCGCGGCAGTTGTTGCAACAACGCCCAATAATGTTCGTACTGCATCGTCATGTGCATAGGCATCAACAATTCCATTTGCACCGTATCTTCTTCGCTGGGAAGATGGACTTGAACCGGTCAAGGCTGCGGTATCTGTTGCTGTGATCTCGAGAACGCCCCGTCTTCCAATACCCTGAATCGCAGCATCGAGAAATGCGATTGGAGAACCGAAAGGGTCGACATCAATCCACTGGTACGCTCCTCGATTGAGTGCGATTCGTGCATCTTCATTCATGTAGAAGATTCCATTGATAAGTTGACCATGCACGCGTTCTTGGTCGTTGAACAAGACTTCGTCAAATGCCCAAGACGAAGGGGGCGGGAAATCCCTATGTGTTTGCTGAGCCCTCTCCAATGCAAATTGGTCTAAATCATTCGCATGAATTCGTAATCGATGTTGAAGGGATTGTGGAATCTCGTTCCTCCATCTTCTGAATCGAACCCCAGTGCTACAAAGTGCATCCAATGCACGAATTGGCTGTTCACCTTTTGTCAGCCAATCATGTTCTAATGCATCAGCGAGAAGAAGAACAGAACGTGTCCTTGCCGGGGCCATTGCTGGGTTGATAAAACCAGGGCCGGTCCTTTTGGCGGGTCCACGAGGCATGTGTGATGGACGTTCTTGTTCATTTGGTAGAAGAATAACCGTCTTTCCTTCAACCCAAAGTCGGCCCGACTGTGTATCATCGAAATTCAATTTCGATTCATCGGCCATGATGACCCCACGCGACTGGAGTTCAAGACCACACCGATTAGTAGGTATCGTAGGTTGACCCCGTCGGGAGATGGGTGACTCGCTTTCCATCATCGTGAACATGCCCCACAACTTGTGCAGATACGCCTCGTCCTTGGAGCCACTCAAGAACGGCCACAGATGCAGATTTTGACACCACCAAAACCATACCCATGCCCATGTTGAATGTACGATACATCTCCCAGTCTGAGATGCCCCCTTGCTCTTGGAGCCAATCAAATTCAGGTTGCACTGCAAGTGGGGCATCGATGACCCAACCGAACGTTGAATGCAGTCGCAACAAATTGGTTAATCCCCCTCCAGTGACATGACATAAGCCGTGGATATCACCACGATTGAAACCATGCTCAGCATGAGTGGACTCAAGGAGTTGAACAATAGGGTCGCAGTATATTTTTGTAGGAATAAGGTAAACATCACCAAACGATGTACAAGGATTTCCACCATGATGACGTTCAAATGGAATTGCGTCCAGATAATCGAAGCCTTTCTCAGTCATAACTGCTCGAACGAGGGAAAATCCGTTCGAATGAATTCCATCAGATGGAAGTCCGATAAGCACATCATCGGATTGAATATGTTCTCCAGTAATTTGTTCACCTTTTCGAACATACCCAAGAGCCGTTCCGGAGACATCGACTTCATTGACAATATCAGGTAGCGAAGCGGTTTCTCCACCAGCAAGTGTTACATTTGCTAATCGACATGCTTCTGCGAGAGAAGCTCCTAATTGCTTGTGAAACTCAGGGTCTGGTTTTGGAACAGCAACATAGTCGACAAAAGCGATGGGTTCAGCACCAACACACAGTAAATCATTGACATTCATAGCCATGCAATCGATTCCAACACTCTCAAAACGATTCATGGAGGATGCGATTTGAAGTTTGCTACCCACGCCATCAGTCGCCATCGCAAGATAATATTCTCCAAACTCGATCAGGCCACCGAAGCCTCCGGGAACTGGTACTGGTGCTCCAAATGTGCCTGCTTTTCGGGCACTCTTTCCAAGTGACGAAATGAGTGAAGCGACCGCCTTTCCCTCAAGTTCAATATCGACGCCTGAACTGGCGTAATCCATTGACTTGCTCATGTCCTCTGCAATAGGTGAGGGTTCATGAATGAACCGCATACGATAATTCTTCAATCGTACGTGAGTTCAAATTGTGATAACAAGGCCATGGATGTGTCAAGCCGATAATCGATACCTGAATGCGTCCCTTCGAATTCTTCGTACACATGTTCAATGTCCAATGAGTCAAACAATTGATGGAGAAGTCTTGTGCCGAAATGGATATTGTACTGGTCTTGATTTCCACAATCAATAAACAAGAGTTTCATTTTTTTGAGCGACTCGCTGTATGCAAGCGTCATGTTTAACGGGTCCCAACGGAGCCAGTTCTCCCATTTTTCCTCGTCAAACTCATGGAAGATTCCATGAAGTGGAAAGGCAATATCCTTGATGAGATGACTTTGTGGTGGGTCGTAACTTGCAGCCAATGCCACCATCATCAGGTCATGCATCGATTCATATGATATTGACGATGAAGATTGTGTGTACTCGATGAATTCATAGATCGAGTTAAATCGTTCGAGTCGACGGAGTGTGTGGAAAAAATCATGTTTGAACATGAAATTAAATCCAACATCTCCAGAATGACTTGCCACCCCAACCCAATGGTCAGGAAAGAGCATGCTGTTGACAAGTGCACCATAGCCACCCGACGATTTTCCAACCAGTGAAAAACATCCATTTGTCGAGTAACGTTGGGTGATTTGTTGTTGTAATTCTTTGGAGAGCCACGAGGACCATTTTCCTAGAATCGGCGAATCAATGAATTGATTACCACCCAATGAAGTAAATGTGTCTGGAAGAACGAGAAACACTGGTTTCATCTCTCCGTCCCGAACGAGCCGTTCGTGTCGTTGAAGAATTGATTCAGAGAAAGCCTTCCAACCAGCTCTTGCAGGAGCACTAGAGGTAAACGGAGCGAGATATACAATCACCGGAAGAGACCCACCGTCGTCAAGAATATGTTGCCCTTCAAGAGACCAATGGACTACTATTTCTCGTTCCGTTGGGTCACCCAATTGATTATCGAGCAAGGAGGAATCAAAAGAAAACCGTTCAACCTTACCTCTGATTGGAGCAAAGGAATGCTTGGGCATACCCTGAACAAATGCTGCGTCAATTTGAATCTGTCTTCGGCAATTTTCCACCAGCATTGAATTTTATATTTACACCATCGCAATAGATTGAATTCACCTCCACAGGAAATGAGGGGGTGGTCAATGCTTTGAGAATTCTTCATAAAAGGTAGGCAACTACTCTTCTAAGCCGAGGTGGTACCATTTCAGAAATTCAAGAAGCAGACCTTGAAGGACGGTGGGTTACATGGCTAAGAGAAACATACGCAGAGCAAATACACACGCTCACTCAACTCTGGCCAGAGAATCAATCGCTTGAAGTCTCGTACAGAATTATTGAAGGTCTTGACCATGACTTTGCACAAAATATTCTCGCACACCCTGAAGCAAATTTTCAATCAGCAAACCGTGCATTGAATCAAATCCTTCTCGATAGTGGCTACGGTAATCTTCAACCATTTGTTCGAATCCATGACCTGCCAAGTACGCAAACCCGGCCGATTTCCGATATTCGAGCACATGATATTGGTGTCTTCATCTCACTCGATACCGTTGTGACAAAAATTACAGGCGTACGACCTCGATTGTACAGAGCGACATTTGTTTGTGATACATGCGGTCATCCCACGGTCGTTGAACAATACAATGAGCAAGAGTTGGTTCAACCATTGACGTGTAGCGGAGTGGATGGTGGTTGTAATCGCGAAGGACGACAGACACGCTTTACTCTGCACCACCAGCATTCTATTTTGATCAACACCCAATTCGTCGAACTCCAAGAATTGCCAGAATCAATGCGAGGGGGGCTTCAACCATCCAGGCTAATGTGCATCGCAGAGCAAGATTTGACAGGACGTGTCACTCCAGGTGACCGGGTTAAAGCCAATGGCGTCCTCTTCATTCGTTCTCAACGAAAAAGTGGAAAGCAAACACCTCTGTTTGATTATTTCTTCAACATTCATTCACTTGAGCATCACAGCGTTGCTCTCGAGGAGATTAAAGTCACAGACACAGAGGAGATTCAAATTAAGGAAATGGCTGCAAATCCGGATATTTATGACATCCTAAAAGCGTCGATTGCACCATCAATCTTTGGATTGAATCACGTCAAAGAGTCCTTGGCCCTGCAACTCTTCGGTGGGGTCCCAGGTCTCAACAAAGATTCCACAAGAATCCGTGGAGACATTCACATTCTCTTGATGGGGGACCCGGGTGTTGCAAAATCACAACTGCTGAGTTACATGGCTAAAATTTCGCCACGTGGACGATTTACTTCTGGTCAATCAGCCTCTGCTGCAGGTTTGACCGCAGCAGCAGTCCAAGATGCAAGTGCTGATGGACGATGGACCCTTGAAGCGGGAGCATTGGTGTTGGCTGACATGGGCTTGGCAGCAGTAGATGAATTCGATAAGATGAGTCAAGGTGACCGTGCGAGCATGCATGAAGCGATGGAACAACAACGAATTTCAATAGCAAAGGCCGGAATTAATGCAACGTTGAGTACCCGTTGTGCAGTCCTTGCAGCGGCCAATCCGAAACATGGACGATTCAAACCTATGAGCGATGAACCATTTGTTCGACAAATTGACTTAGAACCGCCTCTTTTATCTAGATTTGA
>CAZWXR010000095.1:0-5438 GCA_964637985.1 uncultured Candidatus Poseidoniales archaeon
ATCATAGCGGGTTTTGGTCCCGCTGACCTCGGTTCGAATCCGAGTCGGGCTACCATCCGCTTTCATAGCAAATTTCCTCAACCGCAAGTTATTGAACATGAGTGTAGACCAAAGGATTGGTGAAGTCATGACAATCAAGACTGTAGGCGTAATTGGTGCGGGACAAATGGGAAATGGCATTGCACAAGTAGCATCCTGTGCAGGCTTTGATGTTCTCTTGGTCGATATGAGTGATGAATTACTCAACAAGGCTATGGGAACAATTCAATTTTCTCTTGGAAAACTTGTGAGCAAGGAAAGGATGACACAAGAAGATGCAGATGCCGCTCTGGGCCGAATTTCCGTAGGAACAGATCGGTCCCTTTGTAAAACTGCAGACCTCGTCGTCGAAGCAATTCCTGAAGTCCTTGAATGGAAATTAGATTTGTTCAAAGATCTTGATTCCATTTGCCCTGCTCATACCATTCTCGCATCAAATACGTCGAGCATTTCAATTACAAAAATTGCAGGTGCAACCACTCGCCCTGACAAGGTCATTGGCATGCATTTCATGAATCCAGTCCCGCTCATGAAATTGGTTGAAATTATCAACGGAGAAGAAACAAGTGTCGAGACAAACGCAATGATCATTGAAGCTGCTGAAACAATGGGCAAAATTCCTCTCACATCGGAGGACTTCCCAGGTTTTATTTCGAACAGAATTTTGTGCCCTATGCTCAATGAGGCTATTTTTTGTCTTCAAGAGGGTGTCGCAACCAAAGAAGCCATCGATGGTATCATGAAACTTGGTATGAATCATCCTATGGGTCCGTTGACACTTGCAGATTATATCGGACTCGACACTGTTTTGCATATCATGAATGTGTTGTATGAAGGCTTTGGTGATTCAAAATATCGGCCTGCCCCACTTCTAAAGCGAATGGTCGATGCTGGCCTGTTAGGACGGAAAACAGGTCGTGGTTTTTACACATACGATTGAGGCCATTTGATGACAGGGACTTGGCTCATCACGGGAGCATCAAAAGGTATTGGTCGTTCTTTTGTTGAAGAATTGGTCAATAGGGGCTTTGATGTGATAGCAACTGCTCGTCCGAGCAGTTCACTTGAAGAACTCAATGAGTTGACAAATGTCACAGTTTTTTCCGCAGATTTGGCAAACAGAAGCGAAGTTGCTGAATTGTGCAAGAATATTCTTGAGTTAAATCGTCCTTTGAATGGCGTTATATTCAACGCCGGTCAAATTTCACCTATCGATGCCATCTATCGAGTGAATGTTGACGATTGGTCAAAAAATATTGAGATGAATTTGCTTTCAGTCCAACACATGACAAAGGAATTGTGGCCTCTGCTCTGTCGTGCTGAGCGGTCAAGAATCACCACTATCTCAAGTGGTGCCTCTCTTCGCGCATTAGAATCTTGGAGTGCATATTGTGTATCAAAGGCTGGTTTGGATATGCTCGCCAAATCTATAGCGGTCGAGGGACAATTGGATGGTATCAGTGCAATTTCTATCGCACCTGGCATCGTTGATACATCGATGCAATTGACGATACGATCAACACCTGATGAAAAGTTTCCAATGAGGCAAACATTTCAGGATTACTATGACAATGCTTCGTTATCGCATCCAAAAGATGTCGCTGTAAGGCTCACTCCGCTCGTTCTTGAACATAGCATGGATCAATCAGGCCAACGATATGACATACGTGATTTCGAAGTTGAGAACTGACATTGTTGGTTCGTTCCAAGGGATATTGTCATAAATCCCATCGAAGAGGGACAGGTGAGGGAACACTATGCCCGGAACAGACAGAGTAGAAATTCGGACACTTAAGGAAGGACGTTTTTGCGTCGTTGACGACGAAGCTTACAAAATATTGAGTATTTCAAAATCAAAACCAGGAAAACACGGTTCTGCAAAAGCCCGACTCGAACTCGTTTCAATTTTCACAGACAAAAAAATCTCCCATGTAGGAACAGTAACTGATTCCATCAACGTTCCAATGATAGAAAAGGGTACGGCCATGGTCACCCATATCGATGGCAGTGAAGTCCATGCGATGAATATGCGAGACCACTCTATGATGATTCTTCCAATGGAAGCAGAGATGAACATCGAGGCAGGAAAAGAAATCATGTGGATGGAAGCTCTTGGCAGATACAAAATCATCCGAGACCACTGATTTTTTTCAATTGATAGGATATCAGTTCAAATACTAATTTGAATGTTTAACAAACATGTCCAGCGAAGAAGTTAGTGAAGAAAAAGACGGCCGAGTACGAGGCTATTGTGCCTATGACTGGGGAAAAAGTGCGTTTGAAACATCAGTGACAACTGCTGTATTCCCCGCTTGGTTTGCTTATCTATTTGCTGAGGCCAATGGAATTTCAACGAAAATTCTTGGCTCTGAATGGACCGCCGATGCCATGTTTTCAGCAGCCGTTATGTTTGGAGCACTTATCGTTGCAGTTTGTGCCCCTTCTCTTGGTGTGATCGCTGACCGACGAATGATCAAAATTTGGTGGTTGAGAATTCTCACAATTGTCGGTTCCCTCTCTTGTATTCTACTCGCAGCCGCCCCTTATCTTGGAGTATCATTGGCGTGGGTATGGGCATTGATTATGTTCATGTTGGCGAATGTTGGCCTCAATGGTGCTGGCGTATTTTACAATGCTTTGCTCCCTCACATGGGGGACGAAACCGAAATGGATTCAATTTCAAACAAGGCATTCGCCTCTGGTTATCTCGGTGGAGGGTTGCTTTTGGTGGTTCACCTCGCAATGATCACCTTAATTGTCGACGAATCAGGGTCAGTTTTACCTTGGGTCATTCCATTCGTTATGGCGTCATCTGGAATTTGGTGGCTGGGCTTTGCACAAATGACATTCGCTATGGTTCCAGAACCGCATATTGAAAACGAAATGGAAAAAATGGGGGTCGTCGATTCAACGAAGATGGCCTTAGGTGAAGTCAAAGAAACACTAATGGATATCAAGAGTTTTCGAACTCTATTCTTCTACATGCTCGCTTACTTCTGCTTTATTGATGGAATCAATTCTGTGACAGCACTTGCTGGTGTATTTGGAGTTGTGGTTCTTGGCATTACAACAACAGGCCTCATTGTGACCATTCTCATCATACAATTTGTTGCAGCACCTGCAGCCATAGGTTTTACGAAATTAGCTGAAAAATGGGGTACAAAATCAGCACTTCAATTTTCATTGGTGTGTTGGTGTATCGTCATTGTTGGGGCATTAGGTTTTGCTCCTCTAGAATTATCTGAGCATGAAGAATATGACATTCTCTATTCGTGGGATGAATCATCCTCAAACTACACTGTAGAGGCTCGAGAAGGTGTCAATGCTATTGCAGCTTTACCTGACAATGATGAGCAACTTTGGGCTCTTGAGTTTAGAGACATCCTCCCCGTTGAACAAAATACAGATGTCACTCGACAGGGGTTTGCTGTAAAATGGGCCTTCTATGACAATGGTACTGCAGTTCCATCAACAGTCTATTTGACATCAGAAAATATCGCTAACCTCACTAATTCAATGGATGAATCAAGATTTTCATTTAGTATCCAAGGAGGCGAATTTAATGGAACGACTGGGCTTGGTTTGAATCATCCCACAAGCCTTGGTGATGGCCTTCTTGATTTCATTCCTGAGAATGCACGTACATATATCTGGGCTCCACTCGGATTAAGCGTCTTTTTCCAATTCCTCCTTCTCGGCGTATTTGCAGGTGCTCTACTCGGCGGGTCGCAGGGACTTGCACGTTCTATGTTTGGCCAAATGGTCCCTGAAACACGTTCTGCAGAATTCTTTGGTTTCTTTGGTTTCTTCGGTAAAGTAGCGGCTTTGCTCGGTCCACTGATCTATTCGATTATGACGGTTATGTTTGATTCACGAGTCGGTATTTTCGCAATATCATTGCTCATCGTTGCAGGTGCATTGTTGCTTCGTCGGGTCGATGTTGAAGATGGCATAGCAGTTGCAAAGGCAGAAGATGCTAAGAATCGAAATCAAGCATGATTCGACAACACGATGCCGTAATGGTCATGAAGTGTCGAACACTCCAATGGTTTAGCGTGAGGTCTATCCACGTCGAAAAATGGTGAGAATATGGCTGCTGAGGGTGGTAAAAAAACAGTTTCTCAGTCAGCATATCGGCAACCTGTTACTCCGGCGGGTCTTCAAGCGATAGAAAACGGTACACTCACCTGGCTCGATGATGAGATGTACAACAATCTCAATACCGGTTTACTCGAACAATATCTTGAGGAAAAAAACCTTCAAGAATCATTTGAAGTTTCACATTGGAATACCTCAAAGGTGCTGATAGGAATCCTCATCGGAGCAGTATTTTCTGGAGTTACTGCGTACATAGGTTTGAAATTAGGTCTTGCAATTTCAGCAGCATGGTACATTGCATACTTGTTGGGCATGGCCCTCAAATGGTCTCCTTCAGAAGTAAATATTTCAACATCGGCAACAACTGGGGCAACACATGCCTCGACAGGTTTCATTTTCACATTCCCTGCAATCTTTTTGCTTGCAAGTCAACCTCAGTACGAACTCGCCAGTGGTCCTCTGATCACCCTTGGTGACGGGGAAGCATTTCGTTTAGCCTTCATCGGTATTATTGCCTCGATGTTCGCAGGATTCCTCGGTGTGATGTACTTCATCATTTTTAGAAGGGTTTGGCTCGTCGAGGACCCATTACCTCTTCCTGGCTTTGAAGCAACACTCAAGATGCTCGATATCGCCTCAGATGTGAGTACAGGAGCAGTTGAGCATGCACGTGATTCACTCAAAACCATAGGTGTATGGACAGGATTAACGATGGTCGGTCTGTTTTTAATTGAATACCCACTCATCTGGATTGAAAATCGAAAAATAGCCTTACTCGACTACATTGCTGAAACGGTTCATTACGGAGATATTGGTCTCGCATCATTTTATTCAAACGGTAAAATCCACCAGCCTTCAGGCACTGTTGATGGAAAGTCGCTAAAGTACACACAATGGAGTGAAGATTCTCAATGGAATCCATTTGCTTACACGTACATCGGCGTGGCTTTGACCCCTTCGATGTTCGCTATTGGATGGTTCATGAAAACGAGAGTGGCCTTCCTCGTCAATCTAGGTACTATTGTCGGTTGGTTCTTCCTCGTTCCACTCGCCGTCTTTTTCAACATGCCAATCTATGATGCGGCTCAACAAGCAAATGTACCGATTCAGGATTATGCTTCGGGAGGGGCTGCATCACTACAGATGATTGCCTTTGCTAAAACAATCAGAACAATTGCCATAGGTGCGATTGTCGGTGGGGGGATATTTGGATTAGCGAAGATGTGGAGGACGTTTGCAAGCATCTTTTCGGATATTGGTTCTGCGTTCAAAGGCGAAGGTAGTCAAGAATTCATGGAAGG
>CAZWXR010000096.1:0-5410 GCA_964637985.1 uncultured Candidatus Poseidoniales archaeon
GTTGACCAAATAGGAAGCAATTGATCATACGTTCCTGTAAGATGAGGCCAATGTGCCTGGTGTATTTGTGAATATGTTTCCAGTTCTTCTGGACCGTCATGCAAAGGATCGGTTGTAATTGAGACAAATGAAATATGATTCTTTTCTTCTTCGGTGAGAAGGGATTCAACTGATTTCATCGATTGTGTAATTGTTGGACACACATCAGGACATCTGGTAAAAATGAACGATAATACAATGATGTCTTGCGAATCTCTGTCAAAATCATATGCTGAACCGTTTTGGGTTGTCAAGGTAAAATTTTGAATTGGCTGTCTGCTCAACTGATACCCTATGAACGCAGCTTGTGTGGCAGATGTGCATAGAAATAGACATGCTACGACAACAAGCAAGGTTTTGCGAAGCATGGACGAGCCTCAACGCTGACCGGCATAATCCCAATTTGGTGTGCACCAGTCTGGAAGGCCTGTGACAGCACCTGGATTCGATAGCCCGATTCCCCATAGCATCAACAAGACGAAGAGCACAGGGAATATTGCAGTACGGAAGTAGATGATAGGGTCACCACGAAGGTGCATGAAATACGCTGCGATGCCGTAGCCTTTGACGATACCAACGCCGATGAGAATGGTCCATACAATCATGAGGTCCAACTCGATGTAAACTGCACCAACTTCGAGGATGGTAAATACCATGAGAACAATAAAGTTCCAGAAGTAGATGTCTTTGCCCATAATTAATTTGTGATCTCCCATTTTTTCACCTCAATACAAATAGAACGCTGGGAAAATAGCTACCCAAGCCAAATCCACAAAGTGCCAATACAAACCAAAGTATTCGATTCCTTGGCCGTTTTCTTCATCAAAACCAACGGTATCTGCTTTGAAAATCAAGTAAAGCATCACAAGCAACCCAATGAAAACGTGCAATCCGTGTGCCCCAGTTGCGATGTAAAAGATAGAACCGCCCTGTGTACCGATGTCAAAACCTTCAGCGACGAGATGGCTCCATTCAATGAGTTTGAGTACGATAAACATAGAACCGAGAAGGAACGTCGCAATGAGATAATTACGTACTGCAACCTTTTGAGTTGGCATGATTTTGCCCATGAAGCCTTTAGGTGCCTCCCAGTTGTGTGCTTTGGCAGTCTTCAATGCTAGAACAATGGTGTAAGATGAAATGATGAGAGCAAATGTGTTTATGGCACCCGGAAGCAATGTCATGAAGTCGCCTTGACCACCGATGACAGTACCATCATCGAGTACCATGCTTCCACCATTTGGACGGAGGAAATCAGATGCTGTGAGCATATCAACTTGATACGATACTGCACCATTTTCACCGACGACTTGACAGGACGGATTTTCCGCTTGTACCTGCCAGAATGTACACCACTCTGTTCTCATACGTAGATAGGACGAAAAGAATGTGGCGAACACCATGACTTCGGACATGATGAATACCCAAATTCCTGCTTTTCTGATATGTTGCCCCTCAAACGGATGCGATGTAGCAATTTGTTCGCCGTGACCATTGAATGGAAGATCTTCTCTCCACCAATTTGCAACACCAATGGCAACGATGACCAACCCAAAAAAACTGAGCATCATGTCGCCTACATTGCCACCTGCATCGGTCATCAGCATTGCCTTTGCAGCATCAGCAAACATTGGGAATCCCATCAAGAAAAGCATGATACCTAATGAAAAGATAATCGGTGATGATGAGCCGTGGTGTTCGTGCCCGTAATCGTCTTCATGCCCATGGCTATCGCCATGGTCGCCGGATGGCTGGATTGAATTCATGAATCCTCCAAGTCCGATAAAGAGGGCATACACGACACACATGAGGAGAATGGTAATGCCTGCAGTCCTCCATGTGAGGTATGAAAGATGAGCCTCAACATAGTGGTGATGTGCTTCTTCTTCCACCTTGTGGAGTTGATCCAAATCACTTTGCGTTGCAGTTCCTGAATCTGATGCTGCTTTGTAGTCTTCTTTTGCAACCTCGTAATCATGGTGTGCTTCTTCATAATCATGGTGTTTTATGTTTGCAACACCTACGCCCATGACTCCGTAAGCAAGGACGCCAATGACGAGGAAAATTGTACCAATAAGGACTGCTCTCATCCAAATGGTGTTTTCAACATCCGCACCATGTCCGTGAGCACTCATGAAGATGCCTCCTTTGGTTCGCCTTTCCAGAGTTTTTCTTTGATGGAAGGCGTATCATTGTGATGTCCGTAGTGTTCATTCATATCGTGTTGTGTAGGAATGTCATGGAATGAAGGCGTTGGTGGTGGAGAAGTAGTGGACCATTCAAGAGACCATCCGCCCCATGGGTCTTTACCAACAGGTTCGCCTCGCTTACCGGAATAGATGATGTTCCAAACCAGGAGAAGTTGGCTGAGTCCGAAGATGAATGCGAAGATTGACACTGCCATGTTGTACTCTGCGAATCCTGATTCGACGGTATACGTGTGTGTTCGCCTTGGCATACCCATGATACCAAGTGCGTGCATTGGCCAAAATGCTGCATTGTAAGCAGAGAAGCCAATGAGGAAATGCCAGAGACCAAGCGTTTCGTTGAGTTTTCGTCCTGTAACCTTGGGGTACCAGTAATAGAGTCCCGAGAACAGAGCAAACACAGTTCCACCGATGAACACATAGTGGAAGTGAGCAACCACGAAGTACGAATCATGGAAGTGGATATCAAGGCCTGCTACTGGGAAGAACATTCCTGAGATTCCACCGAGTGTGAATGTGACAAGGAATCCAAGAGACCACAATGTGTGGGTCTTCATGACGAGGGAACCGCCCCAAAGCGTTGCTAGCCAGTTGAATATCTTGGCTCCAGTTGGAATAGCCACAAGCATGGTTGTGATCATGAAGGCTGCACGCCAGAACGGGTCCATACCGGATGTAAGCATGTGATGCCCCCATACGATGAAACCAACAATTCCGATACCAGCCATGGCGAAGACCATTGATTTGTACCCAAAGATGGACCTTCGGGCTGAGGTTGCGAGAACTTCAGAGACGATACCAAAGGCAGGTACAATCACAACATATACCTCTGGATGGCCGAAGAACCAAAACAGGTGCTGGAACAGCAACGGGTCGCCACCAGCAACAAAGAATGTCGTTCCGATGGTGTGGTCAAACAGCAAGAAAAAGACACCGATAACGAGTGCTGGAAGGGACATGTACAGCATGAAAACGCTGATGAAAACTGACCATGTGAACAAGGGCATTCTCATCCATGTAACACCAGGGGCACGCATGGTGAACACCGTTGTGATGAAGTTCACACCGCTGAGTGTCGAAGATGCACCGAGCATGGCCATTCCTGAAATGAACGAAATCGTACCGAGATTTGCCCCATAGCCCGACAAACTCTCACCAAGGTTCGCTTCCGAGAGTGAAGCATATGGAGGGTACATAACCCATGTAATGTCAGCACCTTGACCTGACCAAATACCGGAGAAGATGAGTGGTGCTGAAAACACGAGGAGCCACAATCCCATGGCGTTAATTCGAGGGAAGGCGAGATCTTTCGCACCAATTTGCAACGGAAGAACGTAATTCATGAAGCCAGCAATCATTGGCATAGCACCTAGGAAAATCATTGTCGTTCCGTGAAGTGTGAAGAACGAGTTGTATTCATCATATGTCAGGAAATCGTTCTCTGGCAGTGCGAGTTGTATTCTAAACAACAGAGCGAGCAATCCTCCAACGAGGAAGAAAAAGAATCCGAAGAGGAAATACATTACACCAACCTCTTTGTGGTCGGTTGTTGTCAGCCAAGGTTTGAGGAATGACCAGAATTTGTCCATCGTAAATGTTTCAGGCGAACGTCGGTAGAACACCCAAAGTATGCCGAGGAAAATAAGGCCAACTGCAAGACCGATGGCGGTGATGAAGATAACAAGTGCAGAGGCACTTGGACCGGTTGATTCCGCATTAATTCCTAGAATGGAAATTTCGACCTTGTTCCAATAATCTCCCGATGAGCCTCCGTTTCCAGCGTTACCGTTCACTGCGTTACCGTAGACCGTAAGTTCGACTGTTTTCGTATCATCTGCTGGTGCGGTGAGTTCAAAGTCCCACGACCTGAATTTGTTTCCATCGACCGTGTGTGTTAGCCCGCCTTCATATTCGTACGAGAGCGTGTCATCAACACCTGTCACGGTGGTTCCAGTTGATGCTATAATTCTAAATCCGCCATAAGGAACAGTTCTTGAGCCATCGGTCACAATTCCATCGCCGTCAAGGGCCATGACATCGTTTTGAATCGTAACGGTGAACGCGTAAGTTTCGCTTGCGTTGAAGGTTTCAGGCAATCCCGAAACGGTGACCTTCGTGTCATCCGAAGGTGTTAGTCCGTGACAAAAACAACCTTGGCTGTTTGCAACTTCTCCGATACCATTTGGTGCAGCTGAAAACTGCGGCATCGCAAAAATCGAGGCGAGGAAAGCAAGTGTCACAAGAACGAGAATACTCTTCTTCATCAGTAACCGCCTCCTGATACGTCTGCTTTGACGCCTGTATCAACATCGCAGAAGTCATTTGCACCAACGCCGGTCCATTCCCGAGCAACGACTTTGACCATACCATTCATCATTGAATGCTGATTTCCGCAGTATTCTGCACAGCGAATTGGAAATTCACCTGCTCGGTCTGGCGTTGCCATCATGACTGTGCCGCTCTCTAAGCCTGGTACAAGGTCTTCTTTCACACCCCATTCTGGTAGCCAGAACGAGTGTTGGACGCCGACGTAATTTGGATTGGAGTCATCTGAAGGTTTTGAATGCATTGTGAACACAGTATTTTCGTCACAAGGAATAATCATCGGTTCATTGGATGCCGATGAGAACATATGGCCTTCTGGAATGTGCATCCAAGTGTGAAGGACATTACCAGCATCATCCGTGATTTCGACAACTGAAAATGTTCCTTCGTCAAATGGTTGGTTAATTGTGAGAAGACCAGTCATTTGATCAAGTTCGTAGAGATTTTCGTCCGAGCCGACGATGACGGTCGCATTTGCACCAGCGGACTGAGATGCATCAACGGTGAGCGAACCTTGCCAATTGACATCAACACCAGTGAGCCTTGTATCGTCTTCCCATGTGAGTTCATCCGTGTAATGATATTCCCAAAACCACTGCTTGCCGACGATTTCCATGTCGTTGGTCTCTGCTGGATCTTCAGGAATCTTCCAAACCTCTGTGTTTGAGGCCAAAGCAAGAACAACGAGCCAGGCGACAATGATGGTTGGTAGAACATAGAACATCACCTCAATGCGTGTGTTATGCCGGTCAACAGGGAATGAACCGACTTCAATGTGGTCGAGTTGAGTGGTGTCAGGCTCGACACCGTCACGATATCTCAAGATGGCTAAAAAGAGC
>CAZWXR010000097.1:0-5295 GCA_964637985.1 uncultured Candidatus Poseidoniales archaeon
GTGTCATCGTCGTGAGCAAGCAATCTGAAATCCAGTCTTGACGGTTTGGGAATCCGTGGTCGGATGACAATTTTTCCAGACTCATCGCTGTAGTTTTGTAAACTTAAACCGACACTTACTTTTGGAGGTTGGCCGCTATCAAAATTGAGAAGGCCCTCCGGTCGAATTTCACGGAGGTTACCAAAGGCATCCACAATTTTCATTTCAACGATTTCTACAAGACCTGCTCGAATAGGATGCGTCTCAGATAACTGGTTGATTTTATTATCAAGTCCGCTGAGTGTTATGGATAAGAGGTCACGCTGTTTGAAATCATAGACCAGTTGTTCGAGCATGTCTTCTTCTGTAACATCGAGAACCCCATTTTGTTCTTCATCAAGTTCGTTTTCATCTTTGAGAAATTTGTTGATTTGCGAAACGACCACATTTGGGGCACTTCGGGTGATTGGTAAGCGTTCGGTGATGATGATTGCATCATCCTCATTGGCTTGAATAGTTTCATTTCCACTTGTTCGCTGGTAATCTACGCCCTTCAATTCCCAGTTTTCTTTATCAGGATAAAATTTGAATCTGATATCTGCAAAAAGTGGCAGCCATGCCTGTTTCCATTGTTGATACGCAATTGGTGAAGGTAAACTGCTTCGCAGTCCCCTAACAGAATAACCGCCTAAGTTGAATAATTTCTTGATTGAAGCGTAGTCTCCTTCGCCGTCCTCCAAGAAACGCATTTCATCGTATAATGCATCAATTTCTAATGGCATCCATAAACGGTTTTGTGTAAATGTCAATGTCCTATTTTTTTCACCAATGAGTCGATTAATATCTGCAATTGTCCGAATTTTTGTGAGCCCCTCAGGATGATAATATCCCTCCTCCAACGCTTTTGTCGAACGCAATTGGTCTGAAAGAAGTAAAACGGGGTCGCGTGGTTCAAAATATCTTGGAGCAGGATAAGCGGTAACTTTTGGTATTTGTTTTTCTTTGAGCCCAAATGCAAGTTGATGATTCTTGGCAAACTGCATTGTGTCTTGATTAAATCCTTGCTGGGCAAAGTTTTGTATCTGCTGACCGAGAGGTGCTTGTTGTTGTGCGTATTGGTTTGCTGTTGAGACTTCGTTTCCACGCCGATTTTTCGTTGGTTCGAACCGCTTCTCTTCTTCTTTCACATAATCAAAGAGGATGCCACCATCAATGGCGTGAAATGATTCCTTGTGGATTTCATGTTCAAATCGATACTCGCCATCTGCTGTATCGAGTTCACCAAGCAAATCGTGTGTGAAACCAACAAAGAATTTCTCGAATTCTTGTCGCTCCTCTTCCGAAACACCTGCATTATTTTCAGCGAGTTCGGATGAAATAAGGGCAGCTAATGCCTCTTCTTGATTAACGCCAATGGCTGCATCTAACTCATAAGCATCATTATTTTCAATAGGATGACCCCACTTGACATTACATACGGCACCGTGGAACAATGTGTGCCTTGGCCAATGTTCGCCAATGGTGTCAATTGCCGCTCGCACCATGAGGCTGGAATCTATGGCTGTCGCCCCAGCGCCAATATTGATAGCATCGCTCGAATACTTGCTTGACTCAGACGTTTTGTTTTTTCCAGCCACGCCTTTTTGTTTGCCTTCTTTTCGGGGAAGGATTGATTTCTTTTCACGTCCAACGTTGTTCTTGTCTGGAGAAATTGATGTACCTTTTTTCACTTTTCAGCACCACCTTTCTGTTGGTTCATCACGTGTGTAAGAAGCGTTTCCCAATTGGTTGGATCATCGTCAATGTCAGAGCGTTTGACGTCCCAGCGCAAATCATCTCTCATTTTTGAAAACCATACTTCCTCGGATTCATGTGCTTCCATGTATGCAGGGTCAGAGGACTCATCAGTGAACCAGCCACATACGAGATAATCAAATGTTGCCGTCGTATCTTGGGATAGTGTGTCATGGAATCCAAACCTACCTTTGGAATTGTCATATGTCGCAGTCCAGTGCATATCACCCGTCTCGGGTCCGATAGCAGTCATTTCTGGTATCGATGGATCTCGTTTTGTAGGAGTGAAATTATTCAGTGTCGAAACTTCCAATGTGACAGAATCAACCACCCATGCTTTTACGAGTGGTTCATTTTTCGTTGAGTTTGCAACTTTCCCAGGAGCAGTTATGTCGACCCCTTTTTTCCTTCGAATTATAACCCATAAATCTGGTAGGTATGGAAACTTCAATGTCTCGTTCAGCGGTTTAACATCATCTGTTTCGGTTGTAAACTCCACCCTGTTACGAATAGCATCTTCAAATGAAATTGGATGTTGAAACTTCTCTTCTGTTGATATAAATTCCGGAGGTACATTGCCATCTGTTTCTTTGTACTCAAATTCATTCATCACATCCTCTTTTTCGAGTAATTCACCCTCAAGTAATGCTCGAGGGGGTTTCCAAAACAGATGAACGCCCGGCTCTAATCCTCCAGTTGATGGATTGTTTGGGGTGTATGTGAATGCATCATGTAACCTCCAATCAGATGTGCCATGGTCTTCTTCGCCTTCCCTTTGAATGAAATGCGTTTTCAATGGTGCTCTCTTGTCATAAAGCATGAAAAGTTTGTTTTTGTTCAAATTCTGTTCAATCTCAATGGGCTTGGTGTATGGGACAACAAGGGCTTGCACATCGATTGGAACAAGTAAATGACGCCGCCTCTCTAAATGTGTTTGAAATGCTGCGTCAATGAGTTTATTGTCAAATTTCGCATCATGTTTCATTCCTTTCTCTGGTTGGTCGATGATTTTGCCAGCTTTTACCTCTTTCACAACCGGCGTTGCGTCTTTACCTGAGACGAGTTTCTCTTCTGAAACAACTGTATCAGTCTTCCAAATGCCATCGGCATTCGTCTTCGTTGATGAGGTTCCTTCGACCTGTTTTGATGTTGAAGTGTTGGATTTAACATTTGATGCAGTGGATGTGATAGATGCTTTCGTAGGAGTTGACGGAATGTCAGTTTTGTTTGGTGTATTTGACTGGGAAGCGATGTTTTTGACACTGTCTGCTGTTTTGTTGGCAACAGGGTTTTTCTTTCGCTTAGCCATGTTATTCACCACCACTGCTCGGTCGATTGATCACAGAAGAATTCTCCACCCTTATTGCATCGGCATTGACGATTGATTCGTTTTGGCTATCAATGATTGGTTGTTGTCGAATTGAATCATAAACGAAGTCTTGTTGATATGGAAATTGCATAAGTTGTGTTGCAACGAATCCACCTTTCTCCAAGTTTGGAATATAAACAGAAGTAATAGATTTATTCACCCAATCATTTCCGAAATCGAAATCTTGCATTCGAAGAACTGATACATCACCAGTGCCTGCGCGGACACTGACTTGAATTGTTTTGTCTTCTTCAATCACGCCATCTCTATTTTTGTATTTGACGTATAATTTTGGGTCTATTTTTCCTCCGCCTTTGTCCTGTTTCTCAAGTCCTAATCGGATACCTTCTGAGGGTTCTTTCATTCGCAAATGTGTGGGTACACCGTTGAAAATACAAAGAAGAATTGTCTCTGAGAGTCGTGCGACACGAATGAGGTCTACCGCCCTACCTTCATCAAAACCTTCTTCACGCCGTTCGCCAACACATTCAGGAGCATCATAGGCTTGAATTTCAAGCCCAGGGTAATCTCGAACGATAGTTGAGCGCATCAAAAACCCTGTGAGTAGCCCACCTCGAATCATCGTCATTTGAGATAAAATACCACCAATTTTTGCTGTTAGTTCACTTTGAACGTCTCGAGAAATTTCAATTTGTTTCTTTAAAAAATCATGATTATTTTGAGAGAGCACAGGATCCTTTTGGGCGAATGATTTTGTATTCTCTTTGTCCCCTCCAGCGAGATATGTGTTCGATTTTGTTCGTTGATCATTGGAGGATTTTTGTTTCGATGCAGATGTTGTTGTTGCTGAATCTTCGCTTTTTGCAACACCCGTAACGGCATTACTCATTGAACGCTGTTGCTCTGGAATTTTCGCTATTTCTTGTTCTATCCGTTGTTTATGATTTTGGTTTGCTTGTGAAACTGCATCTTCAAAAACACTCCTGTTCAATGCTCTAGCCTTATCATGAGCGGCTAATGCCGTTCGAAATGGATTCATAATCAATTCTTGTTCATTGAGAGCCTCCATGAGTTCGATGTAAAGTTCACCTCGCTTCTCAGGGTCAACATCAGCTAATGCTCCTCTTGAATCCAACACACCTGTACTCAAGGCACCATCGATCATAGCATCGATCCAGTTTCGGTCAATATGGAAAAATCTGATCGAATCATTTGGTAGCATTTCTTCATGAGGCACAATGTAAGGAAAGGGAATGCCCTCAAGCGTACGCAGCCGCCCAAGCCATTTGATAATAGAATTCCATGCAGCCTCTTCAGCATCATCTGTGGTTGTTCTTGACATGTCATTTACAAGCCTTTGAACAGCACTGCGTGTGTGATATTCGCTCATCGTCGCATAACCTTTGTTCATAATAGGCCACCTCGCGTGTATGCTTCTTGAACTCGAAGGTTGTCTTGGACCATTATGTTTTCATCAAATTGTAATTGTTCTAACGAGAGTTTATCAAGGAAATCATCTGTTGTACCATCAGGTGGAAGAGACACTTCATTGTGAAATCTCAAATCTGGTGGAACTTCTTTCAGAGGTAATGCGGTCTCTTTGACAATCGCCTTTTGTAAAATAGATTGAAGGGGTAATTTTTCAACGCTTTCGAAGTCATATTTTTTAGAAAGGTGTGATTTATCAAGAAAGTTTTTTCTGTAAAGTTGGAGGGATTTTTTCTTTAATCGTAATCTTCTCCATCGACTAAGTGTCTCAATAAATTTAGGGTCACTTAATGCAAGCAATCGACCGAGTTCAAATGCTGAGGAATGATGAATGACATCCAATCCTGTTGATGGTTCAAGTCCTCTTGCATCGTCTGAATTCGTGTAAGGCTCTTCCTTGATATCGTGATATGTTGGTACTGCGATGCAAGGTCCTCTGTACAAACACGGTCTTGTGATGCCGTCGTGTTCAACGATATCCGTGTACAGGAAAGAGTTTACAGTGACATCTGGATCCATGTCTGAACCCAGGAGAGCCGGTTCATATGTTCGTTGTTCACCGTCTTCTCGACTGAAACCTGCTAGGGAATCAAGGTCGCCCACTTTGTCTTTGTCTGCGAGCGATTGACGGAATTTTATTGCCTTGATTTTCGATTCAAAATCACCACCGTCCCCTGTTTTAAACGTCCAATAATCGAGAAGAA
>CAZWXR010000098.1:0-5279 GCA_964637985.1 uncultured Candidatus Poseidoniales archaeon
CAAGAGAACGACGGCTATTTCAATAAAATTAATTGATGTGTCATCATTCTCAGATGAAAGCAAATCATCTTGGCCTGTATCTGTACCATTCATATCTTGATTTTCCAATGAATTATCAACCATGTTCGTTGTGTTTTGGAATGTTTCATTTTCATACGTTGTGTTTTCGTATGTTGTGTTATCGTATTCGTAAGTATAGTTATCATAATCATATGTGTTGTTTTCGTATTCATTCGTTTCATTGAGGTATGTCGAGTTGAAATAGGAGTCATTTTGATAGGTGTTGTTCACGTAAGTAGTGTTTTGATAGTTGTTTTGAACACTTGAGGAGCCGCTATTTGATGGCGTTTCTCCGTTTGCACAACCAGAGGCATCAACAACTTCTCCAAGGGCAGTACGCTCGCAAACATCATACAAATCCCCTACACCGTCGCCATCATCATCCCAGTCTTCGTTCCAATCATGGCAACCATCTCCATCAAGATCGACAGTTGGATTTGTCCTCCAACCTGGAATACTTGTTGGACAATTATCACTCACATCTGGAACACCATCATCGTCATCATCTGTATCTTCTCCAGCATCTTGACAGCCATCACCATCATAATCTGTGTAACGACCAGAACGCCAATCGACCGTCCCATTTGGACAAAGGTCATCGATATCCAAAAAATCATCATTGTCATCATTATCATCTTCTAAACTATCGTGACAGCCATCACCGTCGTTATCACTTGAACTATTTGATGCCCATCCCAAGGCACCGGTAGGACATGTATCTTGAACGTCGAACACACCGTCGCCATCGTCATCTTCGTCCTCTGATGAATCAAGACAACCATCACCATCGATATCGGTTAGTGATGTCGATATCCATCCCAATTGGCCTGTCGGGCACGAATCATTTGTATCGTTAACGAGGTCATTGTCATCATCTGCGTCTTCTGTTATGTCTTTGCAACCATCTGAATCGTAATCTGTTCGAATTGTTACAGGTGATGGAATGCTTGTCCAATTTAAATCTCCTTTTGGACAAAGGTCAACACTGTCGCTTACGGTATCATCGTCATCATCAAGGTCTTCTGAGGCATCAAGGCAGCCATCTGTATCATGGTCAGAAGTGCTGTTACTCGTCCAGTTGAGTTCACCCATTTCACAGAAGTCTACCATGTCTACAATACCATCATTATCATCATCACTATCGCACAAATCACCGTTTTGGTCGCCATCATAATCTTCCTGATTTGGATTATACATTGACGGACAGTTATCTCTTGAGTTTGTTATGCTATCAGAATCTGCATCAGGGCTCATTCGTGCCACGAACATATCCGTGCCCTCTGATGTCGTAAGAGAATCCAATCCGAAAACATGATCTGTAGTTTGGTAGTGTAAATCACCAGCCACTAATATCGATTGGGTAGATATGGCCGAAACCGCATTAACACTGCTTTCGCCTTCAGGTTGTTGTGCCCACTCCCAAGAACCAGCAGTGGAAGCAACAGCAACAAAACCAGTTCCAGATGCTGCCAAGGTCGTTAGCCCAACACTAATCACGCCAGTTTTTTCACCTACGACGACAATGCTTTGGTTTCCAACAAATCGAACCGAACGAATTTCATCACTCGATGAACCTCCAAGCGAAATAGCCCAGTCCCAAGACGTCGAACTGTTGTTCCAATACACGAGCATTCCATCTCGACCACCACCGGTGTTGACTGAACAGCAATTTGGATACGAAATTGAACCTTGGAACCATCCTCCGACGATAATATCGCCATTTGCGTTCACATCAATTGATTTAATGACATTTGAATTACTGTTTGCTGATGGCGTTCCAAGTAATGCAGCACTCATGTTGTTGTGATATAGTCGAACAATTCCACCTCGATTGGATTCGGTGTATGTGCTCGAACCGGTGGAATATGAATTCCAATAACCTCCTTTGTCGTAAAGAATGGCTCCTCCGTTCGGATGCCCAGTAATTGATGATGAATAGAGCGTGTTATAATATCCATTTGACCCAAATGCATCATCCCAAGATGAGCTACTTGCATTCCACATAGCAACACAAGTTCGATACGTGCTACTGAATGTACGAATTGTCGAACCATCAACTTGTAGCGAAGAATAACAGTTACCCATGACATATACATTTCCAAGTCCGTCGACAGCGATATCATTCTGAATGTAATGATTTGTATTGAAATTAATTCTAGAATATGTGGCCCATCCAGTATTTTGCGTCCATGATATGACACCATATTCATATGAGGTGGTTTTCTGAATCACGTTAGGAATGAACAACGAGTTTGCCCAAAATAGACTAATCCATACCGTACCATTTGGTGCTGCGTCCATATTTATTCCCATTTTTCGATAGTTGTAATCCGCTGAACTCGACCAACTTTGATATTGGTCCCTCGTTCTTCCAAATGTCAATGAATCTGATGAAATCCAATTACCATTATTGTCAACGATAACAAGGATCAATTTCTTATCGTCGTATGTACCTCCTACTGTATGTTGTCCAAATCTCAATCCTTGTGATTCAGAATATATGAGAATAGCAGTTCTTGTGGAAGAAATAGGTTCCATATCTATGACTTCTTCAAGTCCACTAATGCCTACATAGGATTTCATTTCAGATGATGACGTAGGGCCGAGGGAATTCGTCGAGGTTTCCCATTTTGTTCGAACGAGGAAACCACCTGGAGCATCTGAAGTCATAGAAAATGTGGTCGATGTTGTGTACGACGAAGATGACCTTGGATTATTGTTCCATCCCGCATTAATGTAATCGTTGGACGAAGTTGTATTTTCAACGGCATCGAAGTCAAAAACGAGTGTGTAACTATGTGATCTGTATTGAGATGTTGACAGTGTACCAATATTCGTAATTCCAACAATCATGGAACTCCAATCCGAATTTCCTGGATAAAAACAACTGTAGGTTGTGCTTCCGGTAACGAATCGAATACAACCTCCTCCTTTTGTTATGAAACTTAGGCCTAAGTGTGACCCAACCATATCAATACTTGGCTCTATTGAATTTCGATTCGGATGATAACTTGTTGAGATGTAATTTCGTAAAGCCCAACCTATCGCACCTACGTTTGATATTTTGACAACATACACCATGCTCTTGTCTCCACCATTTGATATCTGTATTGAACCCCATGTAATCGAGTTTGAATTACTACCATTATAATGGTGCTCGCCTGCAACGAAAATATTTCCAGCAGAATCTACGGCGACTGAAGTTGCTCGATCGTGAGCTGTAGCGATTGGCATTCGCACCCATTCGACACCATTTTGGTTGGAGACCCTCATGACAAGACTATCGCTTCCGGTTCCTCCACCATGTGATATGGTGGTCTGGTTGAGAGATAGAGAAGATGTTGAAAATTCGCCAACAGCTATCGTTTTACCATTGTTATCCACTTTGCAATCGTGAAGCAATTCTTGGCCAGTACCTCCATACATCATACTATTTTGTAGAACGCCGCTTGATGAGTACCAAGCGAGAAACATATCCTCTAAGCCAGAGTTCGAAAATGAACTTGAACCTATTGTTAATGTTGAACTCGTCGACCAGCCACATACGCTGATGGCACCATTTGAAGATTGCGATACTCCTGTGATGTTGTCAATACCTGAGTCAGCAATGGTATTGAACCATGAAATTGCTCCTGTTGAGGCATTTATGTGAGTTAAAAATCCATCCCGAGAACCTGCGTTGGTATGGGTAACTGTGCTTGATGATGTGATAACTTGTAATTGTGCTGAATCTGTTGTTCCTACGAGAAGAATGTCGTCGTTATTATCAAGTTCCATATCATTGACAAATTCTTCACCAGTGCCTCCTATAACGGTAAGCCAAAGCCATTTGTTGTCAAAATTTCTTTTGCCGATAAAAATATCATGGGCACCTGAGTTGAGAACATAGTGAGAATCAACATGAACTCCTCCGCCTCGAAAGATTCCAGAAACATATGATGTACCATCAACCAATGATTCGACTTCTCGAATCCAAAGATAACCTGCCTCATCATCTTTTTCGACCCATTCCCAGCCAAGTGGATTGCCTGAACCAATGACTTGTTTCGTTGTTCTATCTTCAAGTTCTTCAATTGAATTTATTTCTCCAAAAAACCCTGAAAATAACGGCAAAACAAACAAAATTAGTAGAAGCCTAGGTCTCATGATATTGTATTTGTTATTATTTATTTAACAATGACTGAGTCAATCTTTGAGAACCCAATCCTCGCCATATTCAGACCTTATCCAAATTATTCCACTTGAAGATGGATACTCAAGGCTTTCAATGCCTAGATTCACCATTCCCATCAGATCTTTTGGTGGTGGTTCGATGAGCGAGGAGGTGTTTTGCTCAACAATCTCTTGTTCGAAATGTTCTCCATCATCGCTCATAAATTCCTCAGATAACCTGTCGAAATCATTCCATTTCTGTTGCTCAGATTCACCTGAGCGCTTCCTCATTGCAACAAGCAATAATCCAAAGAGAACGATAATGATGACTCCACCAAATGAGTAGAGCATGTCATTTGCTACTTTTGGAGCAAAGTCCGCATTATCGCCTACGCCATCATTATCAGAATCTTTCGACTCAGTTGGGTCGGAGGGAAAGGCATCATCAACATCATCGACTCCATCGCCATCCCGATCAAATGCATTGAATGTGTTCTTACAAAGCAACTTTGCGATTTCAAATTCTTCATCGTTCATGTAATCATCACTATTATCATAATAGTCAAATGAATAGTCATTGAGCCATGTGTGATTTTTTACAATGGATGTTGGAATACCTGGATTTGAATTATATTGGCCATCATACGACGAAACGACGTACCCTACTTCATTTGCACAAGCACATTCAATGTGGAGGTACTCCTGTAGGTCGATTTCTTTATCCCCGTTCACATCATACAAGTTAATGTCAAGATTCATTACTTCATCATCGGATATTGAACCGTCGCTTGATTGATCGAGACTCGAAAATTTCTCCGTCACAATATCTTTGCAATTTGAAAAATTACCAATTATTTCTTCATTTGGTACAATGTCAATCGGTAAATCAACTTCTTCCCATCGAGCAACAATGGATACATCAGTCAAATCTGATTTTGCTGTCATTCGTATGGATACTTCTCCGCTCGGCAATAATTCGACATAGATGTTGTGATTTGTCCCATCATTTTCAGAGCGAATTGTAAACGGAATGATTTACCGATTGACATTGTACCAAATGAAGAAAT
>CAZWXR010000099.1:0-5259 GCA_964637985.1 uncultured Candidatus Poseidoniales archaeon
TGCCATCGCCTTCGATGTAGTGGACAATAGGTTCGTTTGGTACGTGAAGTGTTCCGTTTTCAAAGGTGATAGGCTTTCCAGTCATGACTCTCATGTCTCGCGACCGACATCTCCTTCAAGAATGAAACGCCCGCAAATTATTGATGAAGGCGAGTGTTCACTGGACAAATGGGACAGAATTGATTGGAAAAACCGAGTCTGGCCAAGAGCTACAACTCGATTGGGAGAGCGGTCCATCGCCGATGCAAGTTACACTACAAATGATTGGTGCTTGTTCTCTCGTCGACGTCGTTATGGGTTTGAAGGAACGAGATTTCACCGAAGTTTGGATTGAATGTGATGCGGATAGGGCAACAGATTATCCTCGAATTTTCACACAAATCCGAATGACATACCATGTGTGTGGCGATGTGCCTCGAACTCTTGTCGAGCGGATTGTTGAAAAAAGTCATGAAAAATATTGTAGTGTATCGAATATGCTCAGCGATGAAGTCAGCATTAGTTTTGAAGTTGAACTCCATTGAATTTTTTTGTACGAAATTTAAGGCAGTATGCAACCCTGATGACACCTGCGAAACTTACCTAAGCAGTGTATGTCCATCGGTTACAGTGTTTTAGGTAATGGTTTCTACATCAAATACAAGTACACTTTTGGTTAACAATGGATAGAATCATCACGGATGAGATTTTGTTCGGAATTGAAAAACACGAGAAATTCGCTTAAACTCAGAAATATGAGACAAATTTGTTGTTCATATTGGTGTTGGTTTGAATTGTTTTATCATAATGTTTTGCAAGACAAAGAGCAGTTGTTTGAAGAAATCTTTCCATTGCTCGGGAAGGTTTTTTGGAGATTTCAAGCAGATGATTTCATCATCTCTATGAACAACTGTAGCAAACGGACGGATTTTCATACCTTCACCGTCTGTTAATTCGAGGAGAAGATGATATGCATCACGATCTTTTTTGACATGTATTGATTCTAGGTCAATGCGTAATTCATGGTTTTGAATAATATTTTGAAAATCTTGGTCAGTCTGAATTTCTTCTTGTGCTAATATTCGCAGAAGGTCTTCGACAGACTCTTCATTAACTTCATCATCCATGAAGTCGGCAAGGGGGTCATGATACGATTTCGTTTCAGCCGATTGTGTTTTTGAAACGCCTAATGCTTCAAAGATATCAAAGTCATCATCATCGCTCAAGGTTTCTTCCATAGTTGTCAATCTTCTCCATTACGATATAAATCATCGTTTTTCCAGATTGTAATTTGCATCATGAATAAGCCTCAAGAAGGGTTGCTGATGATACCTCATCATGAGATGGAGGTTCATGTTGTCATGTTTCCTCTTTTTGCTCGTCGGTTCGTTGAGTTCTTTGACGCAAGCAAGTCATTTGGGCGTGGGAAATGCAGCGAATGAAGGGTGTCAATGTCATGTATACTCGTCTTCAACTGAAATTTTTCTCGAAGGAATCCCTCAACGTTTCGAATCGAATACAACATTGAATGTTACCATACGCATTGAAAGCGATGTAGAATTTAACGAAGACAATCACGCAGGTGGTTTTCGATTGGAGTATATCGGCGAGGGCACAATCGCTCTTCTCAATGAGACAACGACCCAATTTCTAGATGGCTATCTTACACACACAGCAAACGGCTCAAAATCGAGATCTTGGCAATTTGAATGGAATACGCCTGAAAATAACTCAACTAGTGTTCAATTCAAGATTTTTGCAAATGCTGTCAACGGAAACAATCAGCCGACTGGCGATGAATGGTCATCCCTTTCAGTCACGGTTCCAGGAGTATCAAGCAACGAGGATTTCAATTCAAATACCAGTCAAGAGATTGAAATCTTCGACCTTGCCCTTCTAGCATTTGGTCTACTACTTTTGGGCTATCTGCTATGGACGAGTTTCCGTTCTAATTGACAAATTCGATGCTTTGATTTCTTAATGCTCGAAGTTGTCTGTTTTCGTTTGAGCCATGTATTTGTGCACTTTTCACACCAGTTAAAACAATCATAACACGAATCTCATCACCCATGGATTCATCAACTGCTGCACCCCAAATTATTTTCGCATGAGGAGAAATCCGCTGTTGGATAAGTTGTGCGCATATTTCAGCTTCTCCCAGACTGAGAGATTCTCCTCCGACAACGTTGATGAGGGCTCCACGAGCATCGGTAGTGTCCATCTCGAGTAATGGCGATTCAAATGCTTCCAATGTTGCCTTTGTCGCACGTTCTGGGCCCGAACTAGAGCCCAAACCGATCATGGCTACGCCACTACCAGACTGAATGACTGACCGTAGGTCTTCAAAGTCAAGATTGACCATTCCTTCAGTCGTGAGAAGTTCGGTGACACCTGTGATTGAACGAACAAGTAACTCATCACCAACTCTGAATGCTCTTGCAATAGGCAAATCCTTGACGCCTTCGATTTCCAAAAGCCGTTCATTGGGTATTACGAGTATAGTGTCACAAAATTCTCGTAGGCGTTCCAACCCCCACTCAGCATTTTGTTTTCGTAATGATCCTTCTGATTTGAATGGATATGTGACAACAGCAATTGTTAATGCACCTTGTTGCTTTGCTAACCGTGCAAGATGTCCTGCGGCTCCGGTGCCTGAACCACCACCCATTCCCGCAGTAATGATTGCTAGTTGGGTGTCTTCTGTGATACGGCGCAAAGCATTTTCAGATTCTAAGGCAGCTGCTTCACCTTTGGTCGGGTCTCCTCCAGCACCTCTACCTCTGGCAGAGCGACCGATCAAGATTTTCTGCTCAAGCGGGGTTTGAAGAAGTGCTTGTGCATCTGTATTAATGGCGTAACCAGTAACATAAGAGGAATCAAACAATCCTTCTTCATGCAATCTGTTGATTGCATTGCATCCTGCTCCACCAACACCGTAGACTCGTATTCGTGGTTGTAGTGATTCGAGGAGTGCACGTAATTCAGCATCGCTTCCTTCATCTAAACGAGTAGGCGGAGCGGCGTCTGATTGTAATTCTTCTTCGGACAGTTGCAACACTCGCTCGATTAGATGGCGCATGAGTGAATTCTACCGAGATAGATTTTGAATCTGCCGCTTTCATCGAGGCCAATGAATGCGATTTTCACATGAACTTCAAGTTTCCATCAGTCTCGAAGACCATCTTGCGTGACTTCGTAAACACATTCTCCATCAGGCAAGTTGGGAGAGTCAACAAGGCGGGCAATTCTTCGTCCAGCTTTCGCTTTCCTAAGGTAAAGTCGGAACGTGCTTGCGTGGGCTAAAATGTGGCCACCAATTGGTTTTGTTGGGTCGCCCCATAATGCGTCTGGCTTTGCATGAACTTGATTGGTGACGAGAACAAGTGCATTGTTAACATCTGCAAGTTGCTTGAGATCTTTGAGGTGACTGTTGAGTTTTTGTTGTCGTCGGGCAAGCATACCTCGACCAATAAATTCGGCTCTGAAATGACTGGTTAGTGAATCAACAATAATCATCTTCACATTCAAGCCCTTGCTCATTCGCTTTATTTCATCAGTGAGTAACATTTGATGTGCAGAGTTGTATGCACGTGCGACATGTATTCTCGAGAGAACGTAGTCAGGATCTAGACCGTGTCCACGGGCCATTTGGGAGATTCTTTCTGGGCGAAATGTATCTTCAGTGTCGATGTAAAAGACATCTCCATCAAGGCCGCCTTGGTCCACGGGTAATGTACAATTTACAGCGAGTTGATGACCGATTTGTGTTTTTCCACTTCCAAATTCCCCATACACTTCAACGAGTGCTTGGGTTTCAAAACCTCCACCGAGTAAATCATCAATAGATTGGACTTTCGATGATAATTTTTGTACTTCTCTTCTTCGGTCAAGCAATGCGTCACCTGAAACGAAGCCGCCAATGTTGGCCATTTTCTTGGCTCCTGCGATAATTTTTGCTGCTACTGCTTCACCTAATTCGGCTTCTTCTGCTAGATCTGCTGGCGACATTACAGCGAGAGATAGGAGCTCTTCGAATCCTGCTTCTCTTAATTTTTCTGCGGTCGCAGGACCCACTCCAGGTAGGTCCTCAATCGTCAATTCAGGTCCTTCTTCTTCCATTGGTATGTCCTCTTCTACGAGGGAACTTTGGTCTTTTTCATCTGTTTGCTTGGATTTCGTTTTTGCTGGCATGAACATACATCATCGGTCTTTTGTATATGAAGAGTGAAAAGACAGTTCAAACGAGTCTCGGCAAAAAAATGCAAATCAACTTTGGCTTAGTTTCCTTATTTTTCACTTTCAGTTCATTTTTACAGCCAGTTAAAGTGAATAATTATTGAGGCAAATCAATCGGGTTTGCTTCGGTTTCTTTTTCTTCATATCGAATGGAAACATCATGAGTAATGTTGATGTTATCTTCCCCTGAATCAATAACAACGCCCAATGTCCATGTTCCTAAAGTCACACCAAGTTGGTCATGTTCCCAAAGTTTTGTTTGTCCATCGGCGATTGGCTCAGTCTTGGTAGCAGTCGTTTCATCGTCAGGATTGATGAGTTTCCAAGTTATTGTTGTCGTTCCACCTGTCGCTGGAATCAAACTTTCAGGATTCGAAACTTGAGAATCAATAGAAATGAGTGTTGGACCTTCGCAGTTTTCGCAATCTGGAATGGTATTGATTTCCATAAATTCAGGATTCTCTGTATTTTGCTCGACCCAATGAATGAATGAATCTATTCGAATGATAATGGCCATCTCAGCGATATTTCCTTCGGAATCTTCTGCACCTAATGTCGCAGTGAATAAGCCATGCGTCAAGAATTCGTAGGTTAGAGATGCAGATTGAGATGCATCGATTTCGACTGTTGCACTACCATCACCAGGAGTAAATGAGAATATCTTCATCTCACCTTCAGTTGTTGTTGTGCGGGCAAAATCGAATGAAAGTTCCACACCAGTTTGAGAAATACGTTGCCCGCCTGTCCAATTTTCGTAAAGTGTTCCTGAGGTATTTTCATAATATACGATAAGAGTTACAGGCGATGATGTGGTATCTTCATCTGCTAAACACCCTATCAGAACTGACGAAAGAAGCACACACAAGAGAATGAGGGCTTCATTCACCTTGGCCATGGTACCGCTACATCTTCGATATAGATGAATCCAATGGATTGAAGACGACGATTTCACCATCGGTGGTTTCAAATTGGAGCACAAAGGCGGGAGGATTAGCGAGGTGGGGTAGTCTGGATATCCCGTCGGGCTCATAACCCGGAGATCGA
>CAZWXR010000100.1:0-5197 GCA_964637985.1 uncultured Candidatus Poseidoniales archaeon
AAATTGCAGGATTTTTGGCACAAGTCGATGATTTGTCCGTAACGATTCCAATTCTTCGGCCTCTTAACTTCAGTGAGTGGAAATATGACATGGCGGGTTGCGCTCTTGCTTACAGCGGGCCAGCATTCAAAATTGCAGGGGCTCTTCGAAAAGAAGAACTTGATGTACCGGATGGTGAAGACAATGAGACATATATCGAATATCAAGGACTTTGCACGATTAGCACCTCGACAATATCCATTTCTGCGATTGGTGCATTTGGACGAATTCCTAGCACCGACGGTTCTTATGTAACATGTTTCGTTATTGCTGCAATCGACTATCCTCTAGGTGGTATTCCTGAATTTTTCGTCACTGGACTCGCCGGTGGTTTGGGACTCAATCGCGACCTTGTCGTTCCAAAAGTTGCTGATGTCCCGAACAGCATCTTCATGCGAACACTTTCAGGATTTTCAGATGACCCGATGGGGGCACTTGAACAAATACGCACAGATTTACCAGCGAAGCGAGACAGTCTATGGTTTGCAATAGGGGTAAAATTCACCACATATCAGGTGCTTGAAACAAAAGGAGTCCTCTTCGTTAAGTTATCAGATGGTGTCACAATTGGTATCCTTGGTTTATCATCAATGTCGCTACCAACAAAAGAACTGGGTATTGGCTACGTTGAACTCGCCTTCTTGGCATACTTTGATTCACAGGAACAGTTGCTTTGGGTTGAGGCTCAACTCACAGATGCATCGTATTTATTCCACAAGAGTTGTCGACTTACGGGTGGTTTTGCGCTTGTTAGTTGGTTTAAGCGGGGTGAATTCCTCTTGTCTCTTGGAGGATACCATCCAAAATTCAAGGCACCAAGTTACTATCCAGTTGTCCCGCGACTCGGTTTTAGTTGGAAACCCATGTCAAAATTGACGATTAAAGGTGGTGCATACTTCACAGTATGTACGTCAGCAGTAATGCTAGGCGGTGGATTCGAGGCTAGTTTCAAATCGGGCTCATTAACGGCGTCATTCAAAGCTGGCGTTGATGTTTTAGTTGTGTTCGATCCATTCTATTACAGTTTCCGAGTCTATATCGGCCTTTCAGTTCGCTACAAAACATGGCTCGGAACTGTGAAAGCTTCTGTGGGTGCTGATTTGGAAATTGAAGGACCAAAGATGCGTGGAAAAGCTCGAATTGAATGGTACATCATCTCCTTCACGGTTAGTTTTGGTGCAAATAGTTCAAGAGCATTCAAAGCCATTGGCATGCCTGAATTCATCAACAAACATGTATTGCAATTACCTGAATCCGAACACAGCACCTCACTTTCCCAAAAATTCACAGAACGTCAATTCACTTCACAAATTCCAAGCGGAGTCGTCCGACCCGATGATGGAGAGGAAGGTGATGGTTCGATGAACAAACCATTTGTTGTTGAGCCAGAGTTTGAACTTACACACCAACACCTCTTCCCTGCAAAATTCCATGCAATGCACACATGGAACCAAAAAGACGGGTATTCTGAGATAGATTCTGGTTGGAGGGAACGTAATGAAGAAACACTCGACAATATTCAACTCGCCCCATGTGGTATCGAAGATGATGTAGAACCAACATTTTCTATTTATATCAGAGGAATGGAAGGCTCTTCTGTACAACTCCCAAATGGCATTTCATTCATTAGTCATTCATCATTCTTCCCTGAAACGCTCTGGCGTTGTGATTTAGATGCAAATGGTCGACCTAAAGCAAAGAAATCACCAAGCCCTCAACAGCCACGATTCCTCTCTGGTAGTTCATCTCTTTTCAGGGCGGTTGCACAGCCTCAGGGCTGGTTGAAGACGATGGCGATTGACCAAATCGAAAAATCACAATTTGTCCACAACCTACCATTCCGAAGATATATCGAGCAATCCAGTGGTTCAAAACCTCAAAAAGAAGAGAAGCTAAGACTAGAACTAAAGAAAGATGTTCGAATTGACGAAATTGAAAGAAAGCATTCGAAAATTATGACTCCAGAAGACTTTGTGCGAATGGAAGAATTGGAAGCAATTCAACGATTCAATTCAAACCAAATCGAGCAAAGTGCAGTTCGAAAGACACCATCTGCAACAACTCGAACATATCCTACTTCATCAAGTTCTACAATGCAGGTCTCCAATGGTGCGAATTCAAAGTTCACAACAACGACTCCGGCAAACTTGAATCTTCAATTGAAAGGCGCCAATAAGGGAGATATCAGTCGAGTTTCGAATACAACGGGGGTGATGCGATGAAACCATCGAACAATCAACGAAGATTGCTCCAAAGGAGGTCCCCTCCAAGGATCATGTCGATGTATGCAGGCATAGGTGTTGAACACGCTATGGAAAAGCAAAGTGTGGTCAAAAAAATTCAACCTCAACCGATTCAACCTGGTCTTGCATCCCTCACACCTCAGTTGGTGAATGTCCTCAGTACAGGGGAAACAATGAATGTCGAGGCGGTAGAGCAACGCACGACATCTGTTCAACACATTCCTGATGCTGAACAACTCCCACGGGTGCAAGTCTCATCTCACCATCATGATTCACTTGTCTTTGTCGGCGAAGTCCCTGTCAAAGAGCGGAAAAAGTCAACCGAAACAAAACCTTCACCATCCATGATAGGCCATTCTATAGAGAACCATAGTTACCGGTTACAACAGACCACAGCAATACAATCCGAGGGTGCAGTACTTATTCCCGGACTACGACAAATTTGGGCACTTCAAGAAGAGTATTCAAACGAGAAATTCGCCCATGCACCCGTTCTGTCAATACAAAGTGACCAAGCAGTACGAATTACATTCCATCGTGGTGCTGGTGGAATTCTGCAAGACCTCGAAATACCTCCACAGGAAAATATAGTGGAAATAGAAGTGCCTCTCGGTACAAAGTCCTTCACCGCCGAAGGCCTTGGAGGTAAACATCTCGATTACGGGAATGTCGAAATCTCAAGCAGTTCAATTACCTCTAAATTCGCCTCCCAAACATTCCCATCAGTCGGTTTCCAACGGTTAAGCACCATACATCAAATTGGACTTTATCGATACCTAGGCAGAGGATGTTACATTCAGTCACAAGAATCTGCTTCAAAGCGAACAATGGAAGAAACCTCATCGTTCTCTGCAGGAGAAGTATTAGCAAAAATTGACAACCTTCGATTTTACTGTGGTTCATCATTCCAAACGCTTGTGGCAATTGTTCGAACGTTACCTGGTGAAGCTCCAAACATCAAAATTGCCATGGAAGGCGTGACACCGATAAAAGACCCCCTTGCCATTAAAAGGAGTGATGCAGTTGCTTACATATGGCAAGTACAGGCAATTGATGGATTCAAAGGACCTGCAATAATTGACATTCTTACTGACGAGACGACAGATGTCAATTCACTCATGGCTTTTGCAGCACATCCACAACATGTGTTAGATCTCCTCCAAGAACAAAAATGGATTCACCTCGTTCACGAAGGCCCACTCTCTTTCGAAGGCAGTTCAAAGCTTATGTGGAAGCATTCACCAAATATACTCGACCAAGTTAAGAATTTGCAAGAAATGAAATTGAATTTAACGATGAGTAAATCTTCAACACTAAGTTCTACGTCAAAACAAGCGAAGGAATTTGTTCAACCTGTTGTCATACCACTACAACCTAAACCAATCATACCACCACCCGACCCGGTTGTTGAAGTCAAAACTCATCAACCTCAGGTTGAAATTCCTGATGAATTACCTCGTTTGCCTCCTACTGTTGCAACGACAGGTGAGGCGTTTCAATTTGACCTTTCGATTTTTGTCGGGGATGATGATGAAGGTGACACACACAAGTTCACCTTTGTTTCTTCACCTGATTGGCTTCTTATCACAGAAGCAGGGTTGATTGCCGGTACGCCTACAGCCGAAGATGTTGGCATCCATCATTGTGTGTTAAGGGTCACGGACACAGGCGGGCTTTCATCTGATGCTGTTCTTGAAATTGAAGTGAAAGAAAAAATCTTGAATCGTGCGCCATACTGGAAACCAAACCTCAAGATTGGCGGAGAAACACAACATACGATATCAGAAAAGAAGTCGGATACATCAACTCTCAGGAATACAGAAGTAAACATCCAATTCCCTTCAACTTCTGATGGGTTAAGTATCGATAGCCAATCCTCGCTAAATCAATCATCGAAATCGAATGAAACTTCTCCAAACAACCGCCAACAAACAAAGGCAAAAAGAAAGAGGCGATGAAATGACAATACAACCAATACCACCAAGTCCAGATGTAGGTACAATACGTTACTTTGACTCGATCAAACCTCCATTGACGCAAGGGAAATTTTTAATCGAAACCAAACAAACATTCCCTACTTCAGTCAAAGGTGTCAATACAAATTTACCCGAAGAGATTACAAAAAACGAATACATTCAAATCGAAGGCTCCCCATATCAAATTGACCCACTTACAATACATTCGAGAACTCCACCAAAAAACGAACAAGGTGTGAAAGTCGACCTATCAATTCCAAAGATTGTTTTTCAAAGTAAAACGCTTCCATGGGAAAGGAAAGTAAAAGATGAAGAGCACTATGATAACTGTCCTTGGATGAGTTTGCTCTTAATTCGCGATGATGAATTTGAGAATTGTTGCGAAATTCTTGAGGGTCAAAAACAATACACAATTCCAGGTAAAGGCAACTCAAATATTCCATTTGAAATACGAGTTCTTTCAATCAAAGAGGGTTTATTGAAAAACATTGGACCTACAGCCCACGACCTCCCCTACCTTGCACATGCCCTTCAAGTCAACCCAAAAGACAAAGAGTTGTGTGGGAATGATGAAGATGGAATCTTTTCCGTGATAATTTCCAATCGTTTACCGAGTAAAATCAATACAAAGTATCATGCGTGTTTAGTTTCTATAGAAGGGCACGCCTCGAGTTTGCCGATAGAAGACAATGTTCAAATTCTTACCCAAGACATCGAGGAAAATCCACAGATGATAGAAAAACAAGGTCAGAAAATTGATTTGAAAGTTGGTCTTGATCATGGTGTTCATCGCATAACATCTCATCCAATTCAATTCCCGATTCATATACCCGAAACTTTTCAATCGATTGAAAATTTAAAATCAACCAATGATGTAAAATTAGTTCTTCTCGATTATTGGACGTTTAAAACAGGGGACGGTGGTGATTTTGAATCGAA
>CAZWXR010000101.1:0-1280 GCA_964637985.1 uncultured Candidatus Poseidoniales archaeon
AAAAAATCCCGTTTTATTGAAAACCATTAGGGCACTGTTAAGATTACTATTGCCTATAGCGTCATGCTGCGGGGATCTTGAAAACCATTCGCTTATGACGAGCTAAGTTCCATTTCGCGTTTAACCTGTTCTTCGATGGCGGTCGCCTTTTGAGGCGAAAGCCCGAGTTGGGAGGCACTTGAAGTGAGAATCGTACGCTCCATATCGGTGATGATGCCGTCATCGTACGCAGATTCGAGCAAGGTCCGGTACATTTTGATGTTGATTTCATCGGATTCCGTCAAACCGCTTTCAATCACTCTGGAGGCAATGATTTCAAACGGAATCAGCAGTGAAAAAATGGCGATTTTGGCCACCTGCAAGAAAAGAGTATTCTCAATGGTGGCTTCGAGTTCTGGCTCAATCGCAAACTCGCTGATAATGAACAAGATAAGGGCGACAGCCAACGTGGCTTTGGTTGCTTGACTTCGCACCTCAGCCGAGGTCAGTTTCGCCATGGTATCGTTTAACTCAAGCACGGTGTTCTCTAACTGCTTGTTAGCACTGTCGAGCGCTTCGTTGGACAAGTAGAGACGGCGGGAACTTTCCTCGATGGTCTGCTCTGCGGTGATGCGTGCTTTTTTTTCGCGTTCCACCTTCCGTTCAAGGCGTTGAATAATGGTATCTTTATCCTCGCCTTCGGTGGAATTCTTGTTCAATTTCGCCTGCTTTGCAAGCTCAAAGATGTCCACGCCCACTCACCATCATGCTTGCAAGGTGCAGGTGAACATCACGACTTGCTCGTCACCGGAGGTGCGGTCGTCAATATCGATGGTCACTTCTTCATCCCAGTGGGCAAAAGCACCTTTCATAAGACCAACCGCCAAGTCGGCAAAATGCCGGGAGGAGTGGTACTCAAAGTGGAGGGTTTTCTTGTCCTCGGAAATCGAACTGTTGAACGAAGGTAGACCTGCATCTGGATAGAGTTTGAGGACCTCAACGTGCACGACATCGTGAATTGAGTCAAGGAATTCAAACGAGGTTGAATGGTTAAAGAACACCGGGAAGAGTTCCAAAAATCGACCAAAGAGGTACGTTCCAAAAGCTTCGACCAACGCGGGCACCTCCACACCGGTTTGGCCAGACAAAGCTACGACCATTTGCACCAATTCAGTGTGATCGTAGGTGCCAACTGCTGAATAAGCACCACCGCTTTCAAGGTCGCATGCGGCGATGATGGTGTCAACCATTTCGTCGCCAAAGGAGGCTTCGACCATGTCAATAAATTCCCGGAACACAAT
>CAZWXR010000101.1:1380-5190 GCA_964637985.1 uncultured Candidatus Poseidoniales archaeon
ATCTTCAGTTCGATTCAAACGACCAAACACATATGCGATATCTCTGCATGATGTTCATTTTGGTTCTTGTAATGTGCCATCTGCCATTTGAGCAAAACGACCTTGTTGACGTGGATGGACAACATCCGAAGCACCCCAAGGCCAACCACCAAATTCTGTTCGTTGAAAATCTGAAAACGCTTGATAAATTTCTTCTCGACTGTTCATGACAAACGGGCCGTGTTGAACAACTGGTTCACCGATTGGCTTGCCTTGGAGGACAAGCACTCGTACATGCTCTTGATGGGCCTCTAATATGGTTGATTTCGTAGGGTCAAGTTCCATGCCGTAACGTGGTAGGAGTTTGTGCCCTTCAACCTCTCCAACGCCACCATCGATGTGATACATCATGCGGTTCACGCCTTGGGAAGCCTTCGGTAACGTCACCGATGAGTTTTGGTGAACTGTGAGAATATACAACGCAACTTCGTGCTCTGGATTGTTGGCCCATGAGGCAGACGGTGCAGAAGGAGCTGTAGTACCCTCCCAACTTCCACTAATCACACGGACTTCGCCTCCATCCAGATTGAGGTGAGGAACTTGATCTGCCCAAATCATTTCGTATCCTGGGGTCGTCATTTTGTCTTTTGCGGGAAGATTAATCCAAATCTGAAACAGATCCAAACGATTTGGTTTATCGTGGTGAACCAAAGGGAACATTTCGGAATGCATCAAGCCTGACCCGGCCGTCATCCACTGCACGTCGCCAAAGCCATAACGCCCGGTAGCACCACCAGAGTCAAAGTGGTCCACCAGACCGTCCAAGACGACGGTGATGGTTTCAAATCCTCGATGAGGATGAGCGGGAAAACCAGGAACAGTTCGGCCATGATACATTTTCCAATCATTATGCTCATCAAAATCAGAGCCAATATGGCGACCAATTAACGGCTCATCTGGACCCATGTTTTCGTTTCCTTGCGGATACAGGTCAAGATGGTGAACACAGAAGAGGAAAGGGTCGAGCGTGCTGCGAATGAATCCCATGGCTTGATTGCTGAGTACACTGTCTGCCATACATCGTTCTTGACTGGGTTGTTCAAAAGGACTTGCTCAAGAGCAGAATGATTTTTATGCATATCAGCCTATTCATCATAACGAAGATTAAATTATTGATTTGATTGGATTTTTCCATGGGCTCATCTGTTCTGCGCATGGCCCTTGTCATTTTTTTGACCTCAATATGTATCATAGGAGCCTCACTTCCCACGATTCTCTCAAGCGGTCCAATGTCTGATGACACATCACCGCCACCCGATGCAATGACGCAATTGTCAAACCATGTCCTTCTTATTGTTCTTGATGGCGTACCGCAATCTGTGTTTGACAACGAAGACATGATGCCATTTGTATCTGCATTCGATACTTATGGCGTCAAACTACCGGTCAAAACCTCTGAATTGACGCTTACTGGGGCTTGTGTCAAAGAATTGGCAACGGGTCGTGAAGCAACGCCGATGGACGCCATTCGAAATTGGGAGGTGAGAAATGAAATCAAGAACGACCCGTTCTATCATACAGCATTCCGTGGAGATTCAGTCGCATTTTCTGGATTTTATGTCTGGAAGAATTTGTATCCTGATGAAATGTTCACCCACAACACTTCCGCAGATTATGGGTTTGAAGATATCTCACAGGCCGATGATGAAGCACTCAGTGCTGTCAACGGTTGGTTGGCATCGAGTGAACACACACTCATGGTGAGCCATCTTGGAGGCACCGACCATGCTGCACACATTTACGGTCTTGATTCCCCCGTGTACAAAGAGCGGATGCTGTCACTTGACAAGCAACTCGAAACTGTGTTTACGAGCGCACCAGAAAACTGGACGGTCATCCTTACATCCGACCACGGTGTTACAAATTTTGGAGGTCATGCTTTAGGAACAGGCGCCGCTGCGGAAGAAGTCTATCTGTACGCTCATGGCAAAGGTATAGCCCCTGCTACATCCATTACTTCGCCAATCAATCAACGTGACATCTCAATGCTTGTCTCTGCCCTTCTCAAACTACCGCTCCCTGTACCGAGTGATGCCAGGATACCGCTGGATGCCCTCGACCTTACGATCGAAGAACGAGATATGTATGAGCAATGGAACTGGGATAATGCACGACTGCATCAAGAACTTAAACAGGAAACAAATGGTGATGGAATACAAAATTTACCGGATGAGCCAACTTGGTCGCTTGTGGACATCGACCAAACAAATTTCCCAATTTTTGCAATATTCGTTACCATCACTGGCATTGGATTGTTGATATTTTTCTTCCGAGACCATTTGCGATTCGATGGTGTAAGCGTGTATTCATCACGCTCTCAATTAGCATCAATAGGTCTTTTTTTCATTGCGTTCATGGTCATTGTCATTTTTGGCCGTGATTCTGAGGAAGTCGCCTCTGGGAGGTGGTTAAGAAAATTGTTTGGGATGTTCCCATTAATGGCCATGACGCTTTACTATGTCTTGAACAAACGATTGAAATTCCAAAATTCGATAAGTCTGTTTATACTTACATGTTGCATCATGTTTTTCTTTTACCCTGAATTGAGGTTTTCTATGATTTGTATTGCACTAGCACCAATTGGCCTGTATGTGATCTATCAAAACAAATCAAACACATTCACGATGAAGGAACGTTTTGGGCTCGGGATTCTGTTTGCCCTCCTCTCGTATCAACTCCTTGATTATCTTCCACGGTTGATCACAGGCGTCTCATTGCAGGCACTTTTGAATGCCGACATTCTCTACAAACCTATGCAACGAATTGTTATGAGTTCTCTACCTTCTGAACCATTAACTGCAGGAATCATCACACTTCTGGGATGTTTCATTTTAATTGAACATCGAGGGAAATCGGTTCCTTCGGTAGCCATTCAAGTCTCAGTCGTCCTTGGAATATTTGTTCTGTCCATTGCAGAATTTATGCCAGCAGATTGGATCCTCATCTGCGTCATCATCAGTTGTGCATTGTACGGAATGATTGCAAAATCTTCTGATTCGTTCAAGAATTTCTGTGGTTTTACTCCCGTTGAAGTCGTTCTTCTCTCATGGGTTGGCCCCACTTGGGGATTTTTTCCTGCCTTTACGACGATTTTTCTTGCAAGAGTCACCCCTCACCTCTTCACGACATCAATTTCGATGTACGAGGGTCAACAACAAGGAAGAACAACAAACCCGTACCTCGTTCAAACGACAAAGTGTTTGATTGCTGTTTCCTTACTATATACAGTATGGTTCAATTTCTCTTTGCTCACACCTCTTGGTATACTTGAATTCAACCCGAGTAAAGTGATTGTAACGGGTGGATTTTTTGGTTCTCGAACTGACCCCTCGATTCCTTGGATGGGACTGATGATTCTTGGTCCGCCTCTTTTATCGCTTGGCGTTCTTTTCTACAGGATATCATCCAACGTTAGAATCGATGCTGTGTTGCTTATGATTTCCATTTACCTGCTCAGCCATGCCTCCGCTTATTGGACGAGTTCAATGTTCACTGAATATTTTGTCATGTTAAGCACCGCATCTCTCTTTTACATCGCACTTCTCATTGTTGGTTGCGTGACACACGGCATTCTTTACTTCGAATCAAAAAAGGTCATTGCAACCGAAGTGTGATTGAAAAAGGCGAGACGGCGAATGTAGGTTAAGAAACGCTGATGTTGCAACAATCCGCTTTATTCGCCGATGCCAATCTCTTCAAGGGCTTCCCATAAATCTTCATTCGAGATGTATCCGACAAATTCTTTGCTCTCATCGTGAAGAAGGACTGCTT
>CAZWXR010000102.1:0-5142 GCA_964637985.1 uncultured Candidatus Poseidoniales archaeon
CACGTGTGTATGCAGCACTAAAGGGCATGGCTGACGCTGGCCTTAACATTCCACACGATGAAGATGTATTGCCATCAGATGAAAGAATCAACGGCGAACACATTGATGATAAAGTTGCGAAAGCCGTTGAGGCTACACGAAAGAAAATCGAGGGGGCATACTGATGAGCGAAGAAGAAACGATGACATTAGCACCGGGATTGGTACAGGCATTCAATCCTGAAGAAGCTGCGGACGAAGTTATGGAACGACGTCGTGGCGGTAGAGGCCAAATTGACCCGGTAACAAACCTTCGTAGTTGGCAGCCAAAAACCCGCCTTGGCCATGCAGTCATGGCTGGAAAAGTTGTTACCTTTGAACAAGCAAAAGCAACCGGTCTTCCGATTCGAGAAGTTGAGATTATCGATGCATTTTTCCCAAACCTCCATGATGAGGTAATCGCAGTGAACAACATCCAACGTATGACCGATAGTGGTCGTCGTATGCGATTCAATGTCATGGCGTGTGTTGGAAACAAAGATGGATATGTCGGCCTTGGTATGGCAAAAGCAAAAGATGTACCAAACGCAATTCGAAAGGCAGTTCGTGCCGCAAAGTTGAACCTTATCTCAGTCCAAAGAGGAAACGGTTCATGGGAATCTTCTACTGGACCAGGTACATCTGTTCCATTCAAAGTCAACGGCAGGGCTGCATCCACAAGAGTCACACTCATGCCTGCTGCAAAGGGCAAGGGCCTCGTCGTTGGTGAGACTGGTAAGAAAGTTCTCACTCTCGCAGGAGTGACCGATGTTCTCTCAAGAACAAAGGGTCAAACCAGAACGAGTATCAATTTCGCTGCTGCTGTTTTTGACGCTCTCCAAAACATCAACCTCACAAGAGTCACACCTGAACAGCGGGAACGACTCTACATTCACAAAGGGAGGAAATTTGAATGAGTTTTATTGTTGTACGAGCACGAAGCGATGTCAAAGTAGAGCGAAGCATCAAGGAAACGATGCACCACCTCAACCTCACGAAAGTCAACCATGCAGTGATCATTCCTGACAACCCACAGTATCAAGGAATGCTTCAGAAAGCAAAGGACTACATCACCTGGGGAGATGCAAGTGAAGAATTGATTGCAAAGATGCTTTCAGAGCGTGGACGCATGACAGGTGATGCACCGCTTACAGACGACATTGTCAAAGAGCACACAGACTACAAATCCATCGCTGAATTTGCAAAAGCAATTGCAAACAATGAAGCTCAAGTAAAAGATATTCCAGAACTAAAGCGAGTTTTCCGACTTCATCCTCCAAGAGGAACAAAAGGTTGGGGAGGCATCAAGCGTTCGTTCGTTGTCGGAGGGGCATTAGGTTCTCGTGGCGAGCACATTGGTGCGCTCGTTGAGCGTATGATATGAGGTGATAAGATGGGAATTAAAGCAAACAAACACAGAGGACGATGCCGAACTCATGGTCGTGGACATAAAGCAGGTCGAGGCGCTGGAAAGCGTGGTGGCCGTGGTAACGCTGGTATGAATAAGCATCGAGTGATGACCCGAATCAAATACATGCCAAAACATTGGGGTATGCACGGATTCAACCGCCACCCATCTCTACGAAATGTATCAGTAACAGCTAACGTTGGTCAACTTGAAGAGATGGCAAACGGAAAGGACTCGATTAACCTCTCTGAAATGGGCATCGACAAACTGCTTGGAAGTGGACGAATTTCCACTGCTCTAACCGTCACAGTTTCAGAAGCAAGCCAACGAGCAGTCGAAAAAATTGAAGCCGCAGGCGGAACCATCGAACAAGATGACGAATGGGGCGAATGGGAAGAGGAATGACCCTCAACTATGAAAAGCACATGAATATCGAAAGGATAAGGTGAGACAATGACAAAGCACAACAAAATCGGATGGGCAGTTGCGTTGACCGGTGCATTGTACTATGGTCTACTCATTTATTGGCAATCTGATGAACTTGCTGGCTCTGGACGACCGTACGAAGCTGCAGTCTTTGGTCTCATCTTTTCTGCATTTTACCTAGCCTATTTGCTTCTCTGTTTCCAAAAAGACTTACCAAGTGGACTTAAAGAAATGCCAGTTATTGGTCGTTACGGAAAACTGCTAGGATGGCTCACATTTGCTACTATTGCAGTATGGTATGTCCGACCTAGTGCCTGGGGAGGATACGACGAAGGTGTTGGATTCTTCCTCGTTGGTATTCTCTTACTAGGGTTTGGTGCATCAGCTATTCTCACGTCGTTCATGTGGGAAGGTGAAGCAAGTAGTCGATTGTATGCTCTAAAACGATTCGTCGATGTCTACCCAACAATCACAAAACCAGACCGACACGTTCGGTTCAACGAAAAAATGTGGACAACGACATTCGTTCTTATCATTTATTTTGCCATGACCAATGTCATGCTCTTTGGTCTCTCCGGCCAAGCTCTTGACTTATTCAGTGGATTCCGATCTATTATGGCTGGTGCATCAGGTACAATCATGCACCTTGGAATTGGACCTATCGTTACAGGATCGATTATCATGCAATTGTTTGCTGGAGCAAAAATCATCCGATTGGATTTGTCCAACAGTGAAGATAAAGCAATGTATCAAGGTGTTCAGAAACTTCTAGTTCTTATCATGATACCAATCGAAGCCATTCCCCAAACCTACGGATTCCTTGACCCGAGTGAATGGCTCATAGACGCTTACGGTCTTGGTTGGGCGAACTTTGTCATTGTCGCACAACTGTTTGCAGGCTCATATCTCGTGTTCCTTCTCGATGAACTTGTGAGCAAATGGGGTATTGGCTCTGGTATCTCTCTCTTTATTGCCGCTGGTGTAGCACAATCGACATTCGTTGGTACGCTTTCACCACTTCCAACAACATCAGGTGTACCTTACTCGCTACAGAATCCTCCATCTGGTGCACTTCCAATGGTTTTCTATATGTTCAGGGAAGCAACCAATTACGAAATGATTCAAGCTAATGGGTTCGAAACGATTCTTTTGACGCATGTCAATCCTGTTGCCGCATTGTTCTCAAGTATCGTTGTGTTCTTGATCGTTGCTTACGCTGAATCAAGTAAACTCGAACTTCCGTTGACCCACAGTGGTGTTCGAGGACACAAAGGAAAATATCCAATTCGACTTGTCTATGCTTCGAACATCCCGGTGATTTTGATGGCTGCTCTTCTTGCAAACATCAACATGTTTTCGCTTTTGTTTTGGAGCCATCCCACCATGAGCCAGACGCCGATTCTCGGCCGAAATGGCTGGCAATCCATGTCTGAGTATATCGGTTCATACGAGCCTGGCCAAACCTCCGCATCTGGAGGGTTCGCGTGGTATGCGAGTATGGTGAACGGTGTAAACGATTGGTTGATTCCACTCTTGAATCAGCAAGGAGATATCTACGGTCATTCGTTGACACAAATGATGGTTCACGTACTCTTCTATGTCACACTGATGACCGTAGGTTCAATGGTCTTCGCTAAGTTTTGGATCGACACAACCAACATGGGTACGAAGGACGTAGCCAAGCAAATTGAACGAACTGGTATGAAAATCCCCGGTTTCAGAAATAACCCACGTATCTTGGAGAAAATTTTGGAGAATTACATTCCTCCAGTCACCTACTTCTCAGGTGCATTCGTCGGATTGCTCGCTGCGGGAGCTGACCTGCTCGGAACCGTAGGAAACGCTTCGGGTACCGGGTTGTTGCTTGCCGTTGGTATTATTCTGCGTACCTACGAGCAAATTCAGAAGGAACAAGCAATGGAAATGCATCCAATGCTTCGACAATTCTTCGGTGCCGAATAATACTTAACATTGAATCAGGATTGATTCACATGGGTAAGCATTCCTTGATACTGTGGGTTGTCAGGAATTTGCTCCCTTCCCCCTCTGGTCCATTTTTTTTCATCGGCCATAACGATGACCTTGAGGTCGTCCAACAAGATGATGGATGTACAATAAAACCACCTTCACAAGGAATGGGGGTCATGTTATTCAGCCTCCCTTTCATTTTTTTTGGTTTGATGTTCATTATTATTGGTTTAGTGATGTCAGGTTCGGCTGTAGCCCAAGTTTGGTTCGGAAAAGACCAAACCTGCCTTCTCAGCGAGAGTGAACCGATCGTTTTGGGAGATGGGCAGGTATTTTGTTTTGATTCTACATTTACTGAACGCTACGATGGATTGGAAACTGATGAAGAACATTTCAAATATTTCAGGGACGGAGATGTAGACGAATATAGATGGTCAGTGCAGGGAGATTATGTTGTCATAGGAACACTCTTCGAAGATAATTACTATGGCTGTTTAACCTATGTTCCTTCCTCGGCATTAAATGAAAACTGGACTTATGATGACATCGTTGATCCTTCGGTGTGGGATAGACTTCCTGATTGGTGTGCAGAACAACCTACAAACAACGAAGCAAATTATTCACCGCAAGACGAACCTCCATTTGTAGCAGAGTTCTTCGTCATGGTGGATAGTGATTACTACGGTAGTTTAACAATTCTTCAATTCACGAATCAATCAATAATTGAAACACTGTATCAAGAAGATTATGAAGAAACCGGTTTAGATATACTGTTACCACTCACCTTTTCAGCGATAGGATTTGGTGTAATCCGCTTCGTTGACGACCGTACGTACACGTTAACCTATCATCGTTCGACGAAAACACTCAAACTTCGAAAATCGTTTGGTGGAACACGTTGGACCGGTAAGACCTGGAATGATGTTGACATGGACAAGGTTTCGCTCTCAAATGGGGTCATTTCGCTTTCTTTGGGTGATGAGAATATCAAATTGATACAATGTGATGGAGAAACTGAAATCAATAATGTTGGAGTTCTCCTAAATCAAATTGCGGATGGTTGGGGCATTGCACCTCTGTATCAACCAAGCACAACATTTGATTCCACTGATGCGAAGGTTGTTGCAGAAGTTGAGACTTTAGCAGAGGATACAATTGAAGATACGATGTCCGACAATCAAGAACATTCATCCTCTCCATTTTGGAGCGAAATTTCAAAAGAATAACCTTGATAGTTGCGACGCAGCCCTCATTTTTGGTGCATTTTACTGCGGGTATCTTGATATAGGTGAGGTTGGTGGACGAGATGCTTGCGTCATAAGA
>CAZWXR010000103.1:0-5117 GCA_964637985.1 uncultured Candidatus Poseidoniales archaeon
TTGCAACAAGGGCAGAACAATGGGCAAAGCAGTACAGCAACGTTGAGGTCAATGTAATCGCTTATGATGAAGCCGTACGTTTGGGAATGGGTGGCTTGGTTGCTGTTGGTATGGGTTCAGATCGAAAGCCTTGCATGGTCATATTCAAACTCAATGGCGACAAGAAAGGAAAACACCCCGTCCTCGTAGGAAAGGGCATTACCTTCGATACAGGCGGAATTTCCATCAAACCAAGTCCTTCAATGGATGAAATGAAATACGACATGGGCGGTTCTGCAACAGTCTTTGGAACAATGCAAGCCCTTGCAGCATTGGGTTACGATGGAAAAGTGGTCGGCATCACCTGTATGGCTGAAAACATGCCATCTGCTTGGGCTCAACGGCCAGGTGACGTCATTACAACACTCTCAGGCAAAACCATTGAAGTTCTCAACACAGATGCCGAAGGTCGACTCGTTCTTTCGGACGGCCTCTGGAAAGCAGGAACGGACTTTGAAGCAGAATATATCATTGATTTCGCAACCTTAACCGGAGCTTGCGTCGTTGCACTTGGTCATGAAGCAACAGGGTTGTGGTCAAATGATGACGACCTACGTCAACGAATTCACGATGCTGGAAACGATGTGGGCGAACTCGCGTGGCCCATGCCGCTTCTGCCTGCATTTGAAAAAGAGATGACCGATTCAAAGATCGCCGATACCCGTAACCTTGGAGCCGGTCGTTGGGGCGGAGCAAATACCGCTGCGGCTTTCCTCAAGCAATTTGTCCCATACCGAGATGAAGAAGAAGAAGACCAAATCCCTTGGGCCCACATGGACATCGCTGGGACGTACTGGGGTGCTAAGACCAACAAAATGGTTGGCTACGGGGCCACAGGCATTCATGTCCGCACGATGGTTCGATTGATTACAGGTCAATAATCAAAATTATGCAATTCGCATAATAATGCAATAACGCCCAAAGTCAAGATAGGTGTGACTTAGAAAAATCCCGGCCCCTTTTTGCGAAAAAACCCGAAATTATTCATTTTGAATAAGAGGGGGGTGTGTGGCGATAAACCTCTCGATTTTTACATATTTTCTTGGTTTTGCATACAAGAGGCACAAAGAAACACCAACGATATTCCGATTCTGATGAAGTGATGGTTGCTTAGAAAATAAATCTGAAACTGCTCCCACATTCCTTGACGAATTCGAAATGCTTCATTCCAGATCTTCAATTCTCGATGGAGTCTATCGCATTGACGTGCTTAGGTTTATATGGGCTGGGATATTGGCACTATACAACCGATAGTTAAGTAGTGGTGAATTCGATGGACAGAGATGATGAGTGGGAAGAAAAAATCCTAGAACAACTCGAAAAAATGTTCCAGCAAATGGGCATCCCCATTAGTAAAGATCAACTTCGTGGTTTCATTCGCCAATTTCAAGACCAGTTCGATAAAATGGGCATCGACCCTGAAAAAATTGCAAACGGAGATGTCAATTTTAATTTCGACCTGTCCGATATCACCAAACTATTCCAAAGCGGTGAATCGATTGACTCCATTTTGAAGAATTTGGGCGTTGGTGTGCAAGTTGACGCAGCACCAATTGAACTTGATGAGACTGCAATTGTTGACGATGATGTCGTAAAACTCCCGTCCGATGATGTTTATCTCGAAGGATGGAACATGTCTGTTACGATTGATTTTGCTTTGAAAGGAGATTTGGAACCCGAACAACTTGAACTTGAACTCATTCAGAACGGCTCACAAATCGAAGTGCTCAAATCTACACAATCCAAACCAATCGCACGAATCGAGTTACCACACCCTTGTGATGATGTCATTGACTGGACATTGAACAACGGCATCCTCGACATTACCCTCAAACTTACCCCCCAAGGCTCAGCCTTGGATGACGAAGAACATGATGATGACATTCCACCCGCTTCTGACATTGCGGTCGATCTTTCAGATGATGACGATGATGATGACGGTGGTATTCCAATATTTTAGGATGTGAAAAAATGAGTAAAGTGATAGGAATTGATTTAGGAACAACAAACAGCTGTGTATCGACCATAGAAAATGGCGAAGCCATCGTTATCCCAAATGCCGAGGGTGCCCGAACGACCCCCTCTGTTGTCGCATTTGCAAAATCAGACGGCGAGCGCATGATTGGGGTCACTGCAAAACGACAGGCTGTCACGAATCCAGACCGAACAATAATTTCGGTCAAGCGTCACATGGGGACAGACTGGACTGTATCGATTGATGATACAGATTATACACCTCAAGAGGTCTCTGCTTTCATTCTGCAGAAACTCAAGGCAGATGCTGAAGCCTATTTGGGCCACGAAGTCAAGCAAGCCGTTATCACTTGTCCAGCATACTTCACAGATGCACAACGAAAGGCGACCAAAGACGCAGGTCGAATTGCTGGCCTTGATGTCCTACGAATTATCAACGAACCAACTGCTGCAGCACTTGCATATGGTGTCGATAAATCCAATGACCAAACAATTCTGGTTTACGACCTTGGTGGCGGAACATTTGACGTATCAGTCCTCGAAATCTACGAAGTTGATGGCCAACCTCAAATTGAAGTGAAAGCAACTGCTGGTAACAACAAACTTGGTGGCGATGACTTTGATGACAAAATCATCGACTGGATGGTTACAGAGTTCAAGAAAGAAACCGGGCTCGACCTCAGTAACGATAAACAAGCGATGTCGAGACTAAAGGAAGCGGCTGAGAAGGCAAAAATCGAGCTCTCCGGCACCAATCAAACACAGATTAATCTTCCATTCATTTCAATGGCTGATGGTCAACCAGTTCACCTCGACCTTTCACTTAGTCGAGCAAAGTTTGAAGACCTCATTTCAAAACTTATTGAAGCTACAATGAAACCAACACGTCAAGCCATGAAAGATGCCGACCTCAAGAAAGGTGATGTCGACAAAGTCATTCTCGTTGGAGGTTCAACACGTGTACCTGCTGTCCAGGAAGCGATAGAGAAAGAGGCAGGGAAAGCACCGTACAAAGGCATCAATCCCGACGAAGCGGTTGCTATGGGTGCAGCCCTACAAGCGGGCATCATCGCTGGAGATGAGAGTGTAAGTGATATCCTTCTTCTTGATGTCACGCCCCTCACTCTCGGTATCGAGACACTGGGTGGCGTAATGACAACCATGATTGAGCGAAATACCACGATTCCATCGCGTCGGTCAGAAATTTACTCAACCGCTGCCGACAATCAACCTGCTGTTGAAATCCATGTTCTCCAAGGAGAGCGAGAATTCGCAAAAGACAACATCACTCTCGGTCAGTTCCAACTCGTTGGTATCCCTCCTGCACCTCGTGGCATTCCACAAATTGAAGTCACCTTCGACATCGATGCAAATGGAATTGTGAGCGTGAGTGCAAAAGATATGGGCACTGGCAAAGAGCAATCCATCAAGATTGAATCGAACACCTCCCTCTCCGAAGATGAGATCCAAGCGAAGATCGCTGAAGCAGAAAAATTCGCAGAGGACGACAAGAAGCGAAAGGCCAAGGTCGACTTACGAAATATGGCTGACCAAGTGGTGTATCAAACCCGGCGAACGCTTGATGAGGCGACCGATAAACTCGATGAAAGCGATACTGAACCAGTCAAAGCCTTGCTTGATGACCTTGAAAAACTCGTTCAAACCGAAGATGGAAAGCCAGTTGATATCGATGAAATGGACGATGCTGCAATTCAAGCAAAAGTCAAGGAAATCGAAGAGTCAATGCATGCTGTTTCTTCAAAACTATACGAAGCGGCAGCCCAAGAAATGGCAGAGCAAGAAGGCAACGCCGACAATTCCTCTTCAGATGATGGAGTTGTTGACGCTGATTTTGAAGTCGTCGAAGACGAAGATTGAACCAACAACTTGGTGAAGCGACTGCCTTATGGCATCAAGTCAGGTGGCATCGTACATGAGCGAAGTTCCGTTTCTCAAAGAGACGTCGAGAACCGCAGGTCGCGATGCTTTACGGAAGAACATTAACGCAGCAATAGCGTTATCATCCGCAGTTCGTTCTACATTAGGTCCAAGCGGTCAAGACAAGTTACTTCTCGATGACCAAGGTCGAACAATGGTCACAAACGATGGCGCCACTATTCTCGAATCTGCTCGAGTTGAACACCCCATCGCAAAGATGTTGATTCAAACCTCTTCCACACAAGATTACATCGCTCGTGATGGTACGACAAGTGCAGTCCTCATCACCTCAGAATTGCTCCAAAACGCGTGGCGTCTTATCGAGCAAGATATCCACCCTTCTGTTGTCATTCGCGGCTATGCGTCTGCATTGAAACATTGTCAGTCTGAACTCGCTTCGATTTCATTTCCAGTCGATGATGAATTGATGCATCAAGCGACCCATACATCGCTTGCAGGGAAAACGCACAAGGCTGTCCAAGAACACATTGCAAAACTTGCTGTGCTCGGCTCCAAAGCGATTCAAGAGAATGATGGCAATGCGGTGAAATGTGACCCAACCCGCGTCAAAGTCATTACACAAACAGGAGGGAAAATGACCGATTCCGAGATTATCAACGGGCTTGTTCTCGCAAAGAAACCGCTATCATCAAAACTCCCGAAGACCTTGGTTGATGGAAAAATTGCCATTATCGACGGCGGCATCGAAAACGAATCCAATGGATTGGATATGAAAATACAAATTGAAAGTGTAGGCGTCCTTGAGCAATTCCGCCAACAAGACCTCAAACAACTTCATGAAAAAGTCGACACCCTCATTGCTCTTGACATCAAGGCCGTTGCTTGTCGCGAAGGTATCGACGATAGCCTTCATTCACGATTTGTTGATGCTGGCATCCATGCCTATCGCCGAGTCGCCCGTGCAGATTTGGATGTTCTCGCAAGAGCCACAAAGGCCGTTCTTGTCCATCAGGTCGAAGATTTGACCGAGGGTGATTTGGGCTTCTTTACCGAATCGACCTCTGTTCAGAATGGTGGTGTTGAACATTGGGTTCTCAAAACCAACGGTGGAGCAGCAACGTTTGTCGCCCGAGGTTCAACCGACGACGTCGTTGCTGAAGTCGAGCGATGTTTCGCTGATGCTCTCGGTGTCGCATGCCAACTTG
>CAZWXR010000104.1:0-3552 GCA_964637985.1 uncultured Candidatus Poseidoniales archaeon
TCATTCAAGCGAACGCTTGTCGAGATGGGCGCGGCCTTCGGGTGTAAGGATTGCGTATCTGTTTTTGTCTTCTTCACCTTGTGGGATTTGAAGAAATTCTTTTTCTCGAAGCCGGTTGAGATAGAGAGAAAGGTTACCGGGCTTTTCTAAGCCGGCGTCCTCAAACAATTCTTCAATGACTCTGGGAGGGCAATCGTTCTTTCCCTCAACATCTCTCAAGTAATGGATTGCCCCGAGAACTTGGTCGGGTTTACGTTGCAGAGCCGATTTATTGACGAGTGCCAAAAACGCTGAACCACGTTCGGGTAGACCGACATCTTTGACGGCTTTCACGGCTGCATGAATCGCTAGTTCTCTTGCGTCCCTAAGTTTGTCGATCATGTTTGACCATGAATCGTCGCCTTTGAGGAGGTCAAATTCATCATCAACTTGCATTGTGGCACCTTCCAAGTCGATTACAACATCTCCAACGGAAATGTGAATTCGATTGCGATGATGGATGGCCATTAGTGTAAACTACACCATCTCATTCATAATATTGTGTAAAATTTTTCTAAACAAATTCGCCCAAATTTTGAAATTTTTGAGGATACCGTAAGCATATTGAACAGAAATATCCTCAGCGATACAGGGCAAGCCTATGTCATCCCAAAGAAAAGTTTCAATTTTGATATTCTTGATGCTTTCAGCATTCCTTCTTCCTTTCCAAATTGTTCATGCTGATGGTGGGGGGAGTATCGAAGTTTTTGGGGATGGCTCAGGAACGTTGGAAATGAATTTTGATGGGGTCACGTCCACCAATACCACGGTTGATCTCCTTCGCAACACAACGATAACAAATGCAACCTTCACTATAGCAACGCTTCCATCATCCCAATCACCTGGACAAGTTTGGCTGGATATCGATAACGATGGACAACACGAATGGAACTTTACCAATCCTTCGTACGGTGATTTCGGCGACCAAAATGTGTTCGAAGGAGGTAGTTCATCTGACATCGTCCAAACCTCAAGTGGTACGACTGAAAATTCGACCAATGTCCTTGTACCACAAGGTCTTTCCATCAGTTCAGTCAACCTAGAGACGTCGTACCAAGCAGCGATAGGCGGTGGATTTTTTGCGATTGGAAATGTGATTGACATTCAGTCAAACGATGTGGATGGCGATGCTTTGAACGATGCAGTGGTCTTATCTCAAAATGGGACAGCAAGCGAAATTCATGTGTATTCGATGACGACTGGAGGCGTTGCCTCAAACCTCAGTTCAACCACATGTGCGACAAACAGGTTACTCGTCGATGATTTTGATGGAGATGGATACGCTGATGTTGCTTCAGTGAACCTCTCCTCGTTCAAGATGTGTATCCACATGTACAACTCAACGACAGGCCAATTCAATCAGCAGGTCAACAATACACTTTCGAACAGTATCTTGGATGTTGGCGTTGGCGATATGACAGGTGATGGGGCAGCAGACTTGATCACAATCCGAACAAATGGCGAAGTTGCATTGCAAGAATTCGATGACAGAAACACTGTGTATGCTCAGGTTGCTCAAGGACATAGCGTCACAATTAGTGAAAACAATTCAGCAATTCAAGCCACACTCATTGAGTTGTATGTCGAAAAATTCGATGGACCAAATTCTGATGTTACCGCAGTTGTAACAGACAATTCAATGAGTCTTCATAGCACAGAAATTATCTTTCAAAGTTCAACCTCGTCGCTCGCAAGCACTTCTGTTGTTTTTGATACGTTGCCTTCGGGTGCATCAATGAGTGATATTGATGATGACGGCGACATTGACTTCGTCATGTCTGGTCAACAAGGCATTGTATTTGCAAACAATACGGGTTCAGGTTGGGACACAAGTACGATTCAATCAACAATGAATCTGGATAATGCCGTCATCTTTGACCATAATGGAGATGGGCAGAAGTCAATTTTTGTTCCTGAAACGGGAGTTTCAGACAACAATCCACAAACGATCGAGGGCAAATTAGTTGGTCAGCATGTCGACATTGGTTCAATTAACACAACCTCCTTTGACCTTGAACCGTGGACGAATCCCGATAAAATCCACACCTTGGACTTTGATGGCGATGGTATCACAGACCAGGTCGTCGGTGCAGGTGAGTCGACTCAACTCGGCGTCTATATTGGCTCTTGGCATCAAGCAATGTATGACATTGACAAGAATGGAGATTTCGATGTTTCTGCTGAAGGTTATGCGGGAAGTGGTATGTATGGTACGTCAACGCTTGATGTCCCAGATGTAACCAATGAAATTCTCAATCTCTTGCCGATTGCTTCTGCGGGATGGCCTTCAACAACGGATGGATATGGCGTGAAGATGTCATCCTTCAATATGAGCTACACCTCATCAGGAAATGGCTCGTTTGTTTTGAGTGGTCTTTCCATCCGATACACGGCCACATTTATTGTAGATTACAATCCTCACATCAAAGGAAATTTGACAAATATATTCAACCAAAAAATGGAACCAGGGACCGGCTCATTGACGATCCATCTTCCCTTCAATAGTTCGAAACAAGGCTCAATACAAGTTCGTGATTTGAGTGTGTTGTATGTTGATGGGGCACCAAATTTAGTCATCCCTCCAACACCGGTTTTGAAAGTTGATACGCTCACCTCATCAATGGTTCAGATATCATGGCAAAATCAATCCTTGTTCGGCAATGATTTGTTCAATTTTGCAGTGTATAGGACGACCCAAGGGGATTCTGTTGATGTATCACAGCAACCTTATGATACACCTAATTCCAATTTATCGATTGATATGAACGTGCAAGCAAACTCAACTTACACTTACTATGTTCGTTCAATCCATGACAATGGCATTGTAAGTAATTTATCGGAACCGCTCAATGTGACAATTCCATTCCCTCCAGCGCCGGGCCAAATTCTTAATGTGAGTGCTTCAGATAAATCAAATGACGAAGGGTCAACCCTCATGGTCAATTGGGATGCTGGAAATTCTAGTATTGAACAATACCACATCTTCGTCGATACCTCAACGTTTACCGATGTTTCACCTATGAATAGTTCAAAAACCGTGACAAGTCAATCCACATCAACTGAAATTACCGTCGATAGTTTTGGCAACGCTCTTGTTGATGGTGTGGGCTATTTCGTGGCTGTGGTTGGTGCTGATGAGCATGGAAATTACACAACCTCAGTTCTAGCCGATGGGCCAGTTTATCCTCGAAATGATACGATTCTTGACCCTTCATTGAGTCTCATAGTCGCAAACACATCACATCAAGAAACCTTTCACACAGTCGTTCTTGATGAAACATTCGAGATTCAAGTTCTCCTTGAATCTCAACATGGTCCGGAACAATCAAAATCTGTGACCATAGAATTGTCAAGCGGAACAGACTCGCACAGTACTCAACTCATGACAGACGACCAGGGTGTTGTTGTTGCAACATTGGACGATTTCACCACGCTTCTTGATGTTTCAGGGATATTTGATGAATTGACAATCACAGCATCGTTTTCAGGTGAGGATAATCCAATGTCACAGCC
>CAZWXR010000104.1:3652-5047 GCA_964637985.1 uncultured Candidatus Poseidoniales archaeon
GGCTGTTGATGGACAACACCTTGAGATTGTTTTCAGTCAGGTTCCAGAATTCCTGTTCTTCTCTCAAACGACAGCAGAAATTTCCTTGGTATCCGAATCAACCACGATAGACAACAACACAACAACGGATTGGACGCCAACACAAATTAGCGATACAAGCATCGCCTGTTCAAACATTGAATTATCATTTGTTGTTGAGACTTCGCCGGTGTCGTATGATTGTACCCTTGTCAATCCAAATCCATTTTCAGTGAACGTTTCAATGGACATCGAGAGTGTTGATGTTGTCGGTGTTTCATTCACCATCGAAAACGTAGTGATGGATGAAAATGAGACGAAGGTCGTTTCAATCCTAGTACAGCGGGATTCGAATGTTGTGCTTACATCAGGCGGGACGTACTCCTCAACGGTATCCATCTATACTTCTTGGTCTGAGTCATCAGATCTCATGACTTCAACCGCATCCCTCATCTCTTGGTCAATAGGAAATCCAGTAGAAATCACTGACGAACCAACTGAACAACCAGAATCAACCTCTGGCCTCCAAGGCTTGCTGGTACCGGTTGGGGGAGGGCTTCTCTCGTTGGTGGTTGTTATTTTTGTTGTTTCAAAAATCGTAACCTCCCGTTCGACAAAAGAAGAGGATGATGATGAAGACGATTGGTACGAAGAAGCAATGGAAATGGTCGAACCTGAAGAATCGAAGCAATCCAATGAAGTCGAACCAATTGAAACAAAATCACTCGTTGACCTCAAATCTGAAGGAAAAACAATCGGAGAAGATGCACCCGAAGAACGTGGAATCGACTTCAGTTTGGGTGGTGCAACGAAGAATGAAATTGATGTACATTCGGTTGATGACGAACCAACTCTCGAAACGCATGAAGTAGATGTAGAAGGGGAGTCAGATGCCGATGATGGCATCTCAGTCGATGAGGATGGTACAGAATGGTATGAAGACGAACTTGGCGTTTGGTGGTACAGAGAACAAGGCTGGGATGACTGGGCTGAATGGCAAGAGTAAACGGTCAAATTTTTGAATAAGCCGCTTTGAGGATAGAATGGGTGGAACTATGGATACGCTGATGCCGGGATATTCATTGATGTTGCAGAAAGATGCAGACCCAACGACGACAGGCGGGGTCGCAATTTGCGGATTTACCACAGATGGGAAAGTGGGTGCAATTGCAACTGCCCACCTCATTACAAGTCTGAACATGAGGCAACTCGGCACTGTGATGCATGCAGACTTTCCGGCAGTCGCACTCGTCCATGACGAAATACCAAAACATCCGGTGAGAATCTACCAATCAGAAGGTCTTGGAGTATTCATTTCTCAATTACAATTCAAAAATGAGATGGATGTCATGTTCGGTTCAACAGTCCTTGAATGGT
>CAZWXR010000105.1:0-5014 GCA_964637985.1 uncultured Candidatus Poseidoniales archaeon
CAACCATCGCCTTCAACATCGTTTTCTGATGTTGAAACCCAACCGATGGGGCCGAGAGGGCATTGATCGAATTCATCAAAAATACCGTCCTCATCATCGTCAAAATCTTCAGTCTCATCAAAACAACCATCACCATCATGGTCGGTCATCGCATTGCTGATCCAATTGATCTTCCCCGGACTACAATCATCATTGACATCGTCAACACCATCGTTATCGTCGTCGTCATCGCAAGCATTTCCAAATGCGTCGTTATCGTGATTTTCTTGGTCGACATTAGCGACAAGAGGGCAGTTATCTTCGCCGTCAAGGATGCCATCGTCATCCCTATCACTACCAAAGAGCCACAACATAGCGTTGTAACCGTCGCCCCAATGTGTGTAATCATGAGGGCCATAAACGCCATTTCCTGTGGTTGAAATAGAGAGGACAGGGTCCTTTGATGGACCAAGAATGAGACTTCGAACAATATCAAAACCATTCCCTCCAGCATTAATTGCCCAATCCCATGTGTTGTCTTCCTTTTGTAGAGCGAGGAACGTGTCTGAATTATCGCCTGAACTCAAATCAGGCAGTGTCGTAGAACCAAAGGTAAGTGAAGATGTTGTTGTACCAGCAACGTATGTTTCACCTTGGGGGGTTTCAACAAGGTGAGAGATTGCATCTTTTCCTGGTCCTCCAAAGCCTTCGGCGGAGAGCCATTCACCGTTATCGTTTATTGTGACATCAAAAATATCGACCCACTGGGCATTAGGTAAATTGAATGTTCCGAATGTTGGGGCACCAAAATAACTTCCAACAAAACGAATGTTGTTTTGTGTCAGAATGCAATCTTGGATTGTCTCGTCATCTTCTCCACCTCCGACGGCGTTCCAAACGATGCCTTCATCGTTTATTTTTGAAATGAAAACATCCGAACCCCCTGTAGCGTTATACAATTCAAAATTTGCACTGATTTGATTTTGGAACGTCAAACCAAGATAGTGGAAGCCATCATTTGAATTGATTAAACAACCACTGTCAGAAATGGAAGAGCCAGACACATATTGAATCGCTTGGGATACATTTCCCGATTGATCGACGTTGAGATAGAGGACACCGTTGCCGTCGTTAACAATGTAAAATTGATTTTCAACAATCAATGGAGTTGAATGCTGGTAGGCCACCGACACAGTATCATCGGTGTTCACAACCATGTCAACAACATACGATTCACTTTCAGAAAACAATGGTAGAACCCACTTCCAGATTCCATCTGGAGAAAGACGACCAACAATACCAAAACCATCTTCATCCGTTGTGAATTTTTCAATCGTCGTCAAAGGTTCAGGATTAAAGGAACATGCTACACCGTAGGTGCCGATGCAAACATGACCTGCAACAGCAATATCGCCGTCAGAAAATAAACCAATTTTTGTAATTGAGTCGACACCGTCGGTTTTAATGGTCAACGAACGATTCCATGTCCCGTTTGAATGCAACCAAGCTAACAGGATGTCTTGAGGGAAATTCTGTGTATCGTTCGAAATATGTCCTGGAACATCACCGTTGAAGAGAAATGTCTGTTGAAAGAATCCACCAGCAAGAATGAAATCAGGCGAAAGGGTCAGTATGTCATTAAAAACAACATCAGCATCACCACTTGCACTAGCGAGCCATCCACGTGTTGCACTATCGTCAGAAGACGAAGAAACAACATTCTCCTCAGTAAATTCTGGCGATTGAGGTGAAGTTGAATCATACAGCATCGAAAAAACTGATGCGAGATACATGAACACGACGAATGTTGTCACAGAAAGCCTTGACATGCTCCACGGTTGACATTATCAAATATCAATTCATGGTTAATTCGTGCTTGTAAGTGCTCACGAGGGTTCAAAGACGGTCGACCGTGTGATACGACCATGGATGAGACAAAGCGGCATCGTGATGCCAACAAGAATACCTCATCTCGACATAAACAAAGGAATTCTAAAAATTCGAAGAGAAAGAAGAAACGCTACGGTACGACCTTGCGGGCTACCTTAATTGAGAGGCATCAGGGTACAGAACATATCTATCAACAAAAAGCTAGAGAGCGGTTTGATATTCAACCTCCACTTACTGGTTTTCCTGATGACTTGGATTCCATTTCTACGCACCATTTCGACATTCGAACAACACCAATTTCACTCGAAGAAGAGGGTCGTGTAGCATCATTTGTTGTTGTACGAGGAGAATGGGGTTGGATTGAAGGTGAGCGATATGAAAAAATTAGAGACTTTCTCGATACTTCAGATATGACCATCGAACAAGCCATGTCACTGCGTAAAGCGATTTTACAAGAAAAATCAGTGTATTCACATAGAAATATGCAATCGATGGGAAAAAAAATGTATGCTGAATACAAAAAAGGAGTCTCGATTGTAGAACTATCGGAGAAATATGATTTTCCACCAATGAACATTTTTCGGACCATACTTGAACAAAAAGGATGGAGCAAGTCCAGAATCCGGGATACATTACGAGAGCCATCGAAATTTAAAGAAAGAGAACGTCATGAATTTGAATCTGCAGAAGCTGCTGACAATGTTGCGAATGTCGACCAATCTGAACGTCACCAAGAAGCAGATAAATTCGAAGATCGAATTGCTGATTGGTTTGAAGCAAAAGGCGTTCGTCTGCGAAGGCAACCCGAACTTGTGAGCGAACAAGCCAAAGAACATGGTCGGGCCATCAATACACCTGACATTCTCTTCCTTGACCATGTGAATATCAACGGAGTCCCTGTTGCCTGGATTGATGCAAAACATTTCTATGGTGCAGATGTGAAGTTCCAGATGCGAAAAACAGAGAAGCAAATGAAACGATATTGCGACGAATGGGGCAGTGGAGCAATCATGTTTAGTCACGGCTTCAGTTCAAACATATACCTTCCAGGTGTGCTCATGTTAGATGCTACAGAACTCAATTAAATCGATGGAAGTATTTGTGATACCTGAGCGCTTAAACCATTCTTTTGGACTAGATTTTTGACGTCCTCAATCCAAGTGTTCGATGCCATATTCAAGGAAGAGGGGAGCAATACTGCAGAATTTCCAAGCATGCAAAGTCTCGTTTCAATCGCTGCCGAATACCCAAGTTCGTCGATACATTGTTGAATCGTTTCAAGAAGAGTCGATCGTGCTGATTCAGATTCAAGACCTGAAATTTGACCAAATTCTTTGGAACGACGAAGAATCTCATGCCAACAATCGGCGGTCCAATTCTCTTCTGAAAAATGATTCAATGCCTCTTGACCTGCTGCAGTAATCTTCTCCATCCATCCCTCATCATCGATGTAATTTGATGTATGCCGATATTCTGTTGGATTCCAAACAAGAAGAACGGTTTCGTCAACCTCGAAACTGATTGCTCGACCTGGCCAACCAGGTGCTCCTGGGCTGAGTCGAAGTTCCACACCCCCTACGGATGCCCCGAGAACATCACCTAATCCTCCGCTGAGCATCCGCTCCACCCTGTGAGCAATACGAAGATACTGTTCATCAGTACCTCTTCCAGTTGAATCTTTAATCGCTCTTCCAAGAGCGATAAGCCCCGCAGCTGACATCCCGAATCCCTGACTAATCGGGCATTCGACTTGGATTTCGAAAACAAAAGATTCGTGCGATTTCACTAGTCCTGTTTCTTTACAAGCATCAACAAATTGTTCGTACATACTCGTGTTCTCAATCTCATGTCCATCCATATCCCTTAGATGAAATGTGATTTTTCCGTCCTTGTATTGAATGTCCTCATCCGGACTGATGCCGACATTGTACTCAGATTGGGATATTGCAAGAGAATGGTCTTCCCTCATGACAATGACTTGTACGCCTTTATCGATTGAGAAGCCTATTCCACGACTTCCTTGGTCACGATAGAGACGTTGCTTTTTTTCGATGGTGAAAAGGAGGGTGATATGGCCACCTGCACGAGCTTCAACCATGGAGTCACCTTGATGCTACCAATGGTAGTCGGCTGATGAAATTCACGGACGGATTGTGATTAGAAAGCGTCTGCGATTTCTTTGCTGAGATTGTCAAAGCGTGCGTTCAATTCTTGCATTGCTCTGTTGAATGCAGTAAGAGGGTCAATACTTCCATCGGTTTCGTAGGAGAGGATGTATGAGCCTTCGACTTCGCTGAGTTCAATTGCATCACCGAATTCAACATCTCGGCCGGTTCCTGGACCAACTTGATGCATTGCTTTTTCTAAGTCAATGATGTGGTCGATGTTGCTGATTTTCTTATCGGAGCCAAAGAGCTTCTTGTCAATTTTCGTGCCATCTGAGGTTGTTAAATTGAGATTAAACAAGACCTCTGCTTTCTTTGCGTTTTTGAGAACTGCCTCTTTGAGTGGTCGGAATCCAACCGCTGCAACGGGTGACCATTTTGCATGGTCTCGCCCTCGTCCAAGAACTGCAAATGCATAGAATTCTAGGTATTGTCCTTTTGAGAGAATTGTGATTGGAATTCTGCTGTGTTCCTCACGGATTTCAAACATTGGGTCAGAGATGGTCGTGATGTCACCGGCGTATATGGTCTTGTACTTCTCATCCGAATCGGTCGAAGGACCATATGCAGATAGAGTGTACAGGACTTGGCAGTTTGGACAGCCTCGGTCAGACTCGACGACTTTGATACAGGTCTCACATTCGTCAGGGAAAGCAAAGCCTTCGTCTAAAAATGTTGGAAGGGGAACCATAGCAAGTCTGTGAGCGAGTACTTCGTCGGGGAGAACGTTGACAGATTCGACAATGTCGCCTTTGCCGTTCTCGTTTACACCTTGGTTAAAGTCCACACGTGTGATTGCAAGTTTTGGTACATCTGCGATCAATGCTCTTCGAATTGCATTGACTTGGGCAGCATCGGAGTCAGTAATCAAAATTCTAATTTCATGACCTTGGGGCCAGCCATCAACAACTTTCGCATCCATGTGTTCACCTCAGTTCAGACTCGACGACCTCGTCGTCCACCTTTTTTCTTGGTGCCGT
>CAZWXR010000106.1:0-1565 GCA_964637985.1 uncultured Candidatus Poseidoniales archaeon
GGGTCGACCATCCCGGTGCCAGGGTCACGACTCAACTACACACTTCGGCAACCGCTCGGTGTAACTGCACATATTGTCCCTTGGAATTTTCCTTTGCAACTCGCTCTTCGCTCCATCGCTCCTGCGTTGGCAGCTGGTTGTACAGTGATTGCCAAACCAGCCTCTTGGACGCCATTGTCTCTGCTTGCATGGTTGAAAGCCATGCAGGAAGCAGAAGTTGGTTTACCAGAAAATGTTGTTCAGATTATTACGGGCTCCGGGTCGAAAATTGGTCAACAGTTATCGAGCCACAAGGGTGTTGATGGGATTGTGCTCACAGGTGGCGTCCCAACCGGGAAACAAGTCATGGCTGCTGCAAGCGAAAACCTCACCCCAATTACTCTAGAATTGGGTGGGAAGGGAGCAAATATCGTGTTTGAAGATGCCAATTTGAAGTATGCTGCTAAAGCGATTTGCTTTGGAATCTTCATGAATGCCGGACAAATGTGTTGGGCTGGCTCTCGTCTTCTTGTTCATGAATCCATACATGACGACTTGGTTCAAGCAGTATGCGATGAAATCTCCACATGGAAGGTTGGACCAGGTATGGAAGAAGGTGTTCGCATGGGTAGTCTTGTTCACACATCCCACAGGGACGAAGTTTTGGAAAAACTCGCGAAGGGGCTCAAAGAAGGTGGTGAAGTAGTCCTTGGTGGCTCAGCAATCGAAGGCGTTGGTTGCTTCATGGAACCAACGGTTGTTACCGGAGTCAAGCCTGAACATTTCTTGTTTCAAGATGAATTGTTTGGACCGGTTCTCGCAGTGACGACATTCAGTGAAGATAAGGAAGCACTTGAGATGGCCAACGACACCGAATTTGGCCTCTTGAACGGCGTGTGGACAAATCAGCTCAGTCGATCACACAAATTTGCAAGAGACCTGCAATGTGGCATGGTATCGATCAATGAATACCCCATCACCTTCCCACAAACAGCTTTCACCGGATGGAAACAGTCAGGCATTGGTGTTGAGCAAAGTCAAGAAGCACTCAGATTTTACACTCGGGTCAAAAATGTCAACGTCAAACTCTGAGGGTTGACCATGACCGTACATATTGAAAACCTCGACGATGGCATTCGACTTCTTACACTCACTGGTTCAATGGCGAGCCAATCATTTTCTCGAGCATCTCTACCAGTCATTGCTGATGCCATCAACGAAGCCATCGGAGATTCAAACATCAAAGGGCTCGTTATCACGGGCGAGGGGCGTTTTTTCTCGGCCGGAGCGGACATCAATGCCTTCCAGGCTTCCATCGAAGCAAATGAAGCCCCACAACTAATTCGCGATTTGACCAATATTCTTCATCCCCTTATCATCAAGATGCGGCAATCACCAACGATTACCGTCGCAGCAGTCAACGGTGCAGCAGCAGGCGGTGGGCTTGGCTTAGCATTGGCTTGTGATGCCCGCATCGCTTCACCCAAAGCAAAATTTGCAGCAGCGTATGCGAGTATGGGGCTCTCTCCTGACGGCGGAACCACATGGCTCCTTCCACGACTTGTCGGTGAGCAGGTTGCAAGGAA
>CAZWXR010000106.1:1665-4996 GCA_964637985.1 uncultured Candidatus Poseidoniales archaeon
GTCAATCGAAGAGGGCCCATCGGATGCTTGTACCCAAGAACCATTGCAGTATCGATATCTTCAGCACTCGCCACTCCATCTGCCAACATTCGAATGGCCTCGTTCCCTAAGACAACACCCAATCGGCTCGTTGCAAATCCTGGGACATCCTTGACAAGAATGGAGGTCTTTCCCATTGCTTCAGCTGCACTCTGTGCAACATCAATTGTTGCTTGACTCGTCGATTCGTGCTTGACAAGTTCGAGCAACTGCATGATTGGCACAGGATTGAAAAAATGCATGCCAATCACCTTTTCCGGCCTCGATGTCGCTTGGGCAATCATATCGATGGATAGAGAGGAGGTATTTGTACCAAGCACAGCATGCTGCGGTGCAAATTCGTCAAGTTGTGAAAAAACTGCTTGCTTTAATTTAGGAATTTCTGGAACGGCCTCAATGACAAGGTCAGCGCCGGCAACGGCATCTTCCATCTCACCCGAGGCTCGAAGATTGCTTTGCCATTCATTCTTTTGAGCTGTTGTCGTCTTTCCTCGCTCGATTCCTTTATTCCAAAATGCGTCGATTCGTTGCATACCTTTCTCGAGGCTCTCTGGGTACGCATCAAAAAGCGAAGTCGTCCAACCTGCTTGTGCACATACCTGTGCTATGCCTGCTCCCATTGTTCCTGCACCAATGACGGCTACACGTTCAATTGCCATGTTCCAATGTGACCTGTTCTTGTTCATGATGCTTCTCGCTCTGTGCAATGGCTACACCACTCACGATGAGGAGAAATGACATGAGAAGTGAAAATCCGAGTTGTTCATCCAAGAGAACGTATCCTCCGAGAATGCCAAATGGAGGGATGAGGTACACATACAAGGCTGCTTTTCCGGCACCTATCTTGATGATTCCATCAGCATACCAGACATAGGAAACAACCGTTGAGAAGATGGCGAGGAACACAATGCCATACCATGCGTCAATGGATGGAGAATGAAATGTCCCGCTTTGAATGGTTTCAAAAGCAACAAATGGTGAGAGGAAAAACAGACCTGTAACCGAAGACCAAACTGTGAGAATGAGCGGAGATAGACCTTCTTCTTGGTCATCACCGAGCATCATTTTTTTCATCAGAATTGACGATGTAGCCCATGAAAGTGCCGCACAGGCGATGAAGGCATTACCTAACCAACGAGCAGATGTATCGAGGTCTGTGTTTGGGGATGCAAAGAAAAGGATGGCAACGCCAGTAAAACCAAATCCTACGCCAAGAGCATGCCGTTTTGTAAATGCTTCATGAATGAACAACGAGGCTAAAACTGCGGTAAAAAGAGGATTAAGAGTGATCATCAACGAAGCATCGCCCGCTGCTGTTCGACCCATGCCGAACATGAAGAAGAGTTGATAAAGAAATGTTGAGAAAAATCCTATTTGAAAAAGTCCTTTCCACTGCTTTTTTGAGGGCATGTGCCATTTTCCTGAAATTTTGATGTAAAGAATAAAGCAGAAGACGGCGATGACATATCGTATCCATGCAGCGAGAACTGGCGGGACGTCGAGGGCGACAATTCTTCCAGCTGGCCAACCAAAGCCCCAAATCATCGCAACAAAAAATAATTTTAAATGAACAAGGAAGTGTTTCATGCAAAGCGCTCCAGGCCGAGTTGAATCATCCTCGACCGAGGAAGCCCAATTTCAGGCAAGCCCTTCGCAGGTGCGTGTATTTTTAAGCCTTCAATTCTTGAAACATACAAGCCATAACTTGCAATATCTCCAGGTTTGTAGGGCGTGGGTAAGCCCATTTTTGTTAGTGTTGCACATGCTTTTTCTGAATAAATTGGATAGACGTTGGTGGAAAAGTGCATCCATTCTGAAACACGTTGTGCATCCACATCATCAAGTGTGAGGAGATGTTCCAAAAGTGCTACATCTGGATATGAAACGGTTTTGAGCACCATTTCAACTTCGGTTTCGACATCTTCTGGCCAAGCATAAGGAGCCCTGTTGGACCAAATGTCCGAGATACGAATATGTTCGATACTTCGCTCATCTTGAATGGCATACAGCGCGTCAATGTATGTTTGATCTTCATATGCATCGTCGACTAGTGTAGGTAACGCATCGTAGAATTGCTCGCACATTTCTGCGTCGACCCCGTAAAGCGAGACGGGTATCATTACATCACCACTTAAGCAGTTGCACCGATACCAGATTCGATTTGCTTTGGAGTCAATGGTTTTTCGGCAACCCATTGCTGCTTGAATAAATCGACAAGTGCAGCTTCATCTTCTGGAGTTGGAAGGTGTTCTCGAACATAGGTTGTCCATTCATCGTCTGAGCCTGTAAACTCTGTTCCGTCGGTAAAGAATCGCTTTCCTTTCATTGCACCAATTTCACGGTTGAAATTCTCATGAGGAATGTATAGACGTGCTGCACCTTCCGGTAGGTAACCGTTGAGTTTCTGAATTTCACCTTCTATTTCGTCATGGTAATGACCTCGAGCTTCTTCGTTGAGTGTTTCTTTGTCCACTTCGATATCGCCTTCGAGTTTCTTTCGCTCATCCCAACGTCCCTTGATACCCCAGACATATGCCCAATGTGCAGATGAAGACTCGTCGACGCCGAAGAGGTCGTGTGCTGTTGCAACCCACTTGTTGATGTATCGCTGGAGCATGTCGAGAGGAATAACACCCGCTTTGATGATTCGTCGGAGGCCGTTCGAACCTGTTCCAAGGTGGAATGACTCTTCCTTGAGCATTGGACCCATTGATGCTGCTAGAGGTTTGAAAGCAGATGTCGACAACATGCCGAGTTGGAACTTACCATCTCTATCAACAAACATTGTGTAGCAGAAGAAGTCGAGCCAGTGGGGCATCGGGCGATTGAACGCACCAAGCAATCGGTCACCGTCTTGTGCATTTCGTTCAAGCAACTTTTGTGCCTCTCTTCGACCTTGTTGTCCAAAGTATGTCATGAGGAGGTAAGCCATTTGCCAACCGTGGCGTTGTTCTTCTGCCATGATTCTTGCCGCCGCATATCTGTCGTAATCAGTTGGAGCAGTTGCTAAGAGATGGCGTTGTTGTTCGACGGAAGCGAATTCTGTGTCGCCCTGGACTGTGATGAGGGTTACGAGGGCGTCTCGCATGCTCTGATGAGGGACTTGGAGCGATCGCTCCCACTTACGCTGACCCTTGAAGTCACCATATTCGATGGCGTCGCCTGCACGGTCCCAGTCAAACTGAATGGAGAGGTCGAAATCACCAAGCCATTCTCGCTTAAATCCTACGCGGTCTTGCCAATCGTTGAAGTTTGAAATCCATTCGTCCCATGTTTGCGGAAGGTTGTCCAT
>CAZWXR010000107.1:0-1471 GCA_964637985.1 uncultured Candidatus Poseidoniales archaeon
TCTTTGACAGTCGATGAGAAGAAGAACCCAATTGTCGTCCATGCCTTTTGCAACGGGTGTTTCTCTATGAGTATTTATTTCAGATCTTAACAATCACTATTCGATAGAATTTGATGAAGCATGTTTGAGCAAGTATGTTTTCTCTGCATCCGAATAAAGCCAAAACCACACCACCCCAGCAGCTACTTGGAGTAATGCAGTCACAGCGAGGATGTTTCGAACAGAGAATGTTGTGTATTCAAGCACTGAACCTGCGATAAGAGCGGACAATCCCATCATGAGCGTAATGAGAAAAAAGTCTGTTCCAGCAACTCTTCCACGCCACTCATCCTCACTTCTTTTTTGGAGCATTGTAGTTGAGAGAACCCAATTTATACCACTCGCAGCGTGAGACAAAAATACGAACAAGAGAATGTACCATTCCCACGAGATGACAGATACGATGAGGTAAAACCCTCCACATAAACAAAGAACGATGAGAATGATGCGTGCACCAAATTCAGGAACACTCATGTATTTTCGAAAGGCCACAGGACCGAATCCTGAACCCAAACCCCTAGCCATGTACAGCAACCCTATGCCGGTGGCAACCTCGCCAAATTGAACAGCATCACCGATGAGCACGAGAAGAAAAACCTGAGCTCCTCCGCCAAGAGCCCAAGCACCTTTGAGACCAATCACACGACGAATTTCAGGTGTTTTTCGCACATAGGACCAACCTTGGACGATATCGGCAAAACCACTTTTCCCCACACCTTCTCTTTTTTCGCGAGGATTTGGCCCACCTTCTGGTAATGTCATCAGCAACAACATGGCAATAGAATAGGTCACCACATCAATAGCGAGAGCCACATTCGTTCCGTAAGTTGCTATAGTGTAACCTCCAATAGATGCTCCGATACCCAATGCTACGGACCAACCTCCACTTGCTATGGCGTTGGCCGTTAACAACTCTTCTTTCGAGCAAATATTTGGCAAGTAAGCATATTCTGCAGGATCAAACAACGCTCGGGATGCGGTTATTGCAACAGTCACGAGATAGATTGATGCCAACGAAGTCATGAATCCCGTCATGAGCACTGCAATGAGAATGATGAGAGGGAAAAAACATGACAACATCATCAACCGCTTTCTTGAATACCGGTCGGCAAACATTCCCGTTATGGGCTCCAAAAAGGCCATTGAAAGGGAACGGGCTGCAAGGACGCCAGCGATAGCGAGTGGTGAATTATTGGATTCTTGTGCGGAGAGTAAGAAGAGTGCGATCACAGTAAACCAGTCGCCGATGTACGAAACTTCAATCGCTGCGAACAATCTTCGGAATGGCTTGTTCTGGCGCAAAAGGGCAACATAACCAATACTTTGTTGCCCCATATGTTCACCTGCACATCGAAGGATTATCTATCCCGAGGATGAAACTCATTGGTTTTTCAACAATTGTTGAGGTATATTCGACATCAAAATCGAGAAC
>CAZWXR010000107.1:1571-4988 GCA_964637985.1 uncultured Candidatus Poseidoniales archaeon
AACTCATTGGTTTTTCAACAATTGTTGAGGTATATTCGACATCAAAATCGAGAACTATTGATTGTTTGCTGCATCTTCGCCTTGCGGCGTAATGAGAACTGTGCTATCATCACGTTGTATCGAAGGAAATGAAAATGTTCCACCTTCAATTGTAACCGGGCAACTTATGCCACACGCAGGAGCGAGGTAATCCTCTCCTGTTTCAGTGAGCACAAGTTTGATGCCGTGACCTGCGGGAAGAAGCACGTCAAGACCTTGAAATTCCATGTACATAACCAACTGTTGCCCTGGAATGACAGTTTGCGGGTCGTAACCACCAGCGTGATATCGTATATCCATCGTAGCATGTCCAAGTCGAAGGCCAGTTGTATCATCTTGTACCTCTACAAAGATTTGCCCTCCATTGAAGGCAGCCGTCACATCGAGGTGAAGCGTAGGTAAGCCAGCAATGTGAACATCTTCATCAAAGCCATCACATGTGATGGTGACAGAAGAGACCCCGCCGCCAATGACTGAGATTCCACCGACTTGAGAGCCCATTTGGTTGCATGTCGAAAGGTCAACGCTTCTCCATTCTGCATCTGTGGGTGGCCAGACTTCTTCGATACGCCACTGGCCGTCATTCCGTTGGATTTGGGCGTGATTTGTCGGCTTCGGCCCTTCGCCTTTGAGATAATATTCGAACCATTCAAACAAATCTTGAGCCCAATCCCATCTCGTCATGTTTTGAATTGCTTCACCACCATATCCACTAGGTTGATTGTTATGTTTTGACCATTGGTCTGGATAATTGTGCTCCCACTGCCCAAGCATGCCCCGGACATTGTATCCAGCAGCGGTGTAGTCGAGGTACCAATTTGTTCCCGAAGGGCCACCAAACACCTGGTGGGGGTCAACATTCCAGTCCTGCATACCTTGAATCCAGTAGATGGATCCATTCCATTGTTGAAATGCCTTGTCAATATGACTTCGTTCATCGTAATAATTTTCCATGTATGGGTCGAGCTCACCCAGTCCGTATGTCACAGGCCCTGCAAACAACCCCTCAACAATATCCGGGCAGATGTTGTCCAAATCGTCACCGTTGTAATCCACTGTGCTGCTAAAATAATTCATGTGCATGACCTGACTTCGTGCTTCCGCACTCCCGTTTTTGTACAAGAGGGGATGAAGGGCCGTCGTACCAGAGATTGGTACAATTGTTTTGAGGTATTCACTTCCCATTGCCGCTGCTTCCCATTGCGTCGCACCCTCATAGGATTTGCCATACAATCCCACGTGGCCATTTGACCAATTCTGCTGCCCTAACCACTCAACAGCAGCATGGATGCCTAATCCTTCGCCCGCCCCACGATAATCAAAACATCCACTCGACTCTTCTGTTCCAAACACAGAAACTTGGGCTAACGCGTAACCGTGGGGTACAAAGTTGTCGTAAATGAATTCACCACGGCCCGCAGCAACAACATTTGTTGCACCGGATTCCGACCCTGGTTGCCCGTAGGAATAATACGGGCTGATAATCCCAATCACAGGGACCTTTTCACCCAATTCGGTGTTTGAAGGTAACCAGTAGGAGAGATGAACTTCTGAAGTAGCGGGCCCAGTCTCCCATATATCCGATGTGTCGACTTCGATGTAGGCTTCTTGAACAGGCAAAGCCTCGTATGGTCCAGGATTGAGCACCATCGCGTACGAACCATTCCATTGCCATTCGAGGCTATGGCGGTCATAAATATCGGGATAATACGACGCTTCGTCAAGATTCACTACGCGTTCATCATTGCTCAAACATCCAGCAAGCGGCGCGAGCAGAAACAAACTCACAATGAAGAAAACCCCTCGCATCATACCTCGCTAAAAGCGATGCGACAATAAAATGACTGTGAACTACTACCAATCACTATGACCGTCCTTGTGACAGGCGCAACAGGGTTTATTGGGGCCCATGTCGTCATGGAATTACTTTCTCGAGGAATTGCTGTTCGTGCTATGATGAGGGACGTACAACTCGCTGAAATGTTTCCCGAGAGTGACTTGCTTGAGGTCGTTAAAGCAGATTTGTTCGATATTAATTCTTTACGTTCTGCAGTACAAGGGTGCGAGGATGTCATCCATTGTGCAGCTACTCTGTATGTTCGTGCAAGAGATATACAAAAAGAGGTTGTTGACCCGTCGATTATCGGTACTGAAAATCTCTGTAGCGTTATGCAAGATGTGAAACGCATCATTCACACATCATCTGTTGCTGCGATTCGCCCCACGAAGTACCAGAACGGTCAAGTGTTGTCGGACGAAGATTGGTGTGACGACGCCACAGTTTCAACAAATGGCTATGGCCTTGCCAAAGCCGAAGCAGAAAAACGAATGAGGGCGTGGGCAGAGGAAAAAGACATTCGCTTAATCACCATTCATCCATCTGTTGTTTTTGGGCCTCTGCTCCACAAAAGGCATGCAGAAGGATCGATGTCATACCTCAAACATTTCGTACAAGGCCCGCCTTTTGTCCTCGACATTCACATCAACTTCGTTGACGTACGGGATGTCGCCATCGCTCATGTCAATGCCTTAGAACTCGGTCGTGACCGTCAACGATACATTTTGCACAAACATGGCATGTGGATGAACGAGATTGGGCGTGAATTAACATCGATGATGGGTAAAAAATACACCAGTCGAAAGTTGAACAAACCCCTTGCATATCTTGTCGCCCTTCTCCATCCCAAACTTTCAATCAAGCGTCTGAGGGCTTCGCTCGGTAAGCATGTTGATTACGATGTCAAGGACACGTTTTTGGTGTTACAATTACCAAATTATGAAATGAAAACCACACTAAAAGATGCGGTGGTATCTCTTGAGGAATATCTCTAAAGCATATCTTGGAAAAAAAACATTGTTTGAAAAGGCGACAAAAAAATTTCTCACTATGCGAGTCGCAGTAACCGTTTCAATCACCATCCTTTTTTTGGCGATATTTACTGTTGCAGCGGGCCCTGAAATTTTTGGCATTCAACTCCAATCTTCTTCACAAAAATTGACAGCCACTGTCGATTCTTCCTCGGGCACAAATGAATACACGCTGATTGAAATCGATGAAGGGGACAACAATGAAGAAACCTCAATCACGATCATTCAACACCAGTTCACGTTCCGAGCCAACGGGGGATTTGATGCTATCAGTTGGGATTTCGGTGATGGCACAACAGGTGTCGGCCAAGAAATTGTCCACGGCTTTGAACTCCCAGGCATATACACGATCACTGCCACTTCAATTTCAACAGAGAATATCGAAACCAGCCAAGTTCAAGTCGAAGTCGACCTCAAGGCAAAGGCAGAGGTCGATAATATGGAATGCGTCTGTGCTCCAACAGCAAAAGACACGATCATCGATTTGGTTGGTCAGGAAGGGCAACAATC
>CAZWXR010000108.1:0-4904 GCA_964637985.1 uncultured Candidatus Poseidoniales archaeon
CCCCTCTCAAGATACATCTCATTGGTTCAAGTTGAGAGCTACCGCTTCTTGTTCAAAGTGTATCATTGAGTGGAGAATGGTTCCTGTCAACAATCGATGTTTACGATTCATGTCATCAACTTTATTTCGTGTATCCAACTCAATTTTGTGAACTTGTTGCGTGATACCAGAAATATCGGCATAACCTTTCCAGACGATGATGCTGTAGAGTGTCTCAAATGAACGGTGCTCCTCCATGATTAAGTCGGTGTATTGCGTCAATGTTCGTATCGAAGTCGTTGCTACGATGCCAACAAGTAAAGTTACGCTGATTGAGATGATGAGGGCATTCTGATTCCACCCAAAAAATGAGTTCAACCCTCCTGTGCCCAGAACAAGTGCAACCGTGAGAAACCATCCCATTTGAATGACTTGCGTTCGAATGGCGGAGAGTTCAGAGTTGACTGAAATTGCTGTATTCATCTTCATCTGAATATATGTGATGATCCTGTCGATATTTCGACCCAAAAGAATCTGATTCAACCCTTCCTGTGTGTTTTCTGTCGTGTCTTTAATCTCAGTCGGGGCTTCAACATCAATCATGGGCGTCGCTCTATGTCAGTGAATGTTGTTTATCATCAATTCGTTGACCCTCGTCATCCGATGCAAAAATCTCGGCAATCAGTGATTGCCATGTGGAAGAACTTCGCTCACGATTCCAATGAATGAGGGGCAGCAGCGTTCACTTCAGCAGAAACACCATCTGCATACCTCTTGAAATTTGAGTTAAACATGTTCGCTAGTTTGTCTGCTGTTTGATCGTAGTCTTCGCCATTTGTCCACGTGTTTCGTGGGACGAGAACTTCTGATGGTACATTCGGACATGAGGTTGGAATTTCAAATCCAAATCGTTCGTCCTTTACGAATTCAACGTCATCAAGTGACCCATCGAGGGCGGCATTGAGCATTGCCCGAGTGTACTTGATTTTCATTCGGTTGCCAACCCCATATGGTCCGCCGGACCAACCAGTGTTGATGAGCCATGCTGTTGAATCATGATGGGCCATTTTGTCTGAGAGCAAATCGGCGTAAACACCTGGGTGCATTGGCATGAATGGCTCCCCAAAGCAAGCGGAGAATGTTGCCTGTGGTTCTTTAACCCCGATTTCTGTTCCTGCTACTTTTGCAGTATAGCCCGAAATAAAGTGATAAGCGGCTTGTTCAGGAGTAAGTCTTGAGATTGGTGGTAATACGCCAAATGCATCACATGTAAGGAATATGACGTTCTGTGGATGACCACCTTTCGAATCGTCGGTCCTGTTATCGATGAACTCAATAGGATATGAGCCACGAGTGTTTTGGGTTTTACTCGTATCGTGAAAATCAGGGACACCTTGTTCATCGAGAACCACATTTTCGAGGATGGAACCATATTTTCGTGTGGTTGCAAAGATTGCAGGTTCATCTTCCTCTGATAAATCGATGAGTTTAGCATAGCATCCTCCTTCAAAGTTGAAGACACCATTTGCACCCCATCCGTGTTCATCATCACCAATTAGGGCGCGGAGTGGATCAGCCGAAAGTGTCGTTTTTCCTGTGCCAGATAATCCAAAGAAAATAGCTGTGTTCTCACCAGTCGTGTTGGCTGAACAGTGCATTGGAAGGATTCCCTTCTTAGCAAGCAGAAGATTCATCACGGAGAAAATAGATTTCTTGATTTCACCAGCGTATCGTGTTCCACCGATAATGACTTCACCAGATGCGTAATTAACGATAACAAAGCATTCCGAGTTGACACCATCTGTTTCAGGGTTTGCTGTAAAGTGAGGGGCATGATACACGACAAATTCAGGTGTGTGGTGGATGAGTTGTTCCTCAGTGGGCCGAATAAACATGTTTCTTGCAAATGCATTGTGCCATGCATTTTCATTGACGACCCGAATGGGTAAGGCTTCAGTGATCTCTGCGCCACAGAATAAATCTTGAACGAACAATTGTTCCCGTGACGAGAGGTGTGAAATGACCTTTGCCTTGAGGTTTTCAAAGACTTCTAGTGTCGTTGGAACATTGACATCCCCCCAGTTAATGTCATTTTCAAATTCAGGCTCTTTGACAATGAATTTATCATTTGGCGACCTTCCAGTTCTATCTCCTGTTTCGGTGACGAGTGCACCATGAGCACTGAGGATACCTTCCTTTCTCTCGACTGAAATTTTCACAAGGGTTGGTGTTTCGAGGTTCCAGTGTATCGTTCCTGATGAAACAATGCCATGTGCCTCGAGAGTAGTTTCATTACGAGAAACGCTTTCCATGGTTAAGCGACGAGAAGGATGTCTTTTTCTCTTTTGGTTTCTCATCTCTCTCCAATCAACCATTTTTAGTGTGAATGACAGGTTTTCTATCGAGAATAAGGACAGTTTCAAAACTTACAACATCAACCAACACCTATGGAGGATTCTCATCCATCTTCAAAATCGAAAGATGGCACCGAGGAGGATATTCTTCGGCAAAATGAATTTTCAAAACCTAAAAATCTCGATGTGAGTAAATTTATGGTCATACAAGATGATGATACTGAGGCGAAACAATCTCACCAAGTTGAACATTTTAAACAAAATGATGAAGCCATCGGTGAAGCATCAGAATTATTTGTCGAATCAACGAAACCTCAAAGCAGCACGACGATGAAAGTCGAAGCAGAAGAAACTTTGAGCAAGGGTCTTATTATAGTCATGATTGGTATTTGGACCGCACTTGGAGCAATGGTTGGGACCCAACTCTCTCCCGTACCAAGTGCAATCTCACTTTCTTCAATGGCCATCTTTGGATTTTGGTTATCAAATCGTTGGATTCCTCAAAAATCAATGCGCTATCTTGGTGTTGCTTGGGCCATTATATCGATGAAATTATTGTACGGGCTGAGTATTGATGCATGGAGTTGGGGCTGGTTTGCCTCAAGTCCATTTGGCGAAGGCGAAACATTAGGCATCGCCCTTCTCACCTGTGTTGGATTGAATATCGTTCTCGCATTTTATCACGATGAGGATGCGATTGCGACCCAGGCAACGCTTGTGTTTTTTGCTATTGGAAGCGCAGCAGGGGGATTGTTTGGAGGAACTGGCGTAGCGATTGTCTTGTTTATCGCTATGGTGTGTATGCATTCCTTAGCATTTGTTCGCTCGTCGGGCAACTTGGCGAGTTTAGGGATCGCAGTATCTTTTCTTTGGATAGGATTGCATGCTCTATCGAAGGATTGGAGTTTCTTGACGCTTGATATTGTTCAAATATCGAACCGTTCAACAATTTTCCTCTTAATGTGTGGTGCGACTGGTGTCAATGCTTTTGTGGCAACGAGATTTGTAAAAGAAGAAAATTGGCTGAGCAACTTTGTCGAAGCCATAGGGCTTGGAAAACCAAGTTTGTGGGCAGTTTCTGTCGGCTTAGGCATGTGTGGGGCTATCATGACAATAGCGGCTCATCGAACCGAAACAGGATTTGCTTTAGCACAGTTATTTCTTCTCGCGTTTGCATTCACCACATCCTATCTTGTAGTACGCGGCGTTGCATGGACGCGAGTTGCCCCGCTTTCGATGATTGCATTACCTATACTTGCATTCATTTTTGTCTTATTGGACCTTGACATTCTTGAGTTTGAACTACCACTCGATTTACAACCATACGGTATGTTTGCAATATTTGCAGCTTTTCTTACCATTATCATGCTGCTTCAAAATCAGCGAAAAGTTTCTGACCATGTGTTGTGGATTGGGGCGATAGCGTGTTCGATTTTGCTTACATTGTTGATTCCTTCCAAGACAACATCGGAAGCCCAAATTCTGATTATTTCTCAGGCCACGTTATTTCTCTCTCTGGCAAGTTTAGGGTTTCTTCGCAGGTCGGCATCCATCGCTGGAGCATCGATTCTCGCCCCCCAAATTTGGCTCATTGGTTTTGCAACTGACATTAAATCAAGATTATTTGGTCAAGATGTTGTATTGAGCACAATTGCCTCAGAAGAACTTTCGGTTTGGCTGGGGCTTCTTCTATTCCAATCTTTGATTCTATGTGTCCCAATGGGGCGAAGCCAACTTAACATCTTCAAGCAACTCGACAATCTTTCAGAAATTGGAGCGAGGCTATCGCAATCCGGTATCCTTCAATTGTGGAATATTTCGTGTGTTGGATTTCTCTTCGTACTTTGGGCTTTTACTTCTGAGGACGGCATTGCATACATTTTTGCCTCGTTTTTGTTGTGGTTTTCTCTTTGTTCATTCCATCTAGGTCTATCATTCCATCGAAAACAAGTTGCAGACCCAACCAATCTCATGATTGCAGCGGGTTCCCTAAGCATCCTCCTCTCTTGGAATTATGGAAGTGGTGAATTTTGGTTCTTCGGATGGACACTGCTCCACGTCTACGCGTATATCCGATACAAATCGGTCGAAGAGGCATTCAAAGAAACCGAAGAGCGAGGTTTTGCAAAAATGATGAATGCTTATCTTGGGATTTCGGCAATCTTGCTCTTTACAATGATTCTTGACAATCAGACTCGTATCGAACTTCCCCCGGGATTAAACCAAAGCCTCCAATTCAATCTAAGTTACATGAATGCAACTTCAATGGGGTTAACGACCGCTTTGTTCTGGTTGACTATTCCTAAGATGCGAAACATGCTTCTCTCGTCTTGCCTCATCATCACATTGTTTATCGCATATCTACAATATTCATTGGATACTACACTTGTTTATGATGAAGCCTTCGGACTGCTTCTCTTTCTTTCAACGGGGGCATATGCAACAATCTCTGGCGAAACCCGACGAGGTCTTTCAACAATCGGAAAACGAGAAGAACGCATCCAGAGACTCATGGATAAACAGCAATTGATGCTTGACATGGTCAACATTGAAAATGCCGCATCAGATAAT
>CAZWXR010000109.1:0-4849 GCA_964637985.1 uncultured Candidatus Poseidoniales archaeon
AGGCCCATCTTCTTCGTTCGATTATCAGTGAATTGCAACTTCAATTTACACAAGCCCCTAAGCGACAAAAGAAGATTGAAGAAGACCAAGCACAATCAGAAATGATTCGAGAAACTTTCGCCTCCCCCCAAAACGCACCCGTCGAAACCATCCAAAATTCTGCTCAAGGTGAAGAAGAGTAGCGGTTGTTTGATGTGCTACTAGTTGAACGGAAGGGCGAGGGCTATGGGACTGGTCTCCGAAACAAACGATGACTCAGCACCAACTGTGCTCATTGTTGACAACAACCCCATGAGCATCAACCGACTCAAGAACCTGTTTCGTGTCAAAAATTTCAACATCGAAATTTGTGAAGATGGTGACCAAGCGGTCGACGAATACATTCGAATCGACCCCGAACTCGTGGTTATGGCTCTAGATTTACCCTCACTCGATGGGCACATCGCCGCACTTGAGATGAGAGAACATGGTGGCGACCAACGAATCATTTTCGTTGCTCCTAAGCGAATGCTATCGATTGCAAGAGATGCAGCATTTTCCGCTGGTGCAGTTGGCCTCTTGGAGAAACCAGTCACAACACAAGCACTCGACGATATTTGGGATGTCGTTCTCGGTGACGTACCCGAGGCACCTGGCCTTGAGGACCTTGACGAATTATATCCGGGCGACCGTATCAAGATTGAAGAGGATTCAGGACCAATTCTCCCCCAATTACCTCCGCTCCCACTCCCCCTGCCTATACCAGAACTCGACGAACTTCCAGTCCTTCTCCCACCGACGACAGCCGCCCAACCTAAGAAGAAAAAAGGCAAAGGCAAACTTCTTCTCGGCCTCTTCATTATCATTGCAGGAGCATTGGGTGTGGCCTATCAACAAGGCATGCTTCCTGTGTAAAATGTCAAAGCATTTTACCAAGCCTATGATAATTGATACCACTATCCGTGAGGCATGCGGGGGATTTGGCTCACACGATTTCTCTTGCTTGTGTTCCTCTCCGCAACACTCTACGGAGCCTTCACCTCATTTGGAGAGGATGCACTTGGGGGCGACCAACAAGAAGATGGGCCACTCGACGACCCTTTGCAAAATGATGAAGCAGCAGACGAATCTGCTGACGCCGACCGCGCAGAATTCGCACCACTTGAAGAAGACGGGGTAGAGCAGAATCCAGAATCTTCAAGCGACGATACTTCAACAAACTCAACCCCGATGTATCTTCTTTCAGGAGGGATTGGCGGGCTTTCACTCATTGCTTTGTCAAGCCTGTTGTTTGAATTTATGCGGGTGGTGGTCCTCATTGCTCTTGTTGCTCCTATGCTCGCCGCCCGGAAAACACATCGAGAAGACGAATTGACCAAAGGACGAATTCTTGGGTACATTGAAGCGAATGCAGGCATTCATTTCTCAGCCTTACGAGATGGGCTTCATCTTGCCAACGGTGTAACGGCATACCATACCAGCAATCTCGAAAAAGAAGGTAAAATATTCTCATGGAAGGACGGAAAAAATCGTAGGTATGCATCAACATTTATTCCTAAAGCCGAACGAAAAGCGATTCAAAACCCGCTTTCAGGAACTCGCCTCGCCATTCTCGAGGTCCTTGCCCAGAATGGCCAATTGGGAACAGATACCAAAGAAATACGGGAACGCCTTGCCATTTCGCGACAATTGCTTAGCCATCACATCAACGAACTGAAGGCAAGCGAGTTAATTGAACGAAACGGAGAGAAGAAGAGACTTTGGCAACCTTCTGACCGCGGCCTCCAACAACTTCAGATGAGCAAAACACTGCAAGAAACCGTCTAAAGTGTAAAATCAATTTACCAACTCCTTAATATGAAGTTGACCCGCAAGACTGTTCATGGTACAAAGCAAACTTGTTGCTCTCGCCCTCTGTTTGACGATGCTCCTGTCTGGATGCATTTCAAATGAAATTATTGACAATCCCGATGATGCACCAGTCGAGTTACCGGGTGATTGGGACAACACACCATCGTATTCCGCCACTTCACCAGCCTTGGTCTCTTACCCAGATTGCGATACCCTCGAGGCTTCTCTTAAGCAATCTCTTCGGGAAGAAGCACGAACACAGTTGCTTCAAGCCGTTGAAGAACAATACTACTACTCTTGGGGCGACGACATGATGCTCGAAGATGCAGAAATGGCTGCAGATGGCGACACAACCGGCTCTGCCAACAATGCGAAGAGTTCAACCACGCGAACCGAAGGCGAAGACTTCTCAGGAACCAACAACCAGGAAGAAGGTGTTGACGAGGCGGATTTTGTCAAAACCGATGGATACCACATTTACCTCCTTCAAGGACGTACATTGCATATTCTTGATGTGCCCGAATTCGGTCAAATCGAAAATGCATCTGAAATGACAATTGAAGGAACACCTCAAGCAATGATGCTCGATGATGACCGAATCGTCGTCATCTCTTCGGTTAGCCCATGGTCGATTCCATCAACAAGCCCGCTGTACGAAGCGATGGCGTGGGACGACAGCTATCAGGGATGGCGAACATCAACCCTTACCAAACTCACCGTGATCGATATTACCGACCGAAACGCACCTGAAACATCACAGGAATTGTTCATCGAAGGATGGTACTTGACAGCCCGAGAAGTGAGTGGAACTGTTCGTATGGTTTCACATGCTTGGATGGACGTCCCCGGCCTGCAAACATGGCTTGACCTTCCAAATGGTTACTGGGAACTTGATTATGACAACCCAATTCGAAAAGCCATTCGTCAACAAGTGGCATACAACACCATGCAAGCAAACGAAGCCATTCTTGCTAACCTCACCCTCGAAGACCTCACCTCAAAAGTGTATGAAATGCAAGGAACGACACTTGTTGAACGTTCGATGCTGGAAGCAGAAGATTGTGCTAATTTCGCAGCACCGTCCGACGGTTTGAACCGTGGAATTTCCAGTATTTTCTCAATTGACCTCGCATCCGACAATATTGGCTTTGAGGTTGACCACATCATCGGCAATTATCCTCAAGTGTATGCATCGAGTGACGTGCTCGTCCTTACTGAGAATTCGTTTGACTGGTGGCGGTTCTGGATGAATGAGAACCTCACAGAGATGACCAATATTCACACCTTTGACATCAGCGAACCCGGTGAAACAGTGTACACTGGCTCTGGACGGGTTGATGGAACCATCCTCAATCAATTCTCCATCTCTGAATATGAAGGTATTCTGCGAGTTGCGACCACCACAGGTCAATGGGGCCGCTGGTGGCTTGACAACCCTGAACCAATGTCCTCTCAAGTCGTGACCCTCACACGCTCCATCGATATGGAGACCAACCAACAAGTGCTTGTTGAAGTGGGGAAAGTCAGCGGAATTGCAGAAGGCGAGCGTATCTGGAGTGCCCGATTTGTCGGCGACACCGCATACATCGTGACCTTTGAACAAATTGACCCTCTTTGGGTGATTGACCTTTCAGATGAGACCCAACCTCAAATTTTAGGCGAACTCGAGGTCCCTGGAGTGTCGACATACATCCACCCACTTGAAGAAGGGCATCTTTTGACCATTGGACTTGGTCCAGCAAATGATGATGGCACCGGCCTTGATTGGTCTTCAACACAAATCTCTTTGTTCGATGTGAACGACCCAACGAATCCGACAAGAGACGACGTTCTACGAGTTTCCCCAGTTCAAGACCCGAATGAAGAAGGTTGGGCGTGGTCATGGTCTGAAGCAACATACGAACACAAAGCATTCCAGTTTTGGGGGCCAAAGAATCTCCTAAGTATTCCTTTGTCGACCTACAGGTACTCGTCAGGGTATGATGATGCAGGCCAGTATTATTGGAATTATGAATGGGTGTCGAAATTGGTCCTCGTTGAAGTCAACGAAACCTCAGGTGCCCTCAGTTTGTACGGCGAAATCAACAACTCTGACCTATATGACCGTGGCGACAACCGATATTGGTGGAACGACTTTAGTATCCGTCGCTCAATATTCATGGGCGATTATATCTATGCCATCTCATCTGGTGGTGTGACCGTAACCAACCTAACTTCACTTGAAGAATCCGACCGGGTGTTGTTTGACGTAGAAAATCCGTACTATTACTACGATGAAGTCTATGCTGAAGAAGATGGCAAAGAAGACACATCTGAAGACTCGACCTCATCAGCAGGAGAGGGCACAAGTTCGGGTTCTTCAGACGGAGAGGTCGATGAAGGTGAGCGAGAAGCATCGGACACACAATGATTTGTTCTGATTTGTTGCTTGGCGAGGCATGGGATGTAGACGACTCCAACCATGAGGAGTCGAGACGATTCATTGAAGCGGGTCTTTGACACCCTCTTGGCCAAGAACCCATTCAAAAGTCTTGACAACACCCTCAAGAGCTTTGTAATTTCGAGCGGCTTCTTTCATACCCTCTTTGTCCCCATCTTTCTTGCAGACATCGTACCATGAACGCCATTCACGTCGCTTTTTTTCTGCACGCTCAAGCATCATCTCAATTTCTTCCCATGTCCTATCGTATGTACGAGCGGGCGCCAAATTTGTCTTCTTGTGTATCATATCCACTACCTTGTCGACTCCTCACCCTACTTAAACAACGGTTTTTGCTGTTTAGTCTATGGTGGAGTATATTCAGTATTGAGTGAGAATACTGAAAAGAGAACATTGAGTTCAAATGCCCCTTCCTTCAGCACAAAATATCCGCCAGTTGTTTGTGGTCAAAAAGCGGTGAAATCATGATTGAAACCGAAGCCCTAACCGCCGTTCTCTTCCTCCTCGTGTTGGGGGTGGTGACACCTGGCCCAAACAATATCACATGCATTGTTCATAGTTCAATTCACGGTCCTCGGT
>CAZWXR010000110.1:0-4734 GCA_964637985.1 uncultured Candidatus Poseidoniales archaeon
AGCAATCCGGCGCAATGGCCAGGCTATGCGACTGCCGCAATGTAAACCGCCGACCTACGATTGAGTCATGAAGATAGCGGTAATAAAGTGTCACTTCTTATCACAATATACCAAGGGGGCCAAGCCACTTCGGTGGAATAAATGAGACAAAGACGATGCTAATGAACATCCATCCGAGATAAAACAAGCTTCGAAAGAAGGATTTTGCTGCTTTCGGCATTCTACCGTTTTCATCCAATGGTTCATTGATGTCGATATTCCATACCGATTTGGCATACCAAAATGTTAGACCGCCCGAGATAAAAGCCCAGAGAAGTGGTATGCCCGAATTTGGCCAAAAACATGGCAGAGAACCCAGAAGAAAGAGTAAAATCACGTACATTTTTGATTGTCGGACGGTCGATTCTGGCCCTTTGACTTCATTCATCATTGGAATATTGACTTTACCATATTCTCCAGACCTATACAAGGCAAGGGCCCAAAAATGAGGAGGCGTCCACAGGAAAATAAGAAGGAAGAGAATCCATGGAATGGGTGAACCAAGGTCAAATGGATTTACATTCGAAGGAATGGTTGATGATGAGGCAACAATCCAACCTATGAGTGGAGGTGTTGACCCTGCAATTCCTCCGATGACGATATTTTGTGGAGTTCTTCTCTTGAGCCATACAGAATAAATGAACACATAAAAAAAGACTGAAAAGAAAGACCAAAATGCGGCTTTCCAATGTACAAAGAAAAACAAACTTGAACCGAGAAGACTGATGAAAATACCGAAGATTAAAGCAGTCCTTGGTCGAACATCACCTCTCGGAATAGGTCTGTTCATCGTTCGCTTCATGTGTGGGTCAATATCAGCATCATACCACATATTAATTGCATTTGAACCTCCAGCAGACAGTGTTCCTCCGAGCAATGTCAAACCTATTGCAAACAGTGTGTCGAGCCATGTCCGAGATCCATCAATAACTTCATTTCGAACAAGTGAATCATGAATAAGTATAGCACAAATCGCAGTGATTTGCAACAGCACAATAACACGAAGTTTCATCAATTCCATCGCTAAAGAAAGCATTGACTTTTTTTCGGTCAATTTTATCACTCCCGTTCTTGCGGTACTTGCGCTTGTGGGGTTCCTTCAATTGTGGCAATGTAGATCATGAAATAAGTTGAGATAGAAACGAGGAAAACAGTAACACCGACAATAAGATGGAGAAGGGAAAGAATTTCTGGGAATTCATCCGCCTTTGCAAATATAATATACATTGCACCGACAATGACGTTGAGTAACCAAAAACCAGTTGTTGTCTCGACCATGGTTGAAATTGGTTGGGCTGTTGGATGGCTTCGAACATATTCGCGTAGTTTTGCTGAAACCAAAAAAAGAACAACGCCCACAACAACAGCACCAAGCCGGTGAATCATTTGAATGAGAACGCCCGGGACCAACTCTCCGTTTTCAGAAAATTGTGGTAGAAATTCACCTTGGCACTGTGGCCAACCATCAGGAAATCCGACGGAGCAAGCTTTGTTGTATTCGCCACCGCTTGTTGAAGAAACCCAAGCCCCTAAAACAAGAAGTACGCCTACAGCAATAGCGATGCGAATGACATCGTTTTGTACACTTGAGATATCCTCTTTCGTGAGTGACAAGAATCTCCATGCTTTCCCTTCCTTAACTCGCATGATGAGGTACTGAAAAATGAATAGTGCCGTGAAAATTGATGCCAGAGTGAGGTGCATGGCTACTGTCCAATCCTCATTATCAAATTCAACAGTTACCATTCCTGCAATTGCTTGAATAATTAAGAGAACGCCAGAAAGAAAGGCGATATTTTTCGCTGCCCTCCCGTATTTTTCCTCCATCCGATGCATCATAATCGCATTGACAAGAATTGGAATAGCAATAACGCCGACAAGAGCTCGATGTACCCATTCAGTGAAAATTTCGAAGACCGTGTATCGATGGTCAATTCCCCGGCTATCGATTTCATCTGGGTTTTCATCCCAATAGGCTTCTTGCTCGTCCTCAGAAATGTCGAAACCCCATGTTCCAAAGCACTGTGGCCAGTCTGGACAAGATTCTCCAGCATCATGGATTCGTATTGTTCCTCCTGCGATGACAATCAACATTGCCATGAAGCATATCGCAATTGGTAAGGTGGAGGGGCGTTTGTAAAATGGAAGGCCCTCACCATCCTCCATGTGTAAGTGGGGGAGGAGACCCCTTTTGAACAAATGCCTCTACCCATGTTCATGCATGTGCGAGTTTTCACGCTCTTAGGATGCCTATGTTTACTCCTATCATCATTTTCATTTCACGGTGTAGCACATGAAGAATATCAAGCGACAATGATTTCGTCCATCGAGGTCGATATCGCTTGTCTTGTGGATGAAAATGATTCATGTTCTATAGATTCAAAAAACCACATGATAGAGTACTTTAGTGCAGATTGGTGCACTCCATGCACTGATGTTGATGGGGTTTTGTCATCACTTGTAGAGAATGATACGAATATTGTCCTTCATCAATCATCAAACTTTGATGAGAATTACACGTCAGCATCTTTCATTCATTTTGAAGGTGAATATCGATTACTGTATTTCCCATCAGTTGTGTACAACGGAGAATATTTGTTTACAGGTAATCGCCAAGTTCTCGACCTTGAGGCATTGACAAACACGACCTCTCTTGAGCCGATGGATACCGAAGATATTCTCGTCAATTCAACACTTTTTTTCACCGGTTCATCTATGGAATATTGGGAAGTTTGGTATACAATCCCTGTGCTGAAAGAACGGTCTGGGGTCACTTTTGATGTTGTAGAATCTGTCGCTTATGTCTCCTCTGAATCGCCTCAGTTGGATGTGAATGAAACCTTTGATCTCCGACATGGAGGAAAATTATTCATTAATTCATGGACAAATGGCGAACGTAGTCAATTTTTACAGGGTTCAAATGCTACTGCAAGTGGTTTTGATTTCTTAAGTACCCCAGGGGACCAAGGTCAAAAATATTCAACAACTACACAAACAAATCTACCGTACATCGTTGGCGGATTACTTTTCCTTCTCCTTTATCCCGCTCTTGTGAGTCATTATAATTTGATGAGAAAACCATCATTTCGAGGTGATGGAGATAGTGAAGAGTAAGTAGGGCAACGGGGTTAAGTTCAAAAAGATGACACAGGTCGGCCAAATACGAGCATTGCTCGTAGGTGTCTTGAATGGTTAAGCCAATTCGTAATCATACCCGTTTTGAACGTGCAAGAATCATTGGTGCAAGAGCACTTCAAATTGGTATGGGGGCACCTCTGTACGCAACAGAAGAATCCCTTCGACAAGAATTCCAAGATGAATTAATTTCACTTTATGGTCTCGAAGAAGCTTCCATTCGATATGTTCTCGACCCTCTCAAAATCGCTCTCTATGAATATGACAATCACCTCATCCCAATCGATATCGACCCTCACCTTGACGAGTAAGGTCGTTCATTTTTGACTTTGATGAAAATCATAGTACTCTGGTTGATGCAGGTCAGGAGTAGCACTCTGTTTGACGAGAAGCGTACGAATATTCCATAAATCCTTGAATATTCTATACGATGATGTTGCATCGAGGTAATCAACACCTGATGAACCTCCTGTACCCAACCGCCTGCCTATCATTCTCTCCACCATTCTCGCATGATGGGCACGAAACAGCAACATTGATTCCTCTAAGTCGATGAAACAGTCGAGTAATCGTTGTGGCCATGATAGTAAAGGCAAATGTCGATACGATTCGATGAATAAAAGACCCACTCGGTCTCGTCGTACGTTTTGATTTGAATCGAAGAAAAATTCACGGGCTGCTGAAATGTTTGCTTCCAACCTAGGGCGTATTTGTTCCTCTTTCATATGACCGATTGATATTGCATGTTGGACATACACATCAACTTGTGCTTGCATTGAAGATAGATGTTCTTCAATATAATTGGTAACAATTTTCGAATCTGTTGCATCCTGTGGTTTAGAACCATGGATGGGGGTTCTTGATAGCCAGTTATGGAGGACATCGTTGAGCGATGGCGATGTTGCAATACGTTCAACTTCATCAAAAATTTCTGCACTAATTTTCCCTTCATCTCGTAATCTTTTCATATGGTCAAGTGGGTCCATATTTCCTACTCGATCTTCATTTGACAATCCCATGACAAATTCAATCTGTCGAAGTTGCCAAGATTCAAAACCAGAGGATGTCCCAAGTCGATCCCTAAATGAAAGAAAATCGATTGGTGACATCGTTTCCATCACTTTCCACTGCTGGGCAAGGAGGCGGAAAATTTCAGACACTCTCTCGAGATGTTGAACAATGAGTTGAATTTGGGCCTCGTCGATAATTTGTTGGGACATCTTTTGCCTTGCCTCTTCTAATTCTCTCAAAATAAGCTTAAACCAAAGTTCGAATGCCTGATGGACGACAATGAAATGCATTTCATGATTTGAAGGTGGAGGAGCGTAATTCTTCGGGCCAGATTGTAGAGAGAGTAAATCGGGTAACCTGAGATAATTTCCGTACGTCATTCTGGTTGACGATGTATCATTGCTCATATGTTAAGGTTCAACATACAGACTTTGAACCTTTTCCGAATCATATGAATGAAGTTTTAACTTGAGAACGTTCGACCTGCCTCAAAGTATGACACAAGACTCATAGAGTGCATACAAAACCGGTCGATATGGGCGTAGATGC
>CAZWXR010000111.1:0-4718 GCA_964637985.1 uncultured Candidatus Poseidoniales archaeon
TCGAGGTCTTCCTTCGCAGCATCTCGTTCTGCTAACATCTCTCGGTTTTCCTTTGCCATCTTCATTCGTGCAATTCGTATGCGTGCCATCTTTGCTTGTGAGTTGACATCCGGTGCTTTTGCTTCACTGAGTTCAACTGATGTTGGGAATGCAATACCGATACCTTCACGCTCAAAGTAGGTGTCAATGTTTTGTAGTAACCAATCTCGTGCAAGGAATTCATCGCTGTAGTCCTCAACCCACCCATACATTCTGAAAATCTTGGCATATTCACCAAGTTCGTTGAGGAGAACACGAGGTTCTGGTACTTTGAGCAAGAGCGGGCAAGCACGCATGAGTTCAAGGATCACGAATTTCACATGGTCAATGTCTTCGTCGTATTCAACACCAACATCAAGGACAAGTGAAATACGTCGGCCTACACCATCTCCACCGCCACGAGCATGATTGATAATTGTTGAATTCACAAGACTATTGTTTGGAATAACAACGAGGTTCTCTTCTCTTGTGAGTATTTTTGTGGACAGGATACCAACGGATGCAATCGCACCAAGATGCCCCTCAACTTCCACTCTGTCACCGACCTCAAATGGTTGGTCGAGTGCAAGCATAAAGGAGTTCACGATGTTCCCAAGCGTTTGTTGCATAGCAAGACCGATGATCAATGAAAATACGGCTAATGATGCGACGATACCAAAGAGTTCGATGTTCAGTTCATTCGATACAAAGTAAATTCCAAGGCCCCAAATTGTTGCCCTTGAAACAAAAACAAGGAGCGAATTACTTCCTGATACTTTCACCGATGAAGGATTTGCATATCTATCGAGAATTGCAGGTAAGATGACCTTGAAGCCAACACTTCCAAGCGAAACAGCGAGCAGGATGTATGTTGAGGAAATGAAAGGTAGGAGCGAACCGAGCAACTCATCCCCTTCACCGTAAATCCAAATCATTGCAAAGTGAAGAGAAACAACAACAAGGAAAATGTTCAGTCGCTTTCGTGTTGGCCAATACAGCACATCATCCCATTGAGCCTTGCTTTTTTGGATGGCCGTGAGAACATACTTGCGCATGAAAAAGTTGGATATCATCAAAATGAACAGTGCGGTTAACGCAGCAACTCCCCATTTAAACAGGTCATCGAGGTTGTTGAGCGTATCCAAATATTCGTCGATCACAGATTCCACTATTAACAACCCAATTGTTCCCTTTTTTGAATATTTGGCCGATATTCAACTCAAAAATTTCGTCATGAAAACATGAATTCAAAAAGCCGTTGATATCCCTGGTCGTATGGAGGATTCGTCATACACCATTGGTAGAGTCCTTGTATTTCAAGTCAACAAGATACACATCGCTATGATTGTGCTGTCCGTTCTAATGATACCAGGGGCGATGACTGCTCTCGAACCAATCGATATGGAATCATACGAGATGGAATCTCCAGAGCTCACGGCACAGAGCATTATCGAAGATGAATTTTCAGATTCAGAGATTATCCTTGGATTCATGGTTGCCATTCGACAACCAGATTTGGTACCAACGCTTGAGGAATGGGAACCCGTTCCATCAACATCATCTGGTGCTGCAGATTATGCACATCTTCCTCAAGTTTCCGAAATGTTGCCGGCAGGAGACGCATGGAGTGGAGTTGAAGCACCAACTGGGGGGATTCTGAACCTATCAGTCCTCAGGGAGATCGATGAAAAAATTGACTTCATTCAACAACACCCTCTGGCACCAGCTATGAAGCCGCTTGTGAATGACGTCACTGGTCAACAGTCGAGCGGAGCCATTTCCTTGCCAAACCATTTTCGAAGTTTCATGAATGGTACATCGATTTTGACACAACCAGGGCTCTCATCTCTGGGGGTTCCGCTTCCTCCTCCGACCAATTGGACCGATTGTTTTCCTCTTGATTGTCTAGAATTTGATGACGAAAATATTACTCAGCAACATATTGACATGGCTGCTTCACGAATGGCTGATGCATCCAACAACAATTTCCTTCGTTGGTTATCCCTTGACCGTGGATTTCTTCCTGACGATGTAGCCCTCCAAATCGGGCCAGTCGATGGGTCATTACAAGCGGACGGCACATGGGGTGATGCCACAATGGCTCACGGGCGCTGGTCGGCATCATCGACATGGCTATTGATTCAACTCGATAGGACCTCGCTCCGAGAGATGGGTTGGGAGGTCGTGTGGAAAGATGCACACCAAGAAAAGTCGGTTTTTTTCTCCGATGACGGATTTCATGTTGGCGGCTATCGATTTCATGACAACCACCTCATTCTTCATCCTCCGCAGTATAATTCCACACACTGTCTTGAAATGATGGAGAATGGGGCCGGGTGTTCAACTGAATGGTCATACATGGACCTCGAGGGTCAAATTCGAACACATGACCGAACCACAATCACGCTTCTTCTTGGTCAAGGTGTCAATGTGGAGGTCAACCGAGAATTGCAATCGAGTGCAGGTCTTATTGTTTTGATGATGGTTTGCATCACGGTTCTCTTGTTCGTAAGTTTGCGGAGATGGAGCGATGTTGCGATTGTCATGGCGGCCCTTGGATTTGCCCTCCTCTGGATGCAAGGCCTCATTGGGTATGTATCATCGCTTACCTCCTGGTTTGGTCTCCATATCATCACTCGTTCGCAGTTTTCGAATTTGTTACCTATTTTGGTTCTCGCTCTCGGTATTGATGATTCACTGCATGCCCTCCACAGATACAAAGAGGAGCGAAGAAATGGGAAATCGACGGAAGACTCGGCCCTCATCACAATACAGCGGGTTGGACGAGCCATCACGCTCACATCGATCACGACAATGGTCGCTTTTGCAGCAAATCTATTCAGCGATATTGCCGCATTGAGGTCGTTTGGGGTAGAGGCTGCTCTTGGAATATTTGCTGCTTTTCTCTTAACAGGCATTTGGACGCCACTCATTCGAATGTCGGTTGATGATTGGTTTGCTTCTCGTCAATCCAAAGAACGAAAAGATACACCGCATATTGAACGAGATTGGTTGGAGAAAGTACCTGTTATCGCAGGACAACCAAAATATGCGTCAATTATTTTGGTTCTCGCTCTCCTTGTCAGTATTCCCTCAGCGATTGGTATGTCGAGTTTGGAGGGTGATTTTGCTGTTGAGGATTTCCTCGACGAAGAATCCGACTTTGCAGTAGGTGTTCATGAGTTAAATCAACGGTTCGCTACCGAAGGAGAGCCTGCAAATCTTCTCATCATGGGTGATGTTCTTGACCCACAGGTGTACGCTTCCATCGATGTATTTCGACAGAAAATGAATGATTTGCCAGAGGGTGTTCCGGATAAAGTTACTCGACAACCTGACGGAACAATAGATCTGCTCGCTCTTGATGAAATGGTCCTTGCAGCTCAAGGGTCGCTTGTTCTCAATTCGACACCCTTTGAACAAGCAGGTTGGGTCGTGAATGAATCCGAACACGGTGTAGGGTGCCCGAACTTAGGTACCAGTTTGTTCGTTGACACTGGAGATAGAGATTGTTTGTCGTTCTTCTATGGTTTCCTGAGTCTTTACGGCGTCCCTGGTACCGGGCCAATACCCGACATACCTCCGAGTATTGTACGACTATACATCACCCCAGATGTGCCTCTTGACCCAATTCGACCTTGGCTCGATGAGAACGGAGAACCAGCCTCATATTCGCTTATGCAAATCCGATTTGGCGTCACTCAACCCGAAGATTTCCCTAGCCTAGGTGCCGGCATTGATGAAATTTGGAGAGACCTGGAAGTCTTTACAAACCTGTCAACCGGTTCTTATGCCTCAATTGGTCCAGTAGAGGCAGAGGATAAGCCGCTCACATGGGTCATGTTGACGGGACGACCAATCACAAGATATGCAGCGTCTACAGCAATGCAAGAGGAAATGCAATCATCACTTGTTCTCGGTTCGTTTTTTGTTCTCATTTCGTTGACGATTGGCTTCCGCTCGTTCTCTCAAGCCTTCGTAACCTTCCTTCCAATTTTAGTTGTCGTCGTTTGGTTGTATGGCCTCATGTTTGTGCTTGGGGCTTCGCTCAATATCGTTACCGTAACAATCGCAACAATTTCCCTTGGCGTAGGAATCGATTATTGTATTCACGTCACTGAACGATACCGTGAAAGTAAGAAAAATGGCCTTTCGCATGACGAATGTTTGCATTCAATCGGCGGTGCTTGTGGACTTGCACTTCTTGGTTCAGCGACGTCTGACATCGTTGGTTTCAGCGTTATTGCAATATCTCCGATGGGGTTGTTCAGCAGTTTTGGTATCTTTTCTGCGGCTATGATTGCACTCTCACTCTTTGCGAGTCTTGTGCTCACAACATCGCTATTAGGACTCAACGAGGCCATCCAAACAAGGTTACGAAAACAAGACTCAAATCCAGTACTGTGATTTTTTGAGTAAACATATTGTTATATTATGAGGCAAATGGTTAATCGAGGGCAATGGGGCACACCGACGCAATTCTTTGGATACTTATGTTTCCATTATCGCTATTTTTGAGATTTGATAGCTGAAAACGGCTGTTTTTTTCCACAATTGAACCATCGATGTGTTCATGAATCATGAACGAGGCGGAAGGCTTGCGAGGTGAGGGGTTGGCCCCATCTTCGTGGTGAAATCAATGCCGGATGAGGAGAACCAAGACGACGATGACTGGATGCAGTATGCGTCCGCAGGCTTTG
>CAZWXR010000112.1:0-4649 GCA_964637985.1 uncultured Candidatus Poseidoniales archaeon
ATGGCAAGACAGCCCTGTGGTAACAATTCCTTACAATCACGGATACCAAATTGACGCCGAAGTAATTGCATCACCTGTTTTGCTGCACCTGCATTTGGAAATGGACCCCAACGTTCGGCATTTTTAGGGGGATGTCGAGTGTACATGATACGAGGAAATTCTTCTCTTGTCAGGGCGATGTATGGAAAGGATTTGTCATCTTTCAGCATCGAGTTAAACCGAGGTTTATGTTCTCGAATGAGATTTCGTTCAAGAATCAGGGCATCTTGAGCGGATGCAGTGACAATAAAATCGACTTGAGTCGAACGTTCCACTAATTCTGGAATCATCGCGCGATCTGGCTGCTGAGAAAAGTAAGAACGAATTCTTTCGTTTAACCTCGTTGCTTTTCCAATGTACAAAACTCTGTCCTCATCAGATTTGAATAAATACACGCCAGGAGAACTCGGGAAATGGAGGTCCTCAAGGAGAACTGGCACGATACATGGTTACCAACATGTTAGAAAAACATGTGTCCTACGCAAGATGAAGCCAGTCATTCCGAGGGCTCAGTATTGGAGTTGAAGTAATGAATCAAACAAAAATTCGTTTGCTTCGCTTACTCAATGAATTTGGGGAATATCTAGAGAATGCTTGGGATGTACCACGAAGTATTTCGTTACCCGGTCTTGCTGATTCAATGAATATGGTACGTTCAGGCCTACATAAGCCATTAAAACAACTTGAAGAAGAGGGTCTTGTGAAGAAAAGATTGGCCCATGTGATTGGAGGTGGGACAAGAAAAAGGCAAGTTTTTCATATCACGAAAGAAGGCCGTTCTGCTTTTGAATCACTCAATGTCTTATCCCCCACGGCTTCTCATGAGGAAAACATACCACTGACGAATTTGCAAGTGTATGGACGTGATGATTTTATCACAAAATGTTTACATCATCTCGCTGAGCATTCTATCCTTGCAATTGGCGGATTGTCAGGGATTGGTAAAACAACTGTAGCGAACATCGTTGTGGAGAACTTTGAATCAAACGATATCGTGATTAGAAAGGTGAATGTTCTCGAAGAACATGATGCACAATCTCTTTTGTCAATCCTTCATTCCGAAACAGAGTATCTACCAAGTTCGATCGATGGAATTCGTGATCATATCCTCTCCATTGAAGGAAAGAATGTATATGTGTTTGATGACTTCCATTGCGTATCAACTCGCCATTTAGCCGGTGTATTTTCGCTCATCAACGCATGTGCATCAAAAGAGGGTAATATCGTCATTTTGATTGGAAAGCAACCAATGAAAACTCCAGACGACGTTGAAACGTTCATCCTCGAAGCCTTGGAAATTTCTGATGCAATCAAATTGCTCGACGATGAAATTTCTGTGAAGGAAAGAACACAAATTGCAACGGCACTCGGAGGCCACCCATTTGCAATACTATTGTACGACCAACGATTTGAATTGCCGGAACAACAAGGAGATGTTCAGTCATTTGTCGAAAATTCTGTCCTAAGTGGATTTTCAACTCAAGAATCGCACCTTATTGCAATGCTAAGCCTTCTTCCCAAACCTATTGAAGTGAATCAATCTCCATATCCAGAACTGGTCGCAAGTTTAGATGAAGCGGCATTACTCAAATGGTCAAAAAATGAAATGACATTTGAATTACATCATTTCATTCGTAATGTACGCAAAGCAATGTTGAATGAAGAACAACGAAGAGCAATACATGAAGAATATCTCGAACACTGGAACACAATCAACTCGAGCGATGACATCGAAGTGTTTCGATTATACCACTTGTTGAGTTGTTCAAAGCCAAATGAAATTGGAAAAATAGTAGAGGAATTTTTCGATACTCTTATCGTCCATCAAAGCAGTCAACTCGCGTCATTGTTGGCATCATCCCTGAGCAAATATCAAGATCATGAGGAACTGAATTACTATGCGGCACTTACAGCTCTACAACGTAGCGAACTTGATGAAGTAGAATCAAATTTGCAACATATTACCGGTGAAATGAAAGATGATGTTGAGTATCAATTACTTCTACAGAGGGGAAAACAAATTGAGGCAGAAAAAATCTTACAGAAACGAATTGGAAATGAGCCATCTGTTCATATCAAGAATCGAATGTTGTTATCTGGCATCATTCAAACGCTTGAAGATAGACTTTTTGATACGAAAGAAGAGCCTAATTTTCAACATATTGACAGGCTACTTGATGGCGTTGAACTACCCCAAGATCCGCAAAAACGTGCAGCAACCTTGGTCAGCATATCGATGATAAAACACACACTCGAAATCTATAGAAAAGATTACTCTAAAGCAGAAAATATTCGAAACCAATTGATTTCTCTTTCACATGAACATAATATTCTCGTGAAGACCATGTCGTTTAGAAGCCTCCTCGCTAAAGCTGAAAAGACCAGCGGTCAGGAGGTCTTGAAGGATTGTCTTGAATTTGTAGACCAGTTGACTCACTCTCAACACAGGTTGGGATTCTTAATGTCGATTGCTGAATACGCATTCCAGTTTGAATTCGACGAATTAGATGCCCTTCTTGGGCAATGTAAACAAGAAGTAGACCGGCAACAGTCGTTGTTTGCACATCGAATTCTCGGGCGATGGTGGTATCTTCAATCGAAAGTCAATTCAACAACGCGATTGGTCAGTTTGAGGGAATCGTCAATTCATTTTCGAATTGGTGGCTGTATGAATAACGTCAAAAAGATTCAAACTCAACTTCATCGATTGTTGTGAACTTAAAGTTCGGCACCAATCAATGTTTTTGTGTCTTGAATTCCATTGATGGGTCGTATTTTCTCAACGATTGTCGTTGTAAGCATTGATTCATCATCTGCTTGAATTCTTGCGATGATATCATATTCCCCGAAAAGCATCCAGTGGTTTGTGACCAGTTCGATTGAGTCGAGTGCAGCGTACACATCCTGTTCTTTTCCTGGTTCGGTCGTAATCAAAACAAATCCAATCGCCATTCTATCACCTACACCGCTATTAGGGTTCGAGTTTCTTTTACGCCAGGGATTTGTCTGAACTTCTTCAATAATAAATCAGTCAGCGTTTTTGAGTCTTCAGCAGAGACATGTGATAGCAGATCAAATTCTCCATAAAGGGCGTGTACCTCAACAACAAACTCATCATCAAGAAGGTTCAGATAGACTTCACGCTCATGGCTTGGCTCTGTTTTGAAGAGGATAAACGCCTCAGGCATATTTTTCGCAATCCACCTCAGGTCTTATTGATTTTCCCTCATTGAATTCAATAAATCAACCCGAAGGATTGAAAATGATGCTTTGAACATCATTGCGGTGTATTCAATAGGTATGTGCCGTTAGGCGATATATGACTCGCTTGGATGTCAAAACCCAAGCATCTCTGTTTTTGGTTTGCTTGCTCTTCTTTTCTACAATTCCATTAACCAATGAATCAAATGATTTTGGAATGACGCCACAGTTTGAAACATCTGGCCGGGCACAAACAACGTGGAGTGGGACTCAAACATTGACATCAAATTATTACATCGGTGTAGCAGATGAATTGATCATTCAATCATGTACCACAGTAGCCCTCGATGGAGGTGTCCGAATTTATGTCGAGGGCCGCCTCACCATCGAAGGAACAAATTCCTGTCCCGTTGTGTTCCAGGCTTCTTCGACTGCCACGAGCGGTCATGAGGGTATTCAATTCAATTCAACATCCAACGGGCGAGGTTCAAACATACAAAATTTGACAATTTCAAATTCGGTGTATGGGGTCACAATTTATGGAAGTAACCCCGTCATTTCAAATCTCACAATCAACAATCCACAACGCGTCGGAATTGATATGTTTAATTTCGCATCACCGCAAATTCGTGATGTTGTGATTAATGAAGCAGGACAAAACGTACCTTTTCAAAACGATTGGCGATTTGGTCTTGGTATATCTGTTGGTTCTGGCTCAGCCCCAATCATTGACCATGCAACAATTTCTGCGGTTCAAACGCGTGCTGTGAACATATGGGGTTCCTCTGGAGGATTGTTTCGTAACATCACCATCGACAATGCGTCGGGCTCGAGTTGGGTTTCATCAGCAGGAATTTGGGTAGAAGATAGTCAACCTCTGCTTACAGACCTTCAAATTGACCGTTCAGACTCTGGAATTATTATTCGTCACATCACCGATGGTGGCTATACTCGGGCGGTCGTCAAAGACGCTGTGGTTACTAATTCGATGTACAGAGGCGTCTATGTGGATAAAAATGATCATTCGAATTATACGAATTATGAGACAGCAGACATCACCAATCTTACAATTTTAGGAACTGGTTCAAGCGGTGCAACGACACCGGGAATTGCTTTTGCAGCCCTTGAAGTCAACGCTACTGGTGCTTGGTTTGAAAATACACACATTGAGGATTCCGACGCCGTGGGCGTTCGACTTTATTTTGTCGATTCCTCTACGACCTTTAGAAATTTATCCATCATCGACTCAGGTGAATTAGGTGCAGGTGCACATGAAGCAGGCTTAGCAGTGAGTTCGACGTTTTTCGCACCCCAATTCGAAGGGCTTGAAATTTCTGGCTCAGCCGGTTCTGGAATTCACACATCATTTGGAGGTGCAATGCAAGGAACAAATTGGTACTTACATGACA
>CAZWXR010000113.1:0-4632 GCA_964637985.1 uncultured Candidatus Poseidoniales archaeon
GTGAACGGTGGACTTTATCTCCCCTAATCATTGGTGATTGGTATGAGCGATTGGGATGATGAGGGTGAATTTGATTCAACTCATTATGACGACAGCAACGATGCTGACATGGAACAGCGCCATCCCTTTGATTTGTCAAAAGCACTCGAAGGGGCTGCATTGGATGACCTTCACCCCGATGTCAAACGATTTCAACTCGTTTCAGACTTCGAACCTGCTGGAGACCAGCCAAAAGCAATTGAAAAATTGATTTCTCAATTGGAAAATGGCCAAGAACGGTGTGTTTTGTTGGGCGTGACAGGCAGTGGTAAAACATACACGATGGCTCACATCATTCAGAGACTCAACATTCCCACGCTGATTATGAGCCATAACAAGACCCTTGCTCGCCAATTGTATCATGAAATGGCAGGATATTTTCCAAATAACGCTGTTGAATACTTCGTTTCTCATTATGATTATTATCAACCCGAAGCGTATCTTGCACAACGAGATTTGTACATTGAGAAAGAGATGGGCATTAATGAACGAATTGAACAAGAACGTTTCGCTACTGTTGCTTCCCTTGTCACTCGACCCGATTGTGTTGTCGTCTCTTCAGTATCATGCATCTATGGTTTGAATCCACCCGAAACATTTCTTGAACATCATGCTCGATGCTATATCGGGCAGTCAATTGACCCAAGAGATTTGTTAAGTGAATTGATCGATTTACAATACAAACGAACACCCAATGACTTAGCGAGAGGGGAAGTTCGTTTGAGGGGCGAAGTTCTTGATGTTTGGATGCCAAGCCGTGACGACCCTATTCGAATCACTTTTGATTTTGAAGGGATTACTGGCATTAGCGTTTGCGACCCTGTTACTTGGGAAGTGTTGGAACCACTTGATGAAGCATGGATTCACCCAAAAGAATTCTTCATGACAGGGCAAGACCGATTTGAAAAAGCACTCGAGTCGATTGAAAATGAGCTCAAAGCGAGACTAGGGTTCTACGCAAAGCAAGATATGCCGGTTGAACATATGCGGCTCCAACAACGCACAGATTACGACCTTGAAATGCTACGAGAGATTGGTCACTGTCAGTCTATTGAAAATTACTCAAGACATTTTGATGGAAGAAAACCTGGTGAACGCCCATACTGTCTTCTTGATTTCTTTGCTGCTTGTGCGAAACAATTTCATGGCGACCCAGACAAATTTCTTGTCATTATGGATGAATCCCATGTCAGTTTACCTCAGATTGGCGGTATGTTCTTTGGCGATAAATCAAGAAAAGATTCACTTATCACTCATGGATTTCGATTACCTTCCGCTGCAGATAATCGACCTCTGAAATTACCCGAATTTCAACACCTCGTTCCTCAAATGGTGTATGTTTCAGCAACACCTGGCGAAAGGGAGTTGCGACACCTTTGCGAAGTCACACAACAACATGTACCCAATGCCCTCCTTCATGTCGGCTCTGGGGGAGGGGCAAAAAGCCCAGAACTATCAAAAAAGCATCCTGAAGCTGAATCAATGTATGACATGCTTCAGTCAATTCAACATATTGCAAAAATGGAAATCCGCCCGACTGGCCTGCTTGACCCTGAGATTGAGGTGAGGTCGACAAGTGGACAGGTCAACGATTTGCTCTCAGAAATAAATGCAAGAGTAGAGAAAAGCCAACGAACACTGGTCACTGTAATGACCATAAAATTCGCAGAGGAAGTAGCAGAGTACCTCAACAGAATGGGTGTAAAAGCACATCACCTTCATTCCGAAATCGATACGATTGAACGTACAGAAATCATCAATGCGCTCCGCATAGGCCACATCGATGTTATTGTGGGGATCAACCTGCTTCGAGAAGGACTTGATATCCCAGAAGTTAGTTTAGTCGCAATATTCGATGCGGGTAAACAGGGATTCCTTCGAAATGAACGTAGCCTGTTACAAACAATAGGCAGGGCAGCTCGAAACGCTGAAGGAAAGGTCATTTTGTATTCCGATAATGTTTCCCCAGCAATGAGCGCTTCAATTCGACAGACCCTTGAACGACGAGAACGGCAACAAGCATACAACGAAACTCATGATATTGTACCAATGACCATTCAGAAAGCACTTCCAAAAATGGGTGCAGATTTGGATGATTTATTTGTAGGAACCACAACATCAAAAGACGGGAACAAACGATTAATCTCTCGAAAAGGTGGGCGCAAAGATGGAGATTGGGCCCAGCGTATGCAACTTGGTGCAGGTTCTTGGCTCGGCTCTAAAATTTCAATTGAAGATTCAAATTCTCAATTAAAAAATTTGGAATCTATTGATGACAAAATGCTTCCACAGTTACCAAAACAAGAGTTGATTCAACACCTGAAGGATGAAATGGAACAAGCTGCTCTTCAACTTGATTTTGAACGGGCAGCGTCGCTGCGAGACCAGATTTATTTGCTTGAAAACAGTGAGGATGAACAATAGAAAAGTATCATTGACTCCTTTCGAATAGTACCATCATGAGTGGCGATTTTGACCCAACCTCATTTGATAAGCCTGTGAAAGATTACAATTTCAAACAAGCATCCTCAGTCGATGTATTGTTGGAGCAAATGCGAGATGCAGGTGGTTTTACTGCAACAAAATTTGTCGAAGCAAAAGACATCATTGAGGACATGGTAGAGGCCCTACAAAAAGCCGAATTTGAGGCATCAAAAGTAACAAATTGGCTTTCTTTTCCTGCCTGCCTCTGTGCTACAGGTACAAGGTCATTCTTTGTTGAGGCTATCAAGAGAAAAGCATTCAACGTCATTTCCACAACATGCGGCACCTTAGACCATGACATCGCCCGTGCACACAAAGACTACTATCACGGCTCGTTTGAATTGGATGACCGCATTCTTGGTGAGCACGAACTTATGCGCCTCGGCAATGTTGTCGTTCCAAATGCATCGTATGGCGAGATACTCGAAACTGTTCTTCAACCAATTCTCGAAGATATCTATCTCGATCGATTGAAAGAAACAGGGAAATCTGGCGCAGATGCATGGATTGGATTTGGTAGCATCCACCTTGTATGGGAATTAGGCAAACGAATTGGAACGAAGGACTCAATCATCTATTGGGCTGCCGAAAACAAAATTCCGGTTTGTATTCCAGGCATTACCGACGGCTCAATTGGTGCACAATTGTTTATGTTCCGACAAAAACATCGGGATTTTCACATCGATACGCTCGCTGATGAGCAAGTTCTAAGTGACCTCACATGGGATGTCGAGTCTTCCCACGCACTCATGGTCGGAGGTGGAATCTCAAAACATCATGTCATATGGTGGAATCAATACCGTGGAGGATTGGATAGTGCCGTGTATATTACCACTGCACCAGAACACGACGGTAGCCTCTCGGGAGCAAGACTGCGGGAAGCCATCTCATGGGGGAAAATGAGACCTGAGGCCCCACATGTATGCGTAGAGGGCGATGCTAGTTTGCTTTTACCTTTGTTAGGTGCTGCAATTTTCAATTGAAATTACAACTTTTCAATTGAAGCTATGACTTCCATCAGCATCGTACGCAATGGCACATACGGCCGCCAACCATCACTTCGTACATTGAGTAGTAATGTATGAAGAGGTTGCAAATTTGGCCGAGAAGGCATCGAGCCAGTAAAGGGCTGGATTCGAATGGGGAGATCGTTGACCATCAAATCTTCTGGCTGATATCGCCCACTTTTCCCACGCATCCATCGGTGATGCAGGGACTTGAATTCGGCATATGTCTGTTCCATTGTCCATCCTCGACGACCACACACCGAAATGTGCTGAGGGATTAGATCGATTTCGAGCCCTATGCAATTCACAATCGCATCAGATGCGTCTCTTGGACTCAGCCAGTATCTGACAGTATCATCGGTAATTCCCACGTCATCGTTAACCCAGGAGAGTATATCCCGTGATATGCCTACATTCTTGTCGTAAATTAAGAGGTCTTTGATAGAGAAGTAAACAACATCATTATGCAACTTTTCAATTGGATTTTCAGTATTAATTGCATACATTTGGGGGTGATGTTCAACGATATCCACTTCATTTGCCATGATGATTGCTTTATCGCAATTGTTCGGCGAAGCCACCTGATTCACGCTTTGTACAGAGTAGCCAAAAGACCGCCATTCTCGATCATCTATGAATTCACGAACATCCTCGCCAGTGAACACGTCGCACTCCGTTTTAACCAACAGACGCTCGAGAATTGAGAAGTATAGAGGCACAGGTATGCGTGGTGAAATGAATACATCCATACTAACAATCTAAACCACAACATGTTGTGATTTGAAACTAACGAGTGATTTCTTAAATTTCAGAGTAAACGATAGATTGGATGAATCTTTAGTTTCAATTGGAAATACCATCAAAATTGATTTCTAAGGATGTAGATTTCTTGCTAGAATTTGAAAAATTATGCGACATATACAATCGAATTAAAATTTGAGTTTCAATTGAAATTCAATAAATTATGCGACAATTACAATTGGAAATTGTGTTATTTTTATCGAATATATTATATGGTGTCTATAAAGAGGAGTAGAATAAGCCAACTGGCCGGAGATGGGAAAATGAAGAAAGAAGAATACAACATCCAGGAGCTTCTCCA
>CAZWXR010000114.1:0-4611 GCA_964637985.1 uncultured Candidatus Poseidoniales archaeon
TCTGCGATTGTGTCGTTTGAACAGGTTGTTGCATCTGGACACCCAAAAGTTCTGCTGCTTCAGAGGCGACTGCAGATGCCGCAGTTGACATCGAAGATTGCGGTTGATACATCGTCGTTGATTGCTGGGGCTGGTACATCGAATCTTGCATTGAGCTATCCCCGGAGGGCGATGGAGGTGAAGTTCCGTAAATATCTTCGATTTCTTTACGACGTTGTTCTTCCTCGATGGATGCTTGAGTTCGCACCTCTCCAAGGTCAAGTCCTGCGATGTATTCTGCTGAAGAGAATGGAGTGACCTTTCGCTTTTGACGGACCATCTCAATTCTCAACAATGCTTCTTCTTCAGGTAGCCCACGCTCCATCAAGAGCAATTTTGCTTGCTTTTGTTGTTTCAAGCGAAACGAAAAGAGCCCAATTCCGCCAAGAACAAGGAGGACGAGCAGACCTGTAAAGACCATTTTAGCGGTGTTTGAGGAAACTGTTTCAGCATTTTCAACATTGACTGCAAACGCGTGAGTAATCGAATTATTCGATGCATCAAATACGGTCACAACAACATCTTGAAGCCCAGTTTTATCAAATGTGATCCGAGGATTAAAACCAAGATAATCTGCATCATCTCTTGGATTTCCATTGCTATCAGCATCAAAATTAGGATTGACGTCCCAATGAACCCTCAACTGTGCTAAATCATCATATTCGTCAAACACTTCTGTTTGAAATCGCAGTGGCTGACCTCGAATTGCTTTCGATGGGAGTGCATCGAGACTTGCATTGGAAATCGATGGTGTCGACGTATCGATAACGTGAATTGTAATTGACGCGTTGTCTTGATTCATCGCATCGTCATACACGATGAGTTGAAGGGTGTGCGTCCCAATTGATGCCCAACTCAAAGTAAGTGACACGTTCTCATCCAGTGGTTCCCCATCGAGATTCCATTCACAAGTGCTAATGCCTATATTATCACTACTTTCGACACATGAATAAATTGCACTCTGGCCCCATAGTTGATTGAACGCAGTGTTCACCCATACTGCTGAAGATGCGATAATGGCATTGGGGGCTTCATTGTCTTGAACTGAGATGTTGGTGCTGACTGAAGTTTTTCTTCCATCAACTGATGAGGCTGTGAGTGTAACGACTTTGGTTCCAGGCATACTCCATGATGTTTGAGCATTCGAGCCAACAGCATTCATGTCATTGGTGAAATTTCCATCCCCATCGGTGTCTGTCAAGTGGTCAAAATCCCATGAATAGGCATTGATTTGACCCAATGAATTCGGCGTATTCTGTGCGCTTAAATCGACCTGTTCATCAGTTGATGCAAGCGTTGAACTAACCTCCAGAACTGGAGATAGTGGTGGTGAAAGTTCAATTCGAACCGTTGAGCGAAGTACGGTGGACCCGTCGCCGCCGCCGAGGGGTGTATCCGTATTGTCGAGAACAAAATAGAGGCCTTGACCGTCAAGGTCTGCTGGTATGACATAGGTAAGCGAGGCTGTGTTCTCCACACTCTGAATTGCCCCTCCGGTCACATACTGAACACCAACTTCACCCATTGTATATGTGGAGTGCATCGATGTGGTTTGGATGAAAAGGTCACCTACACCGTCAAGGCCCCACATCGAAATGACGACGACTGTTCCAGCGTCATATTGGGCATCATTGGGTGTAAGAAGAACATGGAAATCATTCGGATTGACCTTTACAAGTGTGTGAAATGGAGTCCAGTAGGAGTCGCTACTCATTTGCCATTCCAAACCGACTTTACTTGTCACTCCACCTTGGTCACCTTGTCCACCATCACCATCATGTGCCAAATTATCCAAAACAATGTACCATTCTTTGGGTGAGATTGATGAAGGAACTTGCCAGTGAAATTCAAGCGAACCATTGGCAGATTCGGTTGAAGTTGTTTGGTCAAATGAGGCACGGTAGGATTGGCCGAGTTGATACCCTTGAATTGAATTTTCATCAAAGAAGAGAATATCAAGAGCGTCATCCACAATGATGAACTCAAATTCATGAACGCTCCCTGATTCTAACTGGCCCAATTCAACAATGACACATGAACCATCGTCCACGTCGATGATCGAGGGAATTGAATTGATATCATATGTTGTGCAAATTGGTGCTGCACGCCCTTCGCTCGCTGCAATCGGCGTGAGAAGCGTTGCGAGGAGGGCAATGACAACGAGGTAGCCCAAACCTATTCGCATAGAGGCGGCTTCACTGTTTTTGCTTTCAAAGATTTGCTCAATTGCTTCATTGACGCCAACCTTTGCCATCCCAAAATTTGTGAACCACATCACCCGAATCCTTCACTAAAATCCTGTCGTGGTCGTTGGCTGCAGTGACGGCAATGTCTGCGTGTTCTGACCGTGCTTGAGAAATCGAAAGTTCGGTGTCACTCAACCTGTTGCTGTAGTGTGTGAGACAAAGATGACGAGCATTCATTTGTTTTGCAGTACGCATAGCACCTCTTGCTGTTGAATGAAGGAAAGCATTCGCTTGTTCCTGTTGTTCATCAACAAAGGTAGCTTCATGAATCAATGCGTTGCAACCTTGTACGGAAGACAATGATGGCGACAATTCTGCTGTATCACCTGATATCACCAGCCGCAACGCTGGACGAGAAGGTCCTCGAAACGAGGACGAGGTGAGCAAAGTGCCTTCATGTTCCACATCTATTCCAGACGCTAAATCTGTTCGTTGTGCATCAGATAACCTCAATGCTGCTGCTCGCTTTCGGTCAAATGAACCAAGGCGTTCTTTTTGCAAAAAAGACCAAGCACACGATGGAACGGAGTGGGTGGTTCCAAAGGCTTCGATTTCAACATCTTGTAGGCCTAAGAATTCGGAGAGTGATGTCGAAAGAACGTTTGCAGAACCCTCTGTTAAGAGTTGTACCCATTGTTGAGTATGAGGGTCACCAAGAACATAAGATACATCATACGAAAGGGCATGGTCGCTATTGACCATTGACATCCAATACTTACATTGGTGAACGAGGTCTACTGCTGGAACGTCGGCTGATAGCGTCGTCGATGTACGCAGTGCTTCAATCACGTTGAGGCTCGTGGGTCCGACGACTGCAAGGGGTTGTGTCCGTCCATCGAGTGACAACGACTGCAACCATGGGAGCACCCCCCAAGTATGATCGAGATGCCCATGCGTAAGAAAAATGGCTTTGATTTTTGACGGGCGGATTGAGGACTTTGGGTCGATTTGCTTGAGGTGCTTTCGTTGTTGTTGAAACCTGGTTTGAAATCCTTCACCGGCATCAACGACAAAATTTCCTTCTTCGGTGACGACAACAGAACCACTGACTGCCCTTGATGACGTTGGACGAGCAGATGATGTGCCTAAAATGTGTGATTCTATGGCCATAGTACTTCCTCACGGATTCCTAGGAATTCGTGTTGGAGGAAACCAACGAAGAACAACAACATCGTTGATTGCACGAATCCAGCGCCACGGGACAGCAAGGTGAATGCCTCCCTCGACAAGGTCATCAGGTGTGTCTTTGACAAAGAGATGTGTGCATTTTAACGACTGAATATCGATGACCGCATCATGAACAACGCCCAATTTCCTTCCGTTGGGAAGGAAAACTTCGAGCCCTGCCCATCCTTTGAGGGACTCGACGCCTTGCACCATAGACAACCCTGACGATGACCATCAATAAATTCATGCTCAAGAATGAGGTGAAAATTGCAAAGTTTGCAATTTCACTTTCCGCGGTTTCGATTTGCTTTCAATGATGGGCGGAGTTGCTCGGAACCCTTACCCTTGTTGTACAATCCTCGACCCTTCTTACCAGACGAAGTCTTTCCTCGGTATGTTCGACCTCGATGAGATGTTTTGCCGTTTGCTCCAGAGAAGACACCGAGTTGCTTGTCGTTGACGATTGCTGGATGGTGTGTGTCAATAAGAATCACTTCGTAGAACTTATGTTTTCCATCTTGCCCAACCCAATAGGAATTGAGAACTTCGAGATTTGGGAAATGGCGGTTTACACGTTCTTCAGCGATTCGCTGAGTGTTTTTCGCCATGGTGATCTTGGAGATACCTGCCTTCGATGGCTTTCTCTTCATGTGGACTTTGCCTTTTCGAAGACCACCACGTCGAACTCGAGTTCGAACGAGAACGACGCCTTGCTTTGCTTTGTAACCGAGACGTCGAGCAGCATCAAGACGAGTTGGACGCTCAATTCTGCAGTTCACAGGTTCTCGTCGCCACTCGGCCATTCGTTGCTGTCGGTGCATGTGAGGAATGACGTCTTTAGGACGCTTCCATGTTTGTCGAACATGCTGGTATAGACCTTGTACCATTGCATTCACCACTTCTCAGCGTCTCGCCGATTAAACTCCCCTTTATGAGTCTGTCCATTGAACAACAGGACTCATTCTTGTGAATCAGTGCTGGTCGGCAAGCCTGCAGAGGTGATTGCTCTCCATCCACCCCATAACGAATGAACATTGGTCCAACCCATGGTGTTCATCGCCACGGCTGCCATCGCACTTCGATAACCTCCGCCGCAGTACAAGACAATTCGTTCGTCATCTGGAATATTGAGTTTCTCAATGTCGCGCTCAAGGATGCC
>CAZWXR010000115.1:0-4580 GCA_964637985.1 uncultured Candidatus Poseidoniales archaeon
ATGTGGGCACAAATAAAACCGTGAACTTAACAGAAACCTATGCCGGTGCGGATCGCAATAACTACACCATCACCGCCCAAGGGACGGCGACTGGAAATATCACTCAAAAAGGCTTATCGGCAACCATTAGCGCCATTGATAAAGTTTATGATGGAACAAATAATGCAACCGTATCTATGAATTTAACTGGATATATCAATGATGAAACATTAACAACGAGCGGGGTTGTTGCAATCTTTAATGATGTAAATGCGGGTGAAAGAACAGTTACCGTTCAATCAATTAATCTCGGCGATGGGGATAATGGCGGTTTAGCATCAAATTACTCAATCTCCACAGGTCAAACAGATACGGCGACCATTACCCCAGCAACGTTATCCATTACTGCGGCTAATGCTACAAAATTTGTTCCTCAATCAGATCCAAGCTTTACGGTTATTTATAATGGTTTTGTAGGCGATGATGATGCCTCTGATTTAAATACCATAGGATCTGTTGTTCGAATAGGAGCTGATAGTGATGCAGGAACTTATGAAGATGTAATTCAGGCATCTGGATATGCAGATAATAACTATATTTTTGATTATACAAATGGCGATTTCACCATTGTTCCAATTGATGGATTAATTATTAATCTTGGAGATTATCAAATCAATTATGGCGGTGATACATCTTATAGTAGTGCTTCAGCAAGTTATTGGGATCTCGACACAAATCAAATAAAAAGTGATCTCAGCCCAGTTATTAATGGAAATGATTTCTTAGTTAATTATGGGGAAGCTCAAGTTACTTTTGAAATCAGTCCGGTGTCAAGTTCTGTTGATTGCGCTTCAGTGAATTGTTACAGCTCATCCAATCGATTGAAGGTTGGAGGTTATAATTTAGGTGCCGCTGCGAATTCGTTAAATAAAGTCAACATAACAGACGTGGCCATCAGTGGCTCAATGAATATTTTAAGAAAAATCATTGACCCAGATTTACTCACCATCTCAGAGGTCTCAAAAGTTTATGATGGATCCACAGCGATTGCCTCGGTAACCGCCAGTTATGTTCAAGATAATTCTGTGGTTTATATTGGTGACGATCTGCAAATTCAAGCTACCGGATCTTATTCATCAAGACATGTGGGTACGGGCAAATCGATTAATATTGATTTATTGTTATCTGGGAATGATGCTAATAACTATGCCTTTGAAATTGATGCAGAAAATGGAACGACGCTTAATTTAAATCGAGGCACTATTACCCAAAGAGACAGTGTGACTTGGGCTGGAGCAGCCGCTGGAGGATTGTGGTCGTCAGCAACCTCTTGGGTTGATGGTGCAATTCCTGATTTAGATAATGTGGCCACAATTATTATTCCAGTAAATACTTCAACGATTATGGATGTTGATGAATTTGGAACTTCGAGTTCAACAATCAATAATTCAGGTACCGTGATTATTAATCACACCAATAACTTTAATTTATCGAACATTATGTCTGGAACAGGATCATTGCAACTTAGTGGTGAGGGAACGATTACCCTTTCAGGAAATAACACCCATACAGGATCAACCGATATGACCGATAGTCATGTGGTGATTGCGCATGCAAATGGTTTAGGGGATTCAGCACTAATTTCTAACAACGGATCACTCACTATCAATAGTGGATTAACTTTAGATGAGATAACGGTAACTGGACCGATTAAATTATTGACGGATGTCAATGTACTGAATGACGCAACATTTGGTGGTAATGTTGAGGTGTTAGCTGGAACTGCCGCTGATCCTTTGGAAATTAATAGCACAACTGGCGATATTACATTTAATGGCACTTTAACCGCAGGTTCAGGTTCAAAAGCAGCTACTCGATCATTGCAAATTAATGGAAATTATAAGGAGGGTGACGATTATACGAATGCTGGAAATGTGACCTTCAATGATCGGGTGGGTTATGCTTTTAACGGTCAAATTTTCACCAATCTCACCGGAACAAACTTTTATAACTTTGACATCACCGGAAACAGCATCAATATCAATGCGGATATTATGACCTTTAATGCTCAAGAATATACCGGACCGGTGTTAATTGGTGACAATGGTAGCAACGGATTAACCCGAAGATTAGTCTCGATTGATCCAAGCGTAACCTTCAATCACTCGGTGAATGACTCCGATGGAACTCATACATTAATTGTAGAAGCCTACGCACTTTCTGCCAGTGATCCTGCTCCAACCATTACTGCCAATGGGGAGATTGGTGACCAAACTGCTTTTGCGAATCCTGTTCAATTTATCACCGGTGTGCATGACAACACTTTAAATAACCCTGACAATATTTGGGGTAATTCAAATAGCTTAACCGATCACGTCGGGCAGTCAATTAATATTCGAGGAGTGGTAAGCAATTCCAGAGGTGTGAATTTCAATAACTTTGCCGCAAATAATGGAGCTGCAGCGGCTCCCGTTAATAATGGTTCTAGTGCAGCTTCCAATAATGGCTTTACCGGAGGGAATCAATTCGGGATTGTGCAACAACTACTGAATCAAATCAGACAAAATTCTCAGCTTATAACAGCAGCTACAAATACTAAACCTGTGGTTGAGGTGGGGGTAATTTTAGAAAACTGTGAAGCGATCAGCGATGACTCAGAATGTTTAGCACAATAATTAAAACCTATTAATTGACTTCAATGGCTGACTCAAACTGATTGCCTTTGGTATCTTTAGCGGTAATGGTGACTTCACCTTGAAGTGGGGTGGGTAGGGTAAATTTTAAAAAAGGATCTTGGCTGATTGATATTTGATTTTCAACCGCTAATATTTTTCCACCTTGATGATTAAATTCAATGGTTTTTACGATCCACTCTGGGATATAACCTCCTGAATCTAAATCTTTTTGTAGGCCGGTAAAATTTGGATGTTTAATGCGCGATGTCACAAAATTATTTTCTGCTTTTATGAGAATCTTCCCTAAATCTTTAGTAAGCTCTGGATCATGCACATCCATGTAACCGCTGCAGCCCCCGGATGCCCGAATAGGGATCGCACTCATAAACAATTCTCCGGTCTCGGTTTCTGCAACAGCGCGCACAAAAGAATCTGTTTCCATTCGAATTCGGGTATTGATAAGGATTTGTTGAGACTGGTCGGTGAGGAAGTAGGTGGCTGCGTGTTGGCCAGGATTGGCATCGATAAACACCGATATTTTTTTAATATGATGTGTATTTTTTGAGAGGGCAATAGTCACAGGAACCTGGGCTCCACTAGAGGCTCTTTTGGGGCCGTCAATTTTTAAAAAATTTTGATCTTCATGAATTACCCGATCCTTAAAGACTTGCTGTTTTAAATAAGGCCAAATATCAGGACTCGCATCGGCATGAGCTTGAAAATTAATCAAAGCCAATAAGCAAGCTAAAAATAATTTAATAATTAAATTGTGTTGAATTATTCTCATAAATTTGTTCCAACTAGCAAAATGATGTTTAATAATTTAAGCTTTTTTGAGCAAGATGACAAGGAATAGTTCGGAATGATAATTTTTTTGAAAATAGTGTGCTTAATCTTTGTGGGTTTTATTCATCATAGTTTTGCAGATGATTTACAAAAACAGGCACTCGATGGGGATCCTCAAGCTATGTGTCAGTATGCAAATACACTTGACCAATCTCAAAGAAATGAAATAAAAAAACATGCCTACATCCTCGGTAATCTAGGCTGTGAGATGGCCAAAGAGGATCAGTTTGCTTTAGGTGGGCATGAGAATATTCCATTGATAAAGGCGCCATTTTCAATCAATCAATTAAAAAAAGAAGCAGAAAATAATGTGGATAAACAATTACTTATATGGACTTTATACGCCAATGGTTTAAGTGTATCAAAACTTAATGCGTTCACATGGTTAAAGGTTGCGGCGGAAAATAAAGATTCTCGCGCCATGACCATTTTGGGCGCCCTATATTTTTATGGCTACATTCTTCCTCAGGATAAAAAGAGGGGCTTAAGTCTGATCAGTGAAGCGGGACACACATACGCGTTTGCAAAAAATTTAGTCAATCACTTAAAGTAATTGACAAAATTTGTAGGTTTTGTAAAGTAATAGAACATGTAGGAAAACGCAGATGTAAGGTTTTCATATATTTTAAGTACTTAAATTTTGAGGGAGTAATAAGTAATGAAATATTTAAAAGTTTTATCAATCGTAGGTTTTTTAGCATTATGTTCATCTGTCTTTGCTGCAGATGATGCTTTTCACCCAACTGATGCGCTATTAATTGGCGGCAATGGCGGCTTTAACCCTACAGGGGATGAAGATTCACCTATTAAATTACCAGGTGAAGATGGTTTTGAAAGCGGAGAAGCAAAATAAAGAAGTAGGTTTATGGCTCACGGTTTAGTGAGCCATAATGATTTTACTTAGCCTAACTTCATGTAGATCATCATTCTATTTTTGAAGGAAGGGAATATAGTGATCTTGTAAATCTCAAGTTGAACCTTTGTAGCTTAGGCTACATCTTCAATGATCTGGTTTATGTTGATACTTTTATAACATAAACAAGGAGAAATACTATGTGGACACAACCAACAGCAACTGAA
>CAZWXR010000116.1:0-4480 GCA_964637985.1 uncultured Candidatus Poseidoniales archaeon
TCCATCAGGGTTGTCTCCTCTGTTGTCACCATCACTGTCTGCCCATTGTGTTGAATCATCAGGGAAAGGGTCCTCAGCATTGGCATAGCCGTCACCGTCTCTATCAGGGCATCCTAGTTTTGTGCCCATCGTTGATGTGCCAGCGGAACCAGGGCAATCATCAGCATCGTTCCCTTCGGGATTGCTGCCGAATCCATCACTATCTTCGTCGCACCATTGTGTTGGGTCACTTGGAAATGCATCTGCACCATAGCAATCCTGAGTTGTTGGCCAATCTGTTGTGGGGTTGGAGTAACCATCGCCATCCGTATCAAGACACCCTAAACGGTCAAGCGTTGAATTCCCCCAAACGAGTGGGCATCCGTCTGCTCTATCGCTGATTTCATTGTCACCGTACCAATCACCATCTGTATCACTCCACTGCGTTCGGTCGAGAGGAAAGACGTCAATCGTTGTCGCCCCTTCGATATGAATTCCGGGCCATTCAGCAGGTCGTATACTTGTCCATGAAGAATCAGCATAATTATCTCCATGGCCATCGCCATCTGTATCGTTCCATTGACTCGCATCTCCGGGAAACGCATCTCCCGTTTGATTAAGGTGGATTTGATATTCGTTGAGTTCGTAGTAATAGTTGTCGCCGTAGCCATCAAGGTCAGAATCAGCCCATTGTTTTGGGTCATCGACGGCCCAGTCGGCTTCATCAGACCAACCGTCCCCATCAGCGTCAGGGCAACCAAATCGGTCTTCAGTGGAGTTGCCCCACACCGTCAAACACGTATCGGGTTCGTTTGCAGGTGCTGGATTGTCGCCAAATCCGTCACCATCTTGGTCAGCCCATTGGGTGCCATCATTCGGAAAAGCATCGACAATACCGTCACCTTGGTCCGTTGAATTGTATCCATCGTTATCCGGGTCCAAATCTGCATGGATGAAATAGACGCCTTCGTCTCGACGACCAATTGAGAGTGCAATGTCGTATCCTCCAGGGTGCCATGAGAGTCCGTAGTGTATTCCGCAATCGTTGTTCCAACCGCTGCAACCACTTGGTCGAGGCGTGGAGAAGGTGTCGACAAGGAGATTTGAATCGAATTCGTAAATTTGGACACTCGCTCCATCACTTCCAGAGTTTCCAAAACCAAAAGCAACTTGTATACCATCTGGCGAGAATTCAGCATCGTAGCACGAGGTTGTTGGCGTCTTGGTGAATTTTGTTGCACCGTTACTTAGATCCCATACCATAGCTCTCGGCTGTGAACCTCCACCGCCTGCTGCGGAACATCCAGCAACCATGTTTCCATCCGGTGAAATGTGGACAGCATTGAAATTTTGATTACCACCGGTGAGGGTTCTCGTGGTCCACCACGACGTGGTGTTGACGATGTAGACTTCACCATCGCCTCCAACGGCCATTCTTGTTCCATCCTCTGAAAATGCAACGGATGAATATGTGCCAGCATTTGCTGGGGTCAGTTCCTTCCAAATGGTTCCAGACAGGACATCAACAAACATCACTGAGCAACCTGTACAGCCGCCACCACCGCCGCCACTAAACTCATCAACAACGGCAAATGTTGTGCTGTTTGGCATGAATGCAACATCTGAAAAGAGCCTTGAGCCGCCAGTATGGGTGATACCATCATGAATGACAGTCAAATTATTAGCCCACAGAACAGCAGCGGTATCATCGGAAAGTGAAACAGCAATATACTGTCCATCTGGACTCCATTCGACACTACAAATTGCGGCACTACCGCCCCAAGTACAAGAACCACTACTCACCAAACTTACAGAAGAGCGAATGTTCACATAAGATGTTGCATTCCAAATTCGAAGTACATCTTCTTCAGCCACTACAACCATTGTCCCAGTAGGGTCATGGTCGATAGCAATCATGTCATTGCTGCTTGTAATCGACATTTCTTCGGAAAAGTTAGGATTGTTGGATGTCCAACCATCAGCGATATCTGAGGTTCCATCGCCGTCCCTATCCGGGCAACCCTGTCGGTCAGTTGTAGAAGTTCCTGCTGCAAATGGGCAATCATCATTCACATCGTCAACGCCGTCTCCATCAGAATCTGTTGCAGAAACAAATGACGAAAAGGCTACGATGGTGAAGAAGAGTGCGAATATTATCGCTCGTCGTTTCGCTGAAATGGTTTGCATGGTTACGGGGTATTTTTTATTATTAAATGATTATGCCAATATTGAGCATACTTGCATCATCAAATTGTCGCAAATTTTGAACAAGAGTAGACATTCGGAAGACTATGACCGATGCCCTTCCAAAAGTGAATATTGGTGTCGTCGATAGGATACTTTTGCACTTACACCACCAAGATTTCCAAGCGGACAGATACATGGTCAACGCTTCGTTGACAAGACCAGGCATCGCTGAAGCATGTGGAATGCATCCTCCAAATGTAAGTCGAACAATGAAAGAACTTGTTCGAGACGGGTATGTGAGTGAACATACAAGGGCCGTTCAAGGCGATGAACGCCGCCAAAAAACATGGCAACTCACCGATAGTGGACGAAAGGAAGTGAACAACAGGGTCAAAGAACTCAAAGAAACCAAAGTCTTGATTCGAGAAGTTGAAGGTGATTTAGTCGAAATTCCTGCAAGCGATGCCGCGTCGTATCTTGCAACAGACCTTCCACTTCTTCAAATTCTTCTCCATGCTCAGCATGAAGGTGTTCTCGTGTACGGTGACATTCGATTTGGCCAAATTCAGAAAGCAGTTGAAGGTAAAGATCTTCCCAAACCAGGGCGTCTCATCACACTCGTAGGAGCTCACGCCACCTATGCAAACACTCCACCAGACACAAGACCAGTGTATGGACGTGATGATGAAGTTGCACAGTTACAACAATGGTATGATGAACGAAAACCATGCGTTGTTGTTCACGGCATCGCTGGTATTGGAAAATCAACGCTCGTCGCACATTGGTTGAAGCAGCAAATTGAGATTGAACCTCATCTATCGATTTGTTGGTATCCATGTCAACCATGGGACCGATCACTCGGTTTGGCAACAAGCCTCCTTCATAGATTTGGCATTGATGAGACGCATGACCCCTATCATTTGATTGAAACATTACCTCTTCAACCAAAAGGAGAAATCGATGTTGATTCATGGCGACGTCGACTTCTTGCTTATTTGACAGATGCAAATACCATTCGTGAACGATTCAAAGAAAGTGCGGGCGGCCCCCCACCATACTGGCTTGTGGTGATTGACGATATTCATCATATTGCAACTTCAGCCGGCGACTTACTTGGTTCACTCATTGATATATCGAAGAAAGCACCACTACGTCTTATGTTTATATCGAGGACAACCCTCAATATTTACGACCGGCGGGATGTCCACACACGAGAAATCGTTCGAGAATTGCCTCTAAGTGGATTATCGGTTGATGCCATTCGAGATTGGTTGTCATCGATGGAAGCGACGACAGTAAGCGAAGAAGAAGTTCACATTGCGACAGGGGGCCATCCACTCGCACTTGAACTGCTTGAACTGTATGGGCAGCCAACACACTCGGACTGGTTACGATTTCTCGATGAGGAGATTCTGACGAATTTGCCAGATGATGAAGCCGAATTATTGCACACACTTGCAACGTCAACCGAACCAGTTGAATGGCAAAAACTTGCAACATCACTGCAATGGCAAGGTCCTCCACCTGCCAATTTATTGAAACACGGCCTCCTGCTTGAACTTCCAGAGGGAATGTGGTTGCATGAAGCCCTTCGAGAGCGTTTGAACAGGGACGTTGGCACGAAGTATGAAGAGCGACAAGCGAGAATATCGGGAGATTAGAAATCGTCCGCACTCATGGTTTCATCAATCCACTGAAGCAATTGTGGCCGACTCATGCCACCGACTTTTTGTGCAACGAGTGTACCATTGTGGTAGATGAAAAGTGAAGGAATTGCTCGAATTCCCATTTTGCCCGGAGTCATTTGATTTGCCTCAGTATCGAGTTTTGCAATCAAGATATCTCGCTCCTGAGCGACTTGTTCCAAAACAGGTGCAATGGCTTTGCACGGGCCACACCAAGGTGCCCAAAAGTCGACTAAAACCCATTCTTGCTCTGCAACTGCAGTATCGTAATCATTGTCTGTGATGTTTTTGACTGAACCCATATTGTATCACCATGCCTGCTATCAACACGCCAATTATATTGTTTATCGTGAAAAATGTTGGTCACTTTTCATGAATATTGACGTAAAATCACAACGACTCACACATCCATTCCTATGAATGGTTGGTCAATGTCAAGTTGCAGAATGTAAAGGCCAGTGGATATACATGAGGCATAAATTCTACCTTCGTGGAATTCAACCGCCCAGAGGAAAGGCACCCATCCAAAGTTGTAGAATTGGCTATCGAGCGGGGTTTCGTCGAGGTGACCGGATGTCAAGAACGACAAGCCTCATGAAGTTGCTTTCACTGGTCGCACCAAGAGGGAT
>CAZWXR010000117.1:0-4311 GCA_964637985.1 uncultured Candidatus Poseidoniales archaeon
AATCCCGTTGGTAGTACATGAAGTATGTCGTGGTCAGCGGGGGCGTTCTTTCAGGACTTGGTAAAGGTGTCACCGCGAGTAGCTTAGGTGTGTTGTACAAAAGTGCTGGACTGAGCGTCACTTCTATCAAAATCGATCCTTATCTCAACAGCGATGCAGGAACAATGTCGCCCTTCGAACACGGGGAAGTTTTCGTTCTCGACGACGGTGGCGAAGTGGACTTGGACCTCGGCAATTACGAACGATTTCTCGACATCAATCTTTCACGTGACAACAACATGACGACTGGAAAGGTGTACTCGAAAGTCATCGAAGCTGAACGCCGAGGAGATTACCTTGGAAAAACAGTACAAGTTGTTCCGCATGTCACCGATGAAATTCAGAATTGGATTGTCGATGTAGCAAATCGTGACAACGAAGGGGAACATGCTGATGTTTGTATCATTGAACTGGGTGGAACAGTCGGCGATATTGAATCAGCCCCGTATATCGAAGCCCTGAGGCAATTCCAATTTCGAGTCGGCAGAGAAAACATCCTCTTTGTTCATGTTTCACTCGTTCCAGTCATGGGTCCAGTCGGTGAACAGAAAACCAAACCAACCCAACACACCGTCAAGGAATTGCGTGGTCTCGGCATCAATCCAGATATTCTCATTTGTCGCTCAAAAGAACCCTTGACCGATGAATCCAAGGAAAAATTAGCTGCTTTTTGCCATGTTAAAACCGAAGCCGTCCTTTCGACCCACGATGTGCCAAACATCTACCATGTACCGCTCATGTTGCATGAACAAGGTATCGAACACATTCTCGGCATCTCTTGTTCAGCAACTTCTTTGCTCGATGATTGGGCTAAGATGGCCCACCATGTCGATGGTTTGACCGATGAGGTCAAGATTGCGATGGTTGGAAAATACACCAACTTGTCGGATTCATACCTCTCTGTGATCAAGAGTTTGCAGCATGCATCAATGGCAGTCAATCGACGACTTGCGATTCATTGGATTGAAGCAAGCCATCTCGAAAACGAGTGGAAACAGACTTCGCTTGATGAATTCGAGGAAGCCTGGGCAATGCTCAAAGACGCTGATGGCGTTTTGGTCCCGGGTGGCTTTGGTGACAGAGGCGTAGAGGGCAAAATCATTGCAGCCCACTATGCCCGTACAAACGGGGTGCCATATCTTGGCATTTGCTTAGGCCTACAAGTCGCAACCATCGAATTTTGCAGGAATGTGCTCGGACTCGAAGGGGCGAATTCAACAGAGTTTGAAGAGAATCCAAACGTTGCGGCCGTTATTTTCATGCCAGAAATTTCCAAAACACACCTTGGCGGCACAATGCGGCTTGGTTCAAGACCGACAATTTGGCAGGTCGACTCTTGCAAAATACGCACATTATATGGTGCGGGCGATGCTGTCGATGAGCGTCATCGTCATCGCTACGAAGTAAATCCAGACCTCATTGAACAGATTGAAGCCGCTGGTTTGCGGTTTGTTGGAAAGGATGAATCCGGACAACGCTGTGAAATCTTTGAACTCGATAACCACCCATACTATGTTGGCGTTCAGTATCACCCTGAGTTCAAATCAAGGCCAGGTCGACCCAGTCCACCGTTCTTAGGACTCTTACAAGCATCGACAAACGAAAAGTAGTGTGGTTTGCCTCATTTTGTTCTGAATGAACAACCACAGACATCGGTGCATTGATGAGTTGATGTCGTTCGTCGCTCGTTATGACCTCGGTTTCGTCGTTTATATCGATGCATCTGGGAAGCGGGATTCTTTATGATACAATTTCAGAATTTGGTGTCATCAAACCTCCGCCACATCATCAAGTGTTGACTGATGAATGCACCTTTGGTGTTCTCTCTGTTTGGAATACAGGCTCATGGAACGATATATTGGGTGTACTGCAAAGTTCAAAGCAACAGGTTGTTCTGATTACAGATGCATTGACAACACCAAAACTTCCTGAAGATTGGATGGTCATTCGAGCGCCTTTGCTCATGGAACCTCTTTTTTCAGACATTGAAACATTTCAACGATCTGGATACCTCACTTTCTTTTCAAACATGTTTCAATCAGGATTAAGTACAATCGACGGTATCATCTCGACCTTTTGCAAGCATGGAGGATACAAACCCGAAGAGGTTTGTATGCAAAACCCTCCACTCACCTCTGATGATGTTGTTCAAGCGGTCCAAGAAGGCCTCAACCGCCTTGGACATCGCTCAGTCTTAGCACAAATGTTGTTTGCAGACCTCGACCATGATGGCAGTGGCTATATTGAACCGAATGAATTGCTTTCAATGTCACACCGATTCACGAATATGGACGTCAATGCATTCCTCGACGAACTCGATGCAGACGATGACGGACGAATCGATGTGACCGAATTTAATGCCTTATTATCTGATGACGTGGTTGCCTTCGTCCAGAGGTCAATACCCACAGTCCAATCTCATGTCGTCGATACAACCGAGGCATTTGACACATTAGCAGCCTTGGGTCTTGATGACCAGTCTTGTGGTGAGGTCATTGAATCCCACGCACGGACCAACGCCTTAGGTATCCCATCATCTCACACTGTCGCTGATTGGGTTGAACAACACGCCTCCACTCTGCTCGGTGTTCGTATGATACCAAGTGTTGGATTGATGCGTTCCCGTAACGTACGTATTCAAGGAAATCCTGGTTTGTACAGCACGCTCTATCGACCAGACCACAACAACATTCGTTTACGCCGCACCCACGATGGAAAAGTATTCTCAGCAACCGTTGATGAATTGAAGACCGAAACGACGATTCATTGGTCAAAAGGAAAGCGAATGTACACCATCGAACTTGACAGCCATCAGCACATCGTTCGAGCCACGAGCCAAGGGGTATGGAAAGACCAAGGCACGGTCATCAAAAACATGGTTGAGAAAGTACCGTTTACATCAGCGGCCATCGAAGCCTTTCGATTGACAGGTTCGTTTGATGACGGCGAACAAAACGATGCTGCAGGGATGCTCTGCAGGTGCATTGACCTCGATACAGCGACTATGGAGGCACTGTTGTCCTCTGGTGTGGATAATCTGCTCACCTTGAAACAACAAACAGGTGCGACCACAGTGTGTGGCGGATGCACATCTATTGTCGAGCAAATTTTCCAACCTTCAACATCGCTCGCCCGTCGCCGAGTTGGAACAATGGATGTACCGATGGTGATTGCAGACTCTTTTGAGACCACGCCTTCAAATGCGATGTTGGAGGAGGCCGAGGCATTTTTTATTCAAATGAATGCTGAGGGCGTTGGGCAAGCAGGTCGTTTGAACGAAGTGAAGAAAGAAATCGCTGAGACAGGTTCGTGGACGCCAACCTTCGAGGAATTGTCGTTTGGTGCCCGCCTATCTTGGCGAAATTCAACACGATGTATTGGCCGTTTCTTTTGGGATTCACTTGAGGTGAGAGATGCACGTCACCTCACAAATCCCGATGAGGTCTTCGAGGCCATATTTGACCACATTTCTTGGGCGACAAATGGTGGTGAGATTCGGGCCTGTATGACTGTGTTTCAAGGAGCAAACAAACAAGGCATTGGGCCTCGATTATGGAACGACCAGTACATTCGATATGCTTGTCATGAATTGGAAGATGGCACACTGCTCGGTGACCCTGCGACGAGAACGTTAACAAAACACATCAAATCACTTGGCTGGACAGTTGAACAACCCTCTGCTTTTGATGTGCTGCCAATCGTGCTCGAGTGGCCAGGAAAGCCTCCGGTGTGGCGAGAAGTTCCGTCTGAACTTGTCCTTGAAGTACCAATTCGTCATCCAGACCATCCTGGCTTGCAAGAGGTTGGCCTCAAGTGGTATGCTTTGCCTGCTGTTGCGGCGATGTCATTGGAAATAGGCGGACTCGTCTACACCCTAGCACCATTCAACGGATTTTACATGTCAACAGAAATCGGAGCCAGAAATTTCACCGATAGCAACCGCTACAACCTGCTGGAACCTATTGCTGATGCTATGGGGATTGCAAGAACTTCGAATCGAGACCTGTGGAAAGATGCCGTTCAAGTTGAGTTGAATCGAGCCATTCTGCACTCGTTTGAAACCGACGGTGTGCGAATGATGGACCATCATACGCTCTCGGACTATTTCCTTAAATTTGAAGCAGATGAACAAGCAGCAGGCAGAGAAGTGTTTGCTGAATGGGCGTGGATTGTACCGCCAATAGGGGCTTCAGCCACCCCGCTCTACCTTTGTGACCACTGGCAAAACACCATCCTCAAACCCAATTTATTCTACCTTCCAGAGATTCATGA
>CAZWXR010000118.1:0-4275 GCA_964637985.1 uncultured Candidatus Poseidoniales archaeon
GCATTGTTCTTTAATTCGTTGTGTCGTTCCGCCATCCAAGAAATGTCGCCGGGCATGATTCCACCTCATCAACGCCTTCCATTCGTTGCACATGAATGTGATGCATGGATTGAATGAGACTATCGCTTGACAACAATTGTCAACAAATCTCCATCTTTGAGTAAATGATCAAGTCCAACTCTTTGCCAGTCAAACTTTGCGCTTGGGCCTTTAACTCGAGCAAATCTAAATTTTCGTACAAAATCTCTATGCAATTTATTGCAGATGTTTTCGACCGTTGAATCATCTTTAACGATGAGTGGTTCTTCTAAGTCGGCTTCTTGCCCTTGGGGTTTGAGGTACACCCGCATGAAGCCTAAATTATCGTAAATGAAATCCTTCAATGCATCGAGACCAATATCCTTGAACGCTGAAATTCTCATAATTGGCCAGTTTTCGGGTAGCGATTTCTCAATCTTTTCTAATTCAATTTCGGTTGCAATATCAATTTTATTGACTGCGATGACCGCTTTTTCATACACTCGATTGCTCGCAAGTGTGTCAACGATTTGTTCAGGTGTTGCATCATGTCGTAAGGTAACAATTGCACTCGTGTAGCCAAATGTTCGGATAATATCGCCCATTTCATCATCTGAAAGATGTGTTTGTTCTACAGTGCTCCGTACATCGATTCCACCTCTATCTGTTCTCGAAATAAAAATTGGTGGCTTCGCTTCATTTAGACGCAATCCTGAATTGTGTAATTCTCGATGCAAGACATCAAAGTGCCCCTCTTGAAATGGGTCAACAATATAGAGGACCATGTCTGCACTGCGAATCACATTGAGAATTTCCTTCCCTCTTCCCTTCCCTTCTGCAGCACCTTTGATGAGACCTGGTAGGTCAAGAATTTGGATTCGAGCACCCCGGTGTTCCATCACACCAGGAATACATGTTAACGTTGTAAATGCATAGCCGCCTGCTTCAGATTCTGCGTCTGTAATTTTGGATATGAGCGTTGATTTACCGACCGAAGGAAATCCAACCAAAGCAACAGTGGCATCGCCTGTTTTCCGTACTTCAAACCCCTTGCCACCACCGCTTGCAGAAGCATGTGCATGTGCTTTTTCTTCCTTTAATTTGAGTTGGGCGATTTTGGCTTTAAGTTTACCAATGTGAGCATTTGTGGCTTTATTCTTCTGCGTCTTATCAATCTCAGCACGAATCATTTCGATTTGTTCTTTGATTGTAGCCATACTCAGCCCCAACAATGCGTCTTGCGAGTTCTTCTTGAAGGCTCTTCTTCTCAAGGGTAATTTTAATTCAATGTTGAATTGAATCGGAGGTCTCAAACATGACGTCCTCCTCGCATCACCATGGGCATTGATTTGGTTGCGTTGCTCATCGATGAATCATCTTTGGCCAATGTTTTGCAAACACCTTGGAACATTGTTTTTGATGGATTTGAAAACGGGTCGATTCGGTTGCAGCGAGTGGAGAAAGACGCAAAACTGCATCGAATGTTCGATATTGACATCGAGTCTGAAATTCTCGATTGGATGGAGTCAAAGCACGTCAATGTGCAGAAATCCATCCTAGAAAATCTTCTCGTCGTTGATGATGGCTGCGATGGTCTTCGCTTGTTCATGATGTGGGCAAGTCCTGGTTTCTGGGAAGTTTGGGAAGGCAGGGCCTTCATTTATCTTGGCGTTGCATGCAACAAAGAGATTGAACAAGTTGATGATTTGTACACTGAAGAGACATGGTGTACAGTTGAAGATATGCTCGCAGGTGTTTCAAAGAAAGAATTTGGTGAACGCGTTATTATGGATTGGCTAAAACGGCGAGAGGCACTTGGTGAAACTATCGACGAGACGAAAGACCCCAAAATCCTTCCAACATTTGATGCTCATACACGTGCCGCAGAGTCGCTCATCGAAATGTTTGACGCAAAGACAAGCGGTCAGTTTGAATTGGTTGTTGGCCGAGATCATCTACCTTCTTCAGATTGGGGTTTTGGACGAATGAACTTAGCTAAATTCTTGAATGGCCAGCCGTGAGGTTCAAAATACTCGGTCAAAACGCATGAACATGACCGATGAGCAAGATATTGAGCAAGAGGAGGCTCAAGATGTCGTTCCCTTGGAGGAAGACGAGGTTGTTGAAGAGGAAGTTCAAGTCGACCCACTTCAAGAAGCACTTGAAAGGGCTGAAAAGGCTGAAAAAGAAATTGCATATCGTGATGCTGAAATTCAAAATATTCGTAAACGTTCAATGCAAGAAAAATCCGAGGTTATGAAGTTTGGTAGCATGCCCCTTGCAAGACGAATGGTTGGCGTGCTTACAGATGTTGACCGTGCTCTACAAAGTATTGATGACGACGATCAAAGTGCTGTTGCACAAGGACTTCGACTCTTACGAAACAAATTGTGGCATGAACTGTCCGCTGAAGGAGTGGCAGAAATTGAGGCAAAATCAAAACCCTTTGACCCAAGTACCATGGATGCAGTCATGACAATTCCAGCAACCGAGCAACATCCTGCTGGTATGGTTGTCGACCTCCTTGAAGCAGGATTTCTTTACAAGGAAAAAGTGATGGTCGCCGCAAGAGTCGTTGTTGCCTCAGAGGATTAACCTGCATGCACACCGGTTTCAAATGTTGATAATCGGAACAAAGCGTCGTTTTCAATCATCCATGAAGCGATTGTTTTAGGCAGGACTTCGTCAAGAACCATTTGAATAGCATCCTGGTCATCAACAGTTGAGAGCATTCTCATCGTTTGTCGAACCCGCCACCCTTCATAGGCATCTCTTTGTGCATATTCTGCACGTTGTACATTCCAACCTGCTTGTTGGTACAATGCTAACGTCGGTCCGTCGGAGGAGTAGAGTATGCCTTTGCCGTGCGAATGTTCTGCGTGCTCGACCCATCGTTGAGCATCATGAATATCCTCAATGGCCACAACCGTTGCGTCGATGTTTTGGGTATCCATCCATCTTTGAATCATCTCTTTCCGTTCTTCAATGGTCCATGGGTTCATTGGTTCATACCCGCACTGCGCTGAACCAATCGCAAGGACAAGTCTCAATCCCTCCGTGGTGGCATAATTTTGTGCTGCTAAAACGAGTTGTTCATGACCCTTATGGAATGGTTGAAATCGACCCAATACGATGCAGTTCTTTGCTTCACTCAAAGTATGATTCCACCTGTATTTCCGGAATGTTGTGCCCCATGTCTCGAAAACATTGGAGCATTCTTTTGCACCCTTCAATCATTTCCTCAACAGGGGTTTCACCCATCGAGCCAACCCTAAACATCTTACCTTTCAGATGGTCTTGACCACCTATAACTTGCGTATTATATTTTGATTTGAGTTGAGTCCGCCATGCATCATCAATGCCTTCTGGATATAAAATTGCGGTGACGGTATCGCTTCGTTGTGCATCATCGGCAAGGAGGGTGAAGCCAACATCGGAAAACAAGTTTCTGACACCGTTTGCAAGGTGCCGACATCGACTCCAACGCCCTTCGTTTGTCTCTTCTTTGAGGTTTTGAAGCGATGCTGACCAGCCCATTGCCAAATTGATTGCTGGCGTCCATGGCGTTTGATCATCACTTGCATTTTTCAGTGCAGCTGGTAGGTCGAAATAATATCGAGGGCTAACATCGCCCTGTTCAGTAATCGCATGAACCCTGTCGATGAATCGTTGATGAATGGCGATGGCTGCGATTCCAGATGGGCCAGCAGTGCACTTTTGAGCACCGACAACAATCGCTTCAGCATTCCATTCTGTTGGATGAACCGGTAGGCCTCCAACGGAGGTAATGCCATCGAGAATGAATGCGGTGTTGTGACGTTGACATATCTCTGCTATGGCCTCTGCATCTTGTGTAATCCCAGCACTTGTCTCGTTGTGGCAAATGAGGACCGCTTCGTACGCTGAACGTTCCAATTGATTTTCAATTTCAAATAAATCAAATGAGCGACCCCAGTCATACTTGAGGTGTTTGACTCGACAAAAGCGCTCACACATTTCCGCAACGCGTTCGCCGAATTTCCCGTTTGTTGGAACGAGCACCCGGTCATTTGGACGAAATCGATTTGCAACAACCATCTCCATTGCAGCAGTACCGCTTCCGCTGACAACAATGACCCTATATCCATCCTCGCCTGACCACGATTCTTGTTTAGGAATTCCTTGACTTGGCGATAGATTAAACGCATACCTTAACCCAGAATTTAGACCAGCCATGACCTCACGAAACTCACCGCTGCGTGCAGTGATGACAGGTGT
>CAZWXR010000119.1:0-4251 GCA_964637985.1 uncultured Candidatus Poseidoniales archaeon
GCATTCATTCCTGCCTGATTATCACCGTAACCATCACCATCTGCATCTGCCCATTGTGTGGAATCGGCGGGGAATATATCGGGTGAATCGCCATTTTGATTATCACCGTAGCCGTCACCGTCAGCGTCGCTCCATTGCGTGGAGTCGTTCGGGAATGCGTCGCCGTTTGTTCCGGTTGGGTTATCGCCGTATCCATCACCATCGGTGTCTTTCCACTGGGTTGCGTCGTTCGGGTATTCATCACCATTGGTGCCTGAAGCGTTGTCGCCATAGCCATCACCATCGGTATCTTTCCACTGCGTTGCGTCGTTGGGGAAAGCATCGCCATTGGTTCCTGTTGGATTATCGCCATAGCCATCGCCGTCGGAGTCTTTCCATTGAGTAGCATCGGCAGGCCATAGATCGGGGTTGCTTCCTGTTGGGTTGTCACCGTAGCCATCACCGTCGGTGTCTGACCATTGTGTGCTGTCTGTTGGGAAGGCATCAGGCGAGTTTCCGGAAGCATTGTCACCATAACCATCTCCATCTGTATCGGACCATTGTGTACTGTCAGTAGGGAAGGCATCCGGTGAGTTTCCAGAGGCATTGTCACCATAACCATCACCATCCATGTCGGAATATTGGGTTGCGTCGGTTGGGAAATCATCAACATAATCGTTGTACCCATCTCCATCTGTGTCTTTTTGGTCAAGAGCACATCCATTTGCATCAACAGTTGCTCCTGCGGTTGTGTTTGCACAGAGATCGAGTTCGTTTGCAACACCATCGTTGTCATCATCGAAGACGAAATTGAAACACGTTGTATCACCAATTCGTTGAGTACCATCGCTTTCAAACAGTTCCGCAATAGCACAATATTGGCCTGATGATGTGGGGGTGGTGTAATTCCATGTGCCAAAACTCATACCTTGCGATGTCGCAGTCACAGAAATGAGACCAGACTGAGCGATTGTAGCGTTTCCTGCATCGACAATTTTGATTCGGTAATCATAATCATCACCGAAGACCAAATCTTGTCCTCGTGTTGTCACGTCATTGGTCGAAGCCGTTGATGAGGTCGACACATTGAGGATGAGAATACTGGGTAGTTGAGGGATAAATTCATCCTCATGATAACCAATCAAATCTTGGAACGTGGTCAAATTCATACTTGTTCCGTTTTCATAAAGGAGGCCAATAAATGCGTGTGTGTTCATTGTTGTTGGTCCATTCCAAGTGATGTTGTACGATGCTTGAGTGCTCGAAGAAGACACCTGGATGACATCTCGATCGATTTGGGTTAAATTTACTGCATCTTCAACAGAATACCCGTTAGCAAGTTCCTGATTATAATCAACGAGGTCGAGCACAAACCATTCCAAATCATAATTAATGGAGGAGGATAAATTCGTGAGTATCAATGTTCCAGTGGTCGAAGATGTCGTTTGTATTTCAAGCATTTCACAGTAAATAAAATCGAAATCATCATCCAACATTGCCCCTGAGGAAGAATACAATTCAGCAAGTAGCACGACGTAAGATTCGTTAGCCGATGGCGTAAAAGAAACATTCATACTCATCGTTGTTGCATTCGCAGTAAAGTTACCTGTTTGAATTGTAGAGTAGACAGACGAACCGTCTGCCAAAATTTGTTGTAGTGTGATGTTATAGGAAAAAGTCGAGCCATTCGTCAGACCTGAAAATTCAACTGAACCCGAAGTTGTCGAAGCCATGGTCACATCAACCGTTTCAAAGGTTTGACCACCGCCGGGGTTGTCTGTCTCAATTGAAATCGAGTAAATTTGGTTCGTGACACCTGAAAATGAATAAAGGTAAACATCTACAAATGATGTCATGTTGGATGTTGCAGTGTATTGCATTGTTTCATCGTTGGATACGGATGTACCTGAATCGAGGAACGTTCCCGTACTTGATTCCCAGCCTGCATCAATATCGCCATTCGCATGCGTAAATGTGATGTTCACATAATATGTCACTCCCGCAACCAATTGAATTTCATACATGTCGACATCTGTGGTCGAATGGAGAGACAAACCTGTGCATGAAATTGGTAGGACGCTTGCAAGTGTAGCTGTTTGTTGTGTATCGTTTGGCTCGAGAATATCGCTTTGCACGGTATTGTTCCCAGTGCATGGCGATGGAGGTGCTGAACCATTGGATATACCTCCGCCGCCTCCTGTGCTTTGGACGTTGAATTTCCACATCGTCAATGTCCATGCTCCAACACCAGAGTATCGACCGATACCGATGTAGACCATTCCGCCGTGAGGGGTTTGCGAGTTATTTGTTGATACTGTCTCGGGATTGTTGAAAATCGATGAATCGAGCGTCACGTTATTGGTTGTTGTCATAATCAAATCGAAATCGTTGGTCGTTGTCGTGCCATTCGGCAAAGTGGTTGTTGATGAAAAAGAAAGTTGAACAGCCAGCCCTTGATTTGTGTTGAGAGCAACCCGTAGCCAATCTTCATCATCGCCATAGTCGAGTTCTCCAGTTCCGCTGTAGGAGCCTGTGAAGATGTAATTTGTTAAATTCACACTCGTGTTATCGGGTAAGTCACCGTTTGAACCTAAGTCGTTTTGATTTGGACCAATTGCAGAAACGTTGCCGAGAGATGCTGCTAATGTCGAGATGAGCAGCAAAAATGTCACGGATAGTGATTTTAGGGTTGGCTTTTGCGTTGAAGCATTCTTCACCATAGTTTTGGGTAGCCAATGTTCGTATAAAAATGAGAGGGCGGATTTGAACCAATGTTTTGGCACTAAATCGCTGTTGGAGCAACATGTCCATCGCTCTTATCGTCTGGCTGTCGGACTCTCGACCAAACACCAGACATCAACTCATCGTGGTGTGCTTGGCAATAGTGGAATCTTCGGTATGCTTCTCTGAATGAATAGGCTTTCTTTCCAGTTGCGACCAGGTATCCTTCAGGAGATAATCGTGACACGATTGTTCCTTCTTCTTGGCAACCGGGTAAATCACACACTGGAGTTTCATTCATGCCAAGACCTCATCATCACAATACATTAACTCTTGCTTTCCTATTCGGGTTCCTCATCGGGTTCGATCACGAGTAAAGGTACATTTGCTTCGATAGCATCGCCCTCTTTACACTGGACAGAGGTTACTGTACCGGTGATAGGAGCTTGGATTTCATTCTGCATTTTCATCGCCTCAAGGATAAGAACAACTTGGCCTTCCTCAACACGTTGGCCTTCATTGACTTCCACTGTCACCACTTTCCCTGGAATATTAGCGGAAACTGTTCCTGATTTCTTTCGCCCTCCAGATGCAGAACGTTTTGCTTTTGGCGCTGCAGTTGCCCCCGGCATTTCAATGGTGAACGTTGACCCATCAACTGTTGCTTCCCATGCTTCTCCAGTGAACTCAAGTTCGACTTCGTATTCTGTTCCGTTGACCTTGACCTTTCGAATTTCTCCCATCGTTCTTACCTCCAAGGTGAGCGACCGGCTTTATGGTGAAGGATTGGTGACCTGCCCGATAACAACCTTCGATGGTCTTGAGCCCAGATGTGTCCTTTTTGACGGCCAACTTGGCCTTGTTGGTCGTCAGAGCCTTGCATCAATGAAAAAACTGCCATAATTGCAGCGATTCTCTTTTCCTCTTCACCCATATCATCAACTCATAGTGGAATGTTTCCATGTTTCTTTGCTGGTCGCAGTTCTTCTTTATCCATCAACATCGCTAGAGCCCGGGATAGTTTTTGTCGGGTTTGATTGGGTTCAATGACATCGTCGATGTACCCGAGTGCTGCAGCCTTGTATGGATTGGCAAACGTCTCATTGAAGTCATTTGTGAGTCGCTCTCGCTCTTGCTCTTCATTTCGAGCGGATGCAATACGGCGTCGATGAATAATTTCAACAGCCCCATCGGCACCCATGACGGCAAGTTCAGCCGATGGCCAAGCAACATTGTAATCTCCTCGAATGTGCTTGCTAGACATGACATCATAAGCACCTCCATATGCCTTTCGAAGAATCACTGTAAGTTTTGGCACTGTGGCCTCAGCAAATGCATACAATAATTTGGCTCCGTGACGAATGATGCCACCCCATTCTTGACCGGTTCCAGGCAAGAATCCTGGTACATCCTCGAGCGTGACCAAAGGCAAATTGAACGCATCACAAAAACGAACAAAACGAGCGGCTTTATCTGATGCATCAATATCCAGACATCCTGCCAAAACTTTTGGTTGATTTGCGACCACACCAATTGTTTGCCCGTTGAGGT
>CAZWXR010000120.1:0-4049 GCA_964637985.1 uncultured Candidatus Poseidoniales archaeon
TCATTCGAGATGTATCCGACAAATTCTTTGCTCTCATCGTGAAGAAGGACTGCTTTTGGTTTGTATTTGTTGATTTTCGCCCAAGCTTGTGAGATGTTTTCATCCCATTGGATTGAAATGACTCTTGTATTTGCACATTGACCAATCGTCGCTTTGTGTATCGACTCAACATGTCTGGGCGGTGAACCATACAGCGTCAACAAATCGTAGAGGTACATAACGCCGACAAATTTGTTCTTTTTTGGATTCAAAACGAGGACGGCTTGGTTCGGGTCCTTTGCAAACAATTTCGCAATTTCAGGCATGGGAACATCAGGCTCAACGATTGCATAGGAATCCGCATGTCGCAAATCCTTCAGCATTGGTTCATTCTTTGCCATGGTTGGAAAGTTGACAGGTTAGATAAAGTGTTTTTCATGAACCTCTGTCAATTGATTTTGAAAATCCAACTGAATAAAGTATTTGAGTTACACGAGGTATGGAAGTATGTTGATTGCATGGTCTCGACTCTCGGCGAATTGAACCTTCGTGATGAGTATGCGATTCTTGAATATAACGCAGTTCTAGCAGATGCAGCAAAAGCCCTCTCGCCCGTGCAACATTCGGCAGTACTCGTTCGAGGAAAAAAAGGGAGGGGAATCGTTGGTATCTTGAAAATGCAAATCTTGCTTCACCACCTCGCCGAAGGTGCTGACCCAGTTTCAACACCTGTGACATCGGTCATGCAAACCGAAGTTCTTCGATTACGAAGCAACACTCCACTTGACAAGGCGATTGAAATCATTCAGGAAAGGCAACCTCATGCCGTTCTTGTGATTAATGACCAAGACACGTTCGAAGGATACATCAGTGCTGCTGACTTTCGAGAAATGAAATCAAAAATGCTCATCTCAACACAGAAGGAGTATATTGCACCTGAAACCATTGGGGAGGCCGTGGACCTACGAGATGAGTTTCGAATTGTAAGTGTGAATGATACCCTTGATTCAGCCTCTTTGCTCTTGCGACGTCCATCGGTTCAATTTGTTCTTGCACAGGGGTCAAAGAAAGGCATTGAAGGTGTGCTCTCAGTGCAACATGTTCTCCGAATCATCGCTGAGGGTAAACTTGGTCGGAAAGAAAAAATAAAAAAACACATGAAAACAAATCTTCTAAGATTAAGGGAAGACACTCCCCTTGATATTGCATTGGACACCATACGGGAAAGGGAACCAGATGGCGTTATTGTTCTTGACCAGGAAAACATGTTCGTAGGATTTCTAAGCCCCACCGACTTCCGTGAATTAAGCGGCCACATCGTCGAAGAAATTGAGCATGATGGCACATTTACTTCACTCGGACCTCATCTCATACGCAGGTACACCAATGGACAAGAGAGCCCTGTTGTATGGACACATCTTGGCTCAGAAATCATCGTTCACACAAACGAGTTGATCGTCGAACAAGAAGGCGAGGTCATTTACATAGAGTTCCCTGTCGAAACCGACCAAAGTGGGGAACAACGTGTAACCATTGAATTTGATTTGGGTAATTCCGAATCGAATGCGAATAGGAGTGCCGCAGTTCAACGAAATTTAGAGACGCACGAGATCATCCAAGAAGTCTGGGGTAAACTTGTTATCGAAAAAACATGGGAACATGTTTTGGAATGGATCGATGCTTCAACACCCCGTAGAACAGTTGCAGGTGAATTTTCAGTGAACCAACGTGGGCTCCTTGTGACAAAACCAACATCACCGGCTCAAAAGGAGGTGAATGCAGTTGTCTAGTCCGTCGGTACAAATCGGATTAACTGATTTCGCTGAAGATATTGCTGAACCAATATTGCCAATCCTGGAAGCGTTGGGTCTCCTTGACCCTACAGGGCAGCATCTCGATTTGGACGGATGGAATTTCTCAAAAGCAATGGATTTTGCAAAAAGTTATGAGCGAACATCCGCTATACTCACAATTCTCGATATGCTCGATTCAACCATTCAATCGTTTCCAATGTATCGAAGTACAGATGGCCACGTAACAGCAGAATTTTCTCCAAATTCGATTGAAGAAACTTGGTACAAGATTATGGAAACACCCATAGGGTCGGATGGAACAGTCGTCGAAACGTGTATCACCTTGCACAGAACAGAACTTGATGAGCAATTAGCTGATGGGCATCATTGTCAGTCACTCGTCATAGGTGCAGGTTTGAGAGTTCTTAACTTCCAAATCGGTCAAACAAATGTTCGTCTCAATTTAGCAATAAGCATCCCGCTTTTTGGCTCAATTTCCAGTGCGACTGACATTTCCACGATGGTTATGCTCAAAAAAGAAGACGCAGGCGCTTTAGATTCCTTAGATGCACAGCAACTTTGCTCTGTCTCAATTCAAGCATCGTTCTCCCCTCACGAAGGGGAATTTCTTTCGGTGAATGGACAAGTAGGAAGTGCAAAATGTAAGTCTATTGACATCGCTTGTGCAATTTCCCCAGTTGGTTCGGATGTTGACCTCACGCTTGTTGAATTCAGCGGATCGATGAACACCACCCCAGTGGATGTGGGTATAGACCTTGTTACCCCCTCAGGAGGTTTCATGCCTGATTGGAATCAACTGTTCCAAACATTTTCTTCATCCATCGGAAATGAACTGCTTCGTCAACATCTTTTCCCTGCCCTCGGATTGCTTGAAGCGAGTGTCGAAGGATTAGAACTTCCAACGTTGCCGGTGCTTGATATCATGATGAATCTGGGTAGCCCACAATATGCCCTCAATGCAATTCGAGATTGGATCTTTGAGATTGTTACAGATTCCGAAAACTTGTACCGATGGCTCGGCCATATTCGACAATTTTTTATTGGTACGGTAACGAATGTAGATTTCTCTGGGTTTGACAGGTATCAACTTGACATGACAAGGGACAACCCTTGGCGAATAGAATGGATGTCAACAACAAATTTTACCCTTTATCTCGACCTTTGGAATGATACTTCAAGCGATGGCATTCCATGTTTTAATTTTGGAATGTTTTGCGAACTTACCAAACCTATCAACTCGGTCGAATTAGATTTAGGCCTACGTTTCCACCTCATTCGATTAAAATCCGAAGGCTCAAATTTATTTGACTTTGCTCCTGAGATTTCCCTCGAGTTCTCAATCAATCCAATCGTCTCGGAGTTTTTGTTCAACGTTGATGCATCCAACTTGTTTCAGCCAGCCATTGATGGTTTAAACGGTCAATGCTCGGTAGGTGCTTTTTTGATGGGACTCGACTTCATCAAAGGCACGGGACTTCAGCCGTATTGTTTGCTTATCGACCTTAACCTTGGAAACCAATCGTTTCCAGAATTTGACCTTCTCAATGATTCACTCGCTGAAGCAGCGTTGGAAGAAGCTCTCATTCAGCTCCGAAGTATCATTTCACAAACATTCAGTACCGACCCAATACTCCAACGATTGGGTGCAATCCTTGGATTGTGTTCACCACGAGGAGGGACGTTCCAATCGAATGTTTGGGAAGGTGGTGCTCTTGATTTGCGTGTTGGAGGCACCAATCAGGGCGGTAATCTCGTGAGCATGCCAACACTTCTGCAATATGTGACTCAACCTTTGGAGAGTATTGGGAGATATCATCGAGAACTGTTTAGAATTTCGTCGATTCCTGGCACTGAAGGAACTGATGTTGAAGGAATGCATGCTTGGAGTTTTATCGCTGAAGCAATCCAGGACATCATTCATTCATGCTTCCAATTATCGCAGGGTGATTCGATCATCCCCCTACGTGAATGGGGAGTGCTTGCAGATGGTATATCGCACGAAGTTGATGCCACGGTTCATCATCATACGCTACAAATCACTCCAATTGGCTCACGGGTACCACTTAACTTAGAATTTGAATACAACAGTGATGATGATAAATTAACGATTCTGCCGTTCATCGGCTTTGATGACCTTCTGATTGGACAACGTCTTGAAATGGATATTGGAATCTATTTCGTCTTATTTTCTTGCTATCTTCCTCCAGTAAGTGAGGCGAATTCCGCTTGGGCTCTTCGAGCAAATCTTGATGCATC
>CAZWXR010000121.1:0-4043 GCA_964637985.1 uncultured Candidatus Poseidoniales archaeon
AGAATTATGCTGCATTCAACAGTAAAGCATTGCTTGAAGTCGTTGGAGATGTGACTGACGAGGCACTCAAAGCGACGAAAATCAAGCAATTTTTGAGCGTACTCGCCGGTCGATTTTTTAACTGGGCTGGTCGGAAATCGTTGTTCACCCTCCACCTTGGTATCAAGTGCTGTGCTATCGAGATGGCGGCAGCAGCAACCCCTCGATTTGACGGTGACCGTTTCGGTGTTCTTTTCCGTTCATCACCCCGTCAATCCGATGTCCTTCTCGTCAACGGACCAATATCTAAGAAATTTGCAGATAAAATTGTTCGACTTTGGGAGCAAATGCCAGAGCCAAAGTATTGCATTGCCATGGGCGAATGTGCTATCTCGGGTGGCCCTTACTTCCAGTCGTATAACATTCTCGAAGGCGTCGATACCGTCATTCCAGTCGATGTCTATATCCCAGGATGCCCCCCTCGTCCCGAAGCACTCATCGATGGCTTTGGATTGCTTCGTGAGAAAATCATTCGAATCGGTGCAGCACCGAGTTCAGGCCGCAAGGGCGAGAAACCAGTAATTGTAGGGGAGGACTGAACATGGGAATGGCCATCACCCTTGAACAAAATGTAGCAGCTGCAAACGATTGCGTAGCCCGAATCGAGAAGCGATTCGGTGGCACTGGCATCACATCGTCAGTCGAACATCATTCGAACGCCCTCAAGATGGCATTTGTTCGAATCACCACGCCGCCACAACATTGGTCTGCCTTGGCAAAATGGCTGCGATTCGATTTGGATGTGAACCACTGCTCAATGATCACAGGAACCCATTTTCCAGAAGGCTCACCAGAACGAGGGTGGGAGGTTGCATATCATTTCATGCGACAACCTGTGAAAAATCAAACTCCTCACACACATTGTGTACACGTTGCCGAGTCACTCAAGGGTGACGATGTACCGATGGAATTTGAAGTGCTTATCCCTCTTGAAAACAACGACACGCCATCAGTACCCAGCGTACAGAATATTTGGGTCGGTGCAGATTGGAATGAGAAGGAAACGTGGGATTTGGTAGGCATTCAATTTGAAGGTCATGAGAACATGCATCGCGTCCTCAACCCGCACGATAGCCCCGAAGGATTTCACCCACTCCAAAAGCAACACAAAATCCGGTATCATGACTACAACGAAATGTATGATGATGCACAAGGATTTGCTCGAAAACCAGCGGATGAGGGCCGCGTAAAGTAGGTGGTATCATGGCACAAATGTGGATTACAATGGGCCCCCAGCATCCTATGACCCACGGGTTGTGGACGCTTCGTGTCAAAGTCGATGGTGAAACTGTTGTCGATACAGAAGCCGAGTTAGGATACATTCACCGAGGTGTTGAGAAGATTTGCGAATCAAGGGATTTTACTCAAGTGACGCCATATTGCGACCGTCTTTGTTACGTGAGTGCGATGACATGGGCGAACTCGTACATCTATGCCGCTGAAGATTTACTCGAGGTCGATGTACCTGAACGAGCAGAATATATTCGACTCATCGCCGCAGAATGCCAACGTCTTGCTTCTCACCTCATGTGGTTGGGTGCATACGGTCCCGACATCGGCAGCCTGACACTCATGACATGGTGCATGCGAGACAGGGAAATGTTCCTTGACTTGCTTCAAGAACTTGGTGGCTCAAGAATGCATTACAATTATCCTCGTGTCGGCGGAGTCAAGCGTGATATTCCAGTTGGGTTCGCAGACAGGCTGATTGCGAAAATCAAGCTTTTCGAGAAGCGAATCGATGAATATGAGATGATGCTCGATGAATCGACAATTTGGCTTGTCCGACTTCAAGGTGTAGGTTATGCACAAGCCGAGGATATGGTCAACGCAGGTGTGACTGGACCAAACATTAGGGCAGCAGGCGTCAATTACGACGTTCGATGGGCCCATCCGTATTCGGTGTACGACCAAGTTGATTGGGAGCCAGCCGTCGAGAAACCAACTTCGGTCAAAGGTGCAGATTGCTACGACAGATACAGGGTCAGAATGGAAGAAATGCGCCAATCGTGCCGTATGATTCTCGATGCTATTGAGAAAATTCCCGGTGGAAAAAACACGAACTATGCCAACGGTGATGAAATGATTCTCGCCAAAGCTCCAACACGTGCGCCAGAAGGTGCTACAGGCTTTAGCAACTACGAATGTACTCGTGGTGCTTCACAGTTCTATATTCAAGGTGGCGGTGATGGCCGAGGAAAGAATCCATATCGATTGTCGATTCGTTCACCAATGTTCATCACAATTCCATACGTTGCAAAAACAATGATTGGATACAAAGTTGCTGACATTCCAGCGATTATGGGTAGTTTTGATCCGTGTATTGGGGAGACTGACCGCTGAGGTGATATGATGGAAGACGCATACGACCTCCGAACATTTCTATCTGGGCTTGTTGACGACATTGTTCATTCAGCAGTTGAGGGTACGGCGCTCGAAGATAATGCAGACGCACTATCGTTTGGCTTGGGAACATTCCTCGTGGTCAACGTCGTTTTCTTGATGCTCTTCTTTTCGCAATTTGCTATTCTCTGGATTGAGCGAAAAGCTGTTGCTCGAATGCAGGACAGGTATGGGGCAACAACCGCCCTTCGGTCACTTTGGGTTGGAGAAAATGGAACAACTGCGGGTGAATGGTGGAACATGTTGCCGTTCGGTCTTGGAAAGCCCATCGGCATAGTTCACGCTTGGCTCAATAAGAAATTTGGAAACCGAGATGAAAAATTTGCAACAGTCGACCGAGTGAACAACCGTTCATGGATGGGTTTCACCATCCTTCCCGGCTTCTTCCAGAACGTTGCCGATGGTATGAAGTTCCTTGTGAAGGAACACATGGTGCCTCAGCGGGCTGACAGACTCATCTTCGAGGTATCACCATTCCTCATTGTATCATCGACATTGCTGATTTTGGGGATGATTCCACTCTCAAGCGGAATTTATGCAACGAATCCTGACCTTTCAATTTTGTACGCTATTGCAATTTTTGGCATCGCACCAATCGGGGTCTTCTTCGCAGGTTGGTCGTCCAACAACAAATATACTCTTATCGGTGGAATTCGATCTGCAGCCCAACTTACTGCATACGAAATCCCTCTTTTACTGACACTTCTTTCTGTTGCAATTCTCACCGGTACGTTCAACATCATCGAAAGCATTCACTTCCAACACTCAGCGGGCGTTTGGAATATTTTCCTCATGCCTCTTGGTGCTGCACTCTTCCTTGTGACCATGATTGCAGAGGTCGAGCGAGTTCCGTTCGACATGCCAGAGGCTGAAGCTGAACTTGTTGAGGGCTGGTGGACCGAATACGGCGGTATGCGATTCGGGATGTTGTTCATGGCAGAGTACATACGAACCTATGCTGCCTGTTTCTTATTCACACATTTCTTCCTCGGTGGATGGCATTTACCGCTTCATGGTACAATTGGAAGCATTGAACTGCTAGGAATTGGTGCTGCGTATCAGATGATTCCCGGTGCTGGTGTAACGCTCATCAAGTCATGGCTTGTGTTCCTCATCGTTTTCGTTTGGGCACGATTTGCACTCGCACGTATTCGTACTGACCAAATACTTGAGTTTGGATGGCGAATGCTTCTGCCACTTGCAGTCCTCCAAGTCATTCTTGCTATGGTGTACCGCCTATACTTCTTTGATGCAGGCGGCATGGACGACTCAGTATCCGGCGGCATGGCTTGGGACCTGTTTGGTATCCCAATGCTTGTACCAATTCTCACAACGCTCTTTTGGACAGGATTGTTCCTCATCTATCTCAACGATGAAGGTAAATCAGTCAATGAAGAACGAATGTTCCATGTCTACACGGTGGAACCAGCAGGGACTGTTGTCCCAGGAACGGAGTGAGGTGAACACATGCCAACACACCCACATGCAAGACCAAATTTCAGAAACCTCTTTTGGTACCCATTTAAGATTACACTGATCACCGCATTGCGAACATTTCCGTTTTTAGGAAAGCGATTCGGAAAGAAGATGGGGGCATATCA
>CAZWXR010000122.1:0-4003 GCA_964637985.1 uncultured Candidatus Poseidoniales archaeon
TGCTCATGACATGATTTGAGGTTATTGGAAAGAGCGCATTCTTGAAAAAGTCGAGCCAACAGCAAGGCATGGGTCTGTGGTCTAGGGGTTTATGACGTCGCCCTTACAAGGCGAAGATCGAGGGTTCAATTCCCTCCGGACCCACTCTTACCATAATTCTTGAATAATGTTGATTTCATCACCTTGTACGAGTTTAGAAATGCTTGATTGGCTTTGAATCTCGACCAAATTTTCCTTCGAATCGAGAATGCACAAATGCGTCGCTCTTTCCCAAAGACCTGGGGTGAATTGATGACCTCGAAGGTCAACTGCTACAAGAATATCTTCAAGTTCAGATAACATCAAAGCAGGTTGTGCATCCTTCAATTCCTCACCTTGAAGAATTAGCCATCTGTGCTGACTCAAGTCAAATCGCATGTTGTCTTTAGACAATTGATGAAAGTGAATGTACATCATCTGCTCACCTAATAACGAAGCAAGGCTGCAACACCGCCAAAGTTTACCAATTGCTGACCAGCATCATGGTCTGCAGAACATTGTACAATATCAGCACCAATTTCACTTAATTTTTCAGTCCATTCTAACCATGTCGTTCCAAACGAACGTCGTTCATCCTCTCGTAAAGTATCGGCAAGAATGAGCAATGTTTCGATTGCTCCCCTCCGTAAGGCATCTTCAAGTTCAACTTCACCAATCGCAACAAGATTGTTTGTGGCCATCCTTGTCCAGACTTCCTCGAGAAGAAGAATCTCCCGACTCATTTGATGCTCTGAGAGAATTGAAGCGGCTAAACCTTGACTCAAGACTTCATTTGCAGCTGCTCGACCGCCCATACTTGTTGCAACTGATTTTATCGTTCGCTGAGTGCCTTGGGAAGCGAACAACTTCTCCATATTTTCACGGAAATGGCCAGGGCCACACAGAATTAAGGGCATTGTGTCTTCGAGTTGTTGTAGAATCTTTTCAACAACATTGGTTTGAAACTGATTGAGGACTGAACCCGCTTCCTTCGAGGTGATTCTTTTTCCACCACCTCTCATCGTCCATTGAGCACTTTCTCGTAAGCCTCGATTGGTCACAAAGTAAAGAATCATCTCGTCCTGTTCGACAACCAAAAGAGCCACTTGTGGAGCATTCGATGTCCGTATGGCATCATTGAGTAATGCTTGGTCGAGCGAAGAAAATCCTTTTTCATTGGTGAGCGTTACTTCATCGCCTTTCGTCACAATATGCGTGTGATGAGAGCCGATATCGACTGGTGATTGGCGAATAATACCGTGAACACGTAGTGTATCAGAAAAGGATTGATGTTCTACGCTTTCAATAGCAAGCGTCATCATCATTTTTTTACGCTCGGCCTGTTTTGCTCTCTCGCCTTCTCCTCCAGCTGTGGTTTGATCACGGCGTTCACCAAGCATCGTCAGGTGAATACCAGGAGCACATAGACGAGCAAGAACCCATAAATCATCATCTGAATCGATGAAGAGTTTCCAATGATTGACATCCTTGCTCTTCAATTTCATACGTTCACCAATGATGCTTGCAATCTCCTGACGAGGCACCTCACCTTCTTTCTTTCCATCTTGCGAGATTTGAATTCAAATGCCCCAAAGGTGTCGAGTCGCACAATTGGGTGAAGTTTGCAACACTTGTCCTGCACGTCGAAGGCATGATATTCAATGAAATCAACCAAAGACGCCGGTGAGGTTTCCATCATCATCCATGTCCATGTTGTTTGCAGCTGGAACTTTTGGAAGACCGGGCATTGTCATCATATTCCCAAGAATTGCGACAACGAATCCAGCACCTGCATTGAGTCGAAATTCCTTCACTGGAAGCGTAAATCCTGTTGGTGCTCCAAGCAATGTTGCATCATGCGAGAATGAATATTGCGTCTTTGCCATGCAAATCGGAAGGTGCCCATACCCCCATGATGTGATTTGGTCGGCCATTTTTTGTGCTGAGGGTTCAATCTGAATATCACCCGCATGGTACATTCGTTTTGCAATGTGCTCTAATTTTTCTGTGAAGTGGGTTTCAGCGGTGAAAAGTGGAACAAAATTACGACCATCTGCAACATGTTGTTGAATTGATTTTACGACCGCTTTTGCTAAATCTTCTCCTCCTTTACCTCCATTTGCAAAGACTTCGGTCACACAAACCTTGCTCGCCCCGCTGGCAAGAGCACAGTCGGTGATGGTTTTGATTTCAGCATCGGTGTCCGATGCGAATCTATTGATTGAAACAACGACAGGTACACCAAATGCCGCCATATTTCGAATATGACGGTCAAGATTGGATTCGGAACCTGTTTTGACTGCAGGAACATCTTCTGCTTCAAGCACTTCCTTTGGGGGCCGAATGCCACCCTTAGGACCAAAAGCACCACCGTGAAGTTTCATTGACCGAACCGTGACATTCATGACAACACAATCGGGTCGCTTACCCGAATAATGTGATTTGATGTGCATGAATTTTTCAGCACCCATGTCGGAGCCAAAACCTGCTTCTGTAACGACAATATCACTACAAGCTAAGGCGACTTTGTCAGCGATAATACTCGAATTTCCATGGGCGATATTGGCAAATGGTCCGCCGTGAATAAACGCTGGTCCACCCTCGAGTGTTTGTGCGAGGTTTGGCAAAAAAGCTTGGCGGAGAAGAAGAGCCATGGCTCCTGCTGCACCGATGTGTTTCGCTTTGACTGGATTGCCATCCATCGATGAACCGATGATGATTTCACCGAGTCTGAAACGTAAGTCCTTGTAATCTGATGCTAAAACGAGAATGGCCATGATTTCACTCGCCGCAGTGATATCAAATCTCTCTGAGCGTGGAACGCCATTTGCTGGTCCACCAAGGCCTACGACACAATCCCGGAGGGCACGGTCATTCATATCGATCACACGAGGCCAAGCGATTCTGGTGAGGTCGAGTTTACACTCGTTTCCATGTTTGATGTGATTGTCGATAAGGGCGGAAAGAAGATTGTGTGCAGAGGTTACAGCATGAAGGTCACCTGTCATGTGTAAGTTGATTTCTTCCATCGGCAGAACCTGGGAGTTTCCGCCTCCAGCAGCACCACCTTTGATGCCAAAGACAGGGCCCATCGATGGTTCCCGAATAACACAAGTTGCATTTTTACCGATGGCCATGAGTGCCTGTGTAAGACCAATCGTCGTCACTGTTTTACCTTCACCAAACGGTGTTGGATTAACTGAAGTGACGAGCACGAGGCTACCTTGTGCATCGTTCATCCGACGTTTCACGCCTTCCCAACTGATTTTTGCAAGTCCTTTACCGTAGAGCATTAACTCGTGAGCAGGAATCCCGATTTTCCAAGCGATTGATTCAATAGGCTCCATTGTTGCATCTCTTGCAATCTCCAAATCAGACTTCATTAGATGAGTCTTCGAGCGCAATCAGGCTTTGAACCCCTCGCTTGAAATCAGCAATGAAGGCACGTTTTAGACGCTCTTCACTAGAGCCATCATTCGTCTTTCATGTTGCCTAGATAATCAGGGAGGTCGACTCCAGCCATCTTTGCCACATCGTGAACTGGTGGAAGGCTCTTGATGAGCGATGAAACGAAGTTTGCAGTTGAACCATTTTCAGATTGACCGGAGTCCCACACGGTAATCTTGTCAATCTTCAGGTTCGCAATTGCTTCAGTCTGTCGTGCAACAAGTTCTTCGATCTTTTCGACCATGAGCAGTGTTGCAGCAGCCTTAGGGTCGCCGCCAGCACTCTTGACGAGTTGTGCATAACCAGTTGCTTTGGCTTCAAGAACAGCCTTCTGACCTTCTGCTTCAGCAGTGTAGGCAGCAAGGATTGCGTCTGCTTGTCCTCTTGCAATTCTTCGTTGTCGCTCGGCTTCTGCTTCGGCAGCAATCTCGATTTGTTGCTTTGAAATCTCTTCACGAGCGATTTCTTCAGCACGGAGACGTTGTCCCTCAAGTTCGTATTGTGCCTTCTCGATTTCAACATCAGCCATTCTTCGAGC
>CAZWXR010000123.1:0-3982 GCA_964637985.1 uncultured Candidatus Poseidoniales archaeon
CTATGGGCGGACCAGTGTTTGGATTTGGCGGTGGCCGACCAGATATTTGGCAACCCGAAGAGGACACCTATTGGGGAAGTGAAGATGAATGGCTCGGAGACAACCGGTATGGCGACACCCGCCAAGACCTCGAAAACCCACTAGCAGCTGTTCAAATGGGACTCATTTACGTCAACCCAGAAGGGCCAAACGGTAACCCAGACCCCCTTCTCAGCGCTCAAGATATCCGCGAAACATTTGCTCGAATGGCAATGAATGACGAAGAAACAGTAGCCCTCACCGCAGGTGGACACACCTTTGGAAAAGCCCACGGTGCAGGCGATGCTGGACTGGTTGGAGCAGAACCTGAGGGGGCATCCATCGAAGAACAAGGCTTTGGCTGGACAAACGCACACGGCTCAGGAAAGGGTCGCGACGCAATTACAAGCGGCATCGAAGGTGCATGGACGGCAAACCCAACACAATGGGACAACGGTTATTTTGACCTTCTTTTCAAGTATGAAGATTCCTGGACACTCGTCAAGAGCCCAGCAGGTGCAAACCAATGGACTCCAGCAAACCCAGATGCTGAAGATTTAGCTCCAGATGCAGAAGATGCATCAATAAAAGTTGCAACCATGATGACCACAGCTGACATGGCTATGATTCGAGATCCTGAATACCGAAAGATTTCCAAATTCTACCATGAGAACCCAGAAGCATTTGGTGACGCATTTGCTCGAGCGTGGTTCAAACTTCTCCACCGTGACATGGGACCAAAGTCTCGATACCTCGGACCAGATGTTCCTGACGAAGACCTCATTTGGCAAGACCCAGTTCCTGCAGGTTCAACATCATACGATGTCGCAGCACTCAAGAACGCTATCAAAGGCAGCGGACTCTCTGTTGCTGAACTTGTCGAAACAGCATGGGCAAGTGCCTCAACGTTCCGAGGCTCTGACAACCGTGGCGGTGCAAACGGTGCAAGAATTCGTCTTTCGCCACAAAAAGACTGGGAAGGCAACAAACCTGAGCAACTTGCAAAAGTTCTCTCAAAACTCGAACCACTTGCTGCAGCTCACGGTGCAAGCGTTGCAGATACCATCGTCCTTGCTGGTAATGTAGGAATCGAAATGGCATCTGGTGTTGAAGTTCCATTCACACCAGGTCGTGGAGATGCAAGTGCAGACCAAACCGATGCAGACTCATTTGCAGTCCTCGAACCACTCGCATGTGGATTCCGAAACTTCCTCAAGAAGAATTATGCAGTCAGCCCAGAAGAAATGATGCTCGATAAGGCTCAACTTCTCGGTCTATCAGCTCCCGAAATGACGGTTTTGGTCGGAGGAATGCGAGCACTCGGTGTGAGTTCAGACGCAAGAGGACTATGGTCCGACGGCTCAACACTCGACAACTCCTTCTTCACAACATTGCTCGACATGAATGTTGCATGGACGGCCACAGGTAGTAACTCCTACGTTGCACGAGACCGCTCAACCGGTGCAGATGTTCGAACCGCTTCAAGGTACGACCTCGTGTTCGGAAGCAACTCGCAACTCCGAGCAATTGCTGAAGTGTATGCACAAGATGACAACAAAGACAAATTTGTTAACGATTTCATCGCTGCATGGAACAAGGTTATGAACGCAGACCGCTTTGATGTTGCTTGAGAACATTAACTCTTCTTTGAGCGTTTTTCTTCGATCACAGGCGGCCAAATCGGTGCTTTTGCGCCTTCCTTACCTTCGATGTGATTGATGAAAGTCCGCCGCGTTGGGTAAGCAAAATCAATATCTTCACAGTTTGCAAATTCAGTGAGAATCTTTTCCCAAATGCGCTCTTCCGATTGCCTTTTATCCGTTAGTTCGATGAGATAACGAAGTGAAAAATGCACTCCGCTTGGGGTTACGCTGGTAAAGACCTCAGGACGAAAACTACCCAACCGAAGTTTGTATTCGCGAAATACTTTCTTCATCTGTTTTTTTGCTTTGACTTCCCCATCTTGAGATTCAATGGCGATAATGCCAAGAACAATTTCCTTGGCTTTCTGCCAATTTGATTCAAATGTGACTTCAACACCGATCTCATTCCATAGTAATCCAAAACCTTTACTTGAGTTGTACAAAGGCTCTTCCATGAATATCTTGTTTGGAATGTGTACCAATCGTCCAGTAGGCATCGAGGCCCCGTCAAGCCCATCAACCTCAGCAACGACTGTTGAAAAGAGTCGAATATCAGCAACATCACCAGCGATGGTACCTACACGTAGGCGATCGCCGACCACAAACGGTCGACGTATGACGACATAAGCCCAACCTGCAATACTCGCAATAGGTTGGTTAAGGACGACCACGAGCCCAGCAATGAAGAAACCAAAGAAGGTGACAAAATCACCCACCCCAGTGTACCAAACGCGACCGACCAGGATGAAGGATAAGAAGACAAAGACATACCAACTCAATTTTCTCCAAGTGTAAATATTGAACTCATTTTGCGTTCGACTCTCAACGCCACGTAAGACAATGGCACGGAAAAAATACAAAATTGAAACACTGACAACCGATACGATGACTTTACTTTCAGTCTCAGGTGACAGCATAAGAAAATCGGGTATCAACCCATCGTAATCTACCATAGAGGACATCTGCGATTTTTCGCGTATTTCTTCTTTCACATTTCATGTCTGAAATTCAATCGAATTTCTTCAGCAATGATTACCACGGGAGTACTTGACCTGTGTATTCAACAAATTGACCCGATTCCTCTAATGAGATGTTCTCGATTTGTTCAAGCATACCTGCAACACTGTCTTTAACATGCACAGGAGCATTTGGTCCACCCATGTCAGTTTTTACCCAGCCGGGATGAAGTAAGATTGTTCGTATTCCATCGTTTCTAAGTTCATTTCTTGCAGCAGCAGTAAACATATTCAATGCGGTTTTTGATGCACGATAAGCATATGATTTGCCGCTTTCACAATCCCCAATTGAGCCCATGAGGCTCGTCACCATTGCAACACAAGGATTGGTTGCTTGTCGTAACTGCGGCAACGCAGATTGCGTGACCATCATGGGTGAAATGGCGTTGACTTGAAGAACTTCAAGTGCTACATCCCACTCCACATCATCGAACGACGCCCATCTGCCATCAGACACTCCAGCGTTATTGACGAGCAGCTCGATGGGTTCATCAATTGATGTAAAAATATCTTGAATCTCTTGTACGTGACGAACATCTACAGTGAAAATTTTCTTTGGTTGATGTGCCTCCAATTCTTCTGATGATTGACGGCAGATGGCGTATACTTCCCAACCCGCTGTACTCAATTGATGTACAAATTCTAAACCAATTCCACGATTTGCTCCTGTTACAACTGCTGTGGGCATGTGATTGCATAGCGTCTATGGTTTAACTTTCTCGTGACACAATTTCGATAAATCTAGAATCCTTTAGAAGGCTCTTCGAATTGATAACATTACAAAATTCTCCATGAAGGCTTGCGAGTGCAGTTCGATGCAAAAGGTCAGCATCGAAGATTTCCCCATTTGAAGCGGTGCGTGAGAATGTCGCACAAGCATCACCGACCAGGCAAACATCAAACCCAAGGTTACCTGCCATTCGAACAGTCGTTGATACGCAATGGTTGGTGGTCAATCCAAGGACAACGAGTTTTTGATACCCTTCAATACGCAATACTTGTTCAAGGTCAGTGCCGATGAAACAACTGTTCACATTTTTAATAATCTCTCTTTCATTCTGCTTTGGCTTGGCCCAATCGAAGAAGGCGAAACCGGGCAGCTCTGCTCGGAGCGGACTATTTGGTTCCATAGAGGCATGTCGAACATGAATAATCTTACCACCATTCGCCCGCCAATGCGCAAGTACTGCCTGTGCATTTTTTTCAAATTGAGGGTTATTTCGCTGACCCCAAAACGAGTCATTGAAACCTCTTTGACAGTCGATGAGAAGAAGAACCCAATTGTCGTCCATGCCTTTTGCAACG
>CAZWXR010000124.1:0-3754 GCA_964637985.1 uncultured Candidatus Poseidoniales archaeon
TGAAATTATCTTGTGTTGAAAATCGTGCATTGATGAGGACATCATTGCTCTTTGAAGTGTCAAATCCATCGATGACGAGGTCGATGTCTCGTCCTTGGAGACCGTTGATGACCATTGAAAACTGTTCTCGTTCGGGTTGCCATTGACTCAGTGAAATATCAATTTGATAGATTGGGACACCGTCTTCAAATGTATATTCATAGGCCATGTCGATGGCCCCTGAAGGTAAACTTGGCAACCAAGCACGTAAATGCCACGAACGGCGTTGAATGATGGTAACACCTTGCTCCTCGAGGAGTGTGAAATTCAAACCTCGGATTTCTGTATCGAAAATCTTGCCATCCTCCAAGGCAAAGATCAGGTCCAATCCACCTGTAATATTGAGGTACTCAACGATGGTGGCGGCTTGTGCTCGCTCATCGAGACTAACAGCTCCATCCTCGAGGATGTTTTCCATAATCTGACGGTTGGAAAGGGTGAAGGTTGGCATGCGGGTGAGATTGAATTCAAGATATGTATTCTCAACCGCTTCCACACCGATACCATGTTGCCAATCTGGCGTGTTCGGAATGTTGTTACCTTTCTTCAAATCGGCGACGACATCGAATTTTTCACCAGTGACGAGGTCGAGTCCGAATGATATGTTGGTTTGCTCATCGCCATTTACACCAGCAAGATCATTGGTCATTTGGTAAACAAAATCATTGATGACGTTGCCCACTTCAACCACATCACTCAAGAAGAATGAAACGCCTTGAATGCCTTCTTGGTCGCCGAAACTCGGCAACTCAATTCCATTTGAATTGAGACCGCTCGGGAAAGCAAGCGAAATATCTGCTGGGAGTGGGTTGATGTGAACTCGTCCATTGAGGCCGAGGAATGGATTTTCATAATCACTTTCATCCTCGAATAAGACGGAAAACGATGAAGATGATGAGCGTTCAAGTTCAATGATTGAATTTCCTTCAGGTCCAGTCGAACCTGGAACAAGCGGGCTTAATCGTTGGACAGAAGTAATGTTTGAAATTTGAACACTCAGGCTTGCTTCCTTTGTATCATTGTTCACCCAGTATCTGAAATGATCACCGTCCATCGTTCGATGTTCACTTGCGTTCGACATTTGGATTTGAATAGACGACATCGGTTCTTGAGCGGAATAGCCGATTGTTTCGCCGAGAACAAGAGAAAAATTTGATGGCAGACCATCGAGCCGTATCGCATTTTGCTGATTGTCCGATGAGCCACCGTACGTAATGGTGCCAATCGGGGAACTCGCTTGATAATCTAGAGAGATAGGTGTTTGTGTCATCTGTAGTGTCGTCGGTCGATTGGACACGATAGCAGCCTGTTTGATGGCATCATCAATATTTGTACCCTCATGATAGACATAGCCCAACAGCAACGATTCCGTGTTTGAACCTTCGAAGATAATGTCACGAATTTCTGTTGATGGGTCAAAATACTGTCGAACATGATTGATTCCCGACATTCGCAGGCTCATTGCTACGGGAACGAGAGGGTCTTGAGGCCCAAGACGACCGTTGACCGATGAATGCAGAGCATCTTGAGACAAAAGCACATGGTCCGTGTTGGTCATGATGGGGTGCGTACTACTACCAAAAGCAAAAGCCATCGTGCCAAGCGATTCGGGTTGTCTCGATGAGGATGGTAAACTTTGTTTGACCTGATTCCAACATGAAATATCGACTTCACCTCCTGAAGAGCCCGCAGTTCCGACAATGCCGTTTGGCAACCCGTTCAATATCGCTCCAATATCGAGAACAACCTCGACGAGTGTAAGAAGGGCATTATCAAAAATTTGCGCTATGGTGTTCAAATTTGGGTTATTGAAATTGACCCGACTAAGTCCAGTGGAAGGGATGGTAAAACTACCTTGGATAACAATAACACGTGGCAGCATTTCAACATCGAGTTCAATCGACGAGGAATCGCTTTCATACCCTGCACGTTTGAAGGTTGAATGATACGTCAATCTTTCGATTTGCTCTGTACCAGCAATCACAATGAGTGTGTTGGGTGGCTGTGCTGGATTGACGGGGAGTGTAGGGTCATTGACATTTCCAATTTGGTCACCTGTGAAATTTTTGATGGCAACAATGAGCGAAAGTCGTTCTGGAACTTCACCTGGAAAATTACTGTTACTTGGTTCTTCACCAATCATCGTAAAAATTGCTTCAATCTCATCTGGATGCATCGTTCCAGATGGAAGACCTCGTATCCACGCACGAGAATCTGTGACATTTCCATACGGTGAATCCCCTTCTGGTACTTCCGAACGGTCCTCGTAATAATGAAGATACACATCGATTCCTGTATCTGAGAAAATTTCTACAGTGTCAAACGAATTTTTTCCAATATTATCGTTCCGAAGTGTGATGTCAACTTCGGAGGGCAAGAATGTGCGGCCATATTCAGGATGGAAGCCAACGTCAAGGTAGGCCAACTCAAGGACATCGACATTGCTCGGGTCTTGAACTTCGTCAAAATGAATGTAGCCGACACCGATGCCTAAGCTGCATTTATGTTGCCTGCTTGCTGCCCCGTGGTCCAGCATCTTGTCATAGTGTGATTCATCTTCACAATCTGTTTGCCGAGATGTTCCCGGTGCATTTGGATTTCGAACAGAGATGGCATACGGTGCTGAAATTGAGGTAAGCGAAAGGTCGGAGGAATTCACATTGCCAAGACCAAATTGAAACAGCAAGTCCGCAACGCTTGTGAAAATTGCATTGACATCAAATGTCATTTCTTCGATGCCAACACCGACACTCGCTTCATGTGGTGGTTGAGTAAAACTCGTATCCACGACAATAGCATATGATTCTGCATTTGAGAGTGTGATGTCGAAGGCTAATCCTTTCATCATGGAGACCTCAAGCCTTTCGAGATTCTCCCAAAGTAAGTCATCTGCATTGATCACATCAACTTCCCATTGGAATGTAGGACTAAACCATAACTCATCAATTGTCGGGATTAAGCCATCCGAAAACTCAACGCCCCATCCTTCTCCAAATGTGCTAAGACCGTTAAGTGTTAATGCTACTGAAACATCAGGGTTTGTATCACCATCGACATCAATATAATTTTCAAACAACACAAGGTCTGTTCCAACAATGAGTTCTCCGGTAAATGTGCCGTATTCCCATGCCTCATATGTTGGGCCGTTGTTTCTTGATGTGAAATTCATGTAAATGACATAGGAGTTTAAACCAAAACCAAGCAGGTTGCTCACACCAAAGTTATCGATTGAGAACAGTGTCTGCCACAAATTTGCTGGCAGCCCATCGGGTTGGGTTGTTGAATCGAGGAGAAACTGATACGGCCTAGGGTGTTGTGCGACTAGAGGTGTAGTTTCTCTCATCTCCATGTCGTCCAAGAACGCTTGTGCATCAACAATTGCATCCCCACTTTCGACAGTACGAGCATTTGCATCAACTAGAGCCAAGGCTTGGTTTGCTCCATCGATGGCAACGAGAGATTCTCCACTGTTCTTTCGCTTCTCGAGTGTATCGGCAAGGGCTTCAAGGACGCCGAAATCATCTCTTTTGACTGAAAGGTCTGCTGTCACTGGTTGGGCAAGTGCAACTAAAAAGAGGCATACGAGGAAGATTGAGAGGCCACGATGGTCTGATTTTCTTGTCAATCCTTTGACAAGAAGACGTGGCTCACGCTCATCCATGGTTCACCTACGGACCACTTCCTTTGAGAAACATTTGCATTGTTGTGTAAGAAA
>CAZWXR010000125.1:0-3596 GCA_964637985.1 uncultured Candidatus Poseidoniales archaeon
TGGACCGACTCGACGCCTCACATCAACTGGTTGTTCGTTATGTGGACCCAGCCACGGCATCAGGGCAAGGAAGAACAGACACGCCCCTCGCATACCCCCTCTCTCCAAATGGAAGCATGCGAAACATTGCTGGTATTTGCGATAGCACAGGCCTTGTCTTCGGTCTTATGCCTCATCCAGAGGCAATATACGCCCGGTGGCTTCACCCAGACCATTCACGAGGAACAGCGCCAAAGGTTGCGAATGAGATAATGGATGGGTGGGAGGGTGAAGGATTGCAAATCTTCCGAAACGCCATAGAGTATGTCCGCTCTCGTCAAGGCTGATGGGAGAGCATGAAGCAAATCTGCTTGCTCATCGCGATATATCTGTTGATAATCTTCGAGCACTTGCCGTTCTTTTCATGATTCTCGTTCATGCAGCAGCGACGTGGATGCCATCAACCGCTTCAAAAACATCGTTGATTGCATATGTGGTTGCGGGTATTGGTGGCTTGGCAGCCCCGCTTTTTGTCACACTCTTTGGCTGGGGTATTGCAGCATCAACATCGCTGACATGGAAAAAAATTTTTCAACGCGCTGGCATTCTTGCACTTTGTCAACTTGCAGTGAATTTTGCTGCACCCCATCTTTTTGACCCCCTAACGCCAGGAGTTTTGACATTGTTTTCTCTGCTTTACCTTACTGCGCCACTATGGAATAAGTTGAGTGATGCTCCTAAGGTAGAATTTTTTACCTTAGTTTCCTTTCTTGTCCTACCATTCTTTTTGATTGAGTTCATGGGGCCGTCGTCATGGACATCCAGAATTGAAACCACAACCGTTTCTACGCTCGTAGCACATCTTTTCTTAACAGGACAATATCCTCTTTTCCCTTGGCTTGTTTTTGCTTTGCTCGGCGCCCATTTATATCGCCAACCCACGCGATCACTCTCTCATACCACACTTCTTGTGGGGAGTTTCCTGATTTCTCTTTCGACCATTTGGTATGCAGCAGATCAAAACAGACCGTGGGCACTAGCAACCGACCCATCGAACACAGCAGTGTTGACATTTTTCCCAGCCACAACCACCTTTCTATTTGCTGCAGTTTTGGGGGTTCTCCTTCTTTGGTTCGCTTGTTATCAGAGGTTTGAGTCAAACCTTTTCGTTCCGCTCGGTCAGATGAGCCTGTCCATCTACGTCATTCATTTCATTCCTATCGGGTTGTTTCACGAGGCCCTTTCGAGCCAGTCGAACAAACTATTGCATTACGCAGTCATTGTCCTCTATACGTTCCTATGGATACCGCTTGCGCGGTTGTGGCTTGCCCGATTTCCAAATCAGACCATCGAATCACTCTTTCGTCGCCGGCAATCGAATTCATCCAGTGATGAGTGAATATGCTTGCCAGACATAATACAATGAGAAACAGAGCATAACAAGACCACAAATGCTCAATAAATTTCGATATGTTTGTGGTGTAATGCCTTGACTAGATTTTGAGATAAGGTATGCAATGCAGACCTTTGTCATGATAATCGTTCCAAGAAAAGATAGTGCATACGCTACGGGTGCAAGCACTTCTTGGTCAACTGCAGAAGCCATCAATGGCCCTCCAATGAGGAACCAAAAGACATAGACGCCAGGATTGAGGAGATTTGTTGTGATTCCACGTAGAAACGAGGCCTTTGGAGGAGCGTCGTGGGAGGCAACATCAGGTAATTCAATGCTAAAACACTCAATACCCATGTAGGCCAAGAAGATTGCACCAGCGACGGTGATCGCAAGTAAAACAGAGGTTTGCGTGGCAATCCATGCTGCTGCTACAAGTGATAGAACAATGAGCGGCCCATCAGTAAATACCGGAGCTGCCGCAGTCCATATCCCTGCACGCAAGCCACCTGACAGTGTTTCTCGAATCACCATGGTAAGAAGTGGTCCGGGTTTTATCCCTTCTACAACCCCAAGCACAGCACCCGCAAGTGCGAGTGAGAGAATGAGTTCGATATCCACAACCCTAGTCCAAAGTGGCTAACGTCTTTATCCTTGGCAGACCGTTGTCTACTTCCATCTGAAATCCTTTGTGAAACGGGGTGGGGGGTCACCCCGTCTCGAAGGAGGTTTGACTTGTCGTGTGAAGGAATCACTCGAGAGCGGCGGTTGCTTTCTTAGCACCCATCCACGCAACGATACCGAATCCAATCTTGTTGATCATGTCAGCGATGTTGTATGCAATACCCATCATCAACTCACCTTGTGAGCCAAGGTCGATGATTGCTACTTCAGGACTGAACAAGTAACCGACTGGGTAGATGACCCAGCCAACGACGATGAACCATCGGAGAGCATTTGTTGACCATAGGAGTTCAGGAGCAATCTTGTCGTTGTCGACACCCTTACCACTGGACCACGGTGTACCGGTTGCGATGATAATCATCACCCAACCCATGCCGCCAAGAGCGAGGGCAAGGTATTTGTCCATAAGGCCAGCTTCACCAAGGTAACCGAAACCGATCATGATGAGTGCACCAGTAAAACAGACTCCAGTGAAGCCCAGGCCAGCGACCTTTGCATCAGTGATGGCATCTTTTCCTACAAGGGACGGGAATTTGAGAGCCATGAGTGGAACAGTGATGATCCAATCCATGTATCTGTATTCGATGGACACCATCTGGTGCTCCACATACACACCACGCATGTAGTAGTAGTGGAAGGCAGCAATACCTACAATCAATGCCGAGATGGTCATTGTTGTGCGGTATTGTGGAGCCACATTGTTTCGTTCTGACATGAAAAACACGAACGCTGCACCCATGGAGATGTATCCGACGAAGAAGAGGAAGAAGGTCACAAGTTGTAGACCGTCATCCACACCGTCGTTCAACCATGCGGCAGTTGATGGGTTCGTTGTTTCCGCGCTTACTGTTGTTGCCATGGCAAGGGCAACAGTAGCGATCAGTAGCAGGCTTGTTGTTTTTGAAAATTTCTGACTTAACATTGTTCTAATTTTACCCTTCTTTTCTATCAGTATATAAATAGCGGTATTCCACCAACGATTTCATTTTTCGTTGTAAACGTTGAACAGTGCCACAAAAATGAGGATGAGGCTGAATATTTACCAAATAAATTAAGAAGAGGAACAGCGGAAAAATTCCATGATACACAAGTGTGCTGCCTGTGAAGAATCATTTGCATCAAAAGAGGAACTTGAATCACACAAAAAAGAATTACAGCATTTCAAATGCTGGTCATGCTCGATTGGATTTACAACCGCCAAATCACTGGAACAACATCTCCGAATTACAGGACATGTCGCAGAGTGATTAGAATTTTTTAGGTGCGTTTGGATTTACAGTACTCGTTGTTGAACTGTTTTCCAAATCCATTTCTTCGTATTCATCATCGACATCAATCAATTCGGATGGCTGAGCACTCTTTGCTTCTAATCTATTGATGAGTTGATTGAGCACCTCAAATTCGATTTCAAGGTCTTCCATTGTGTCTTTTACGCTCTCCATTTGAGTGTGAATTCTCTTAGCGAGTTTCTTCAACTTTCGAATTGTTTTCTCTTCAGACACATAATGCCCTGGAGTGAAGAGTATTTGAAAACTCGCAA
>CAZWXR010000126.1:0-3536 GCA_964637985.1 uncultured Candidatus Poseidoniales archaeon
ATGGCCGCAGTTGGTACGTTGATGTTGTTTGTTCTCATTTGGGGGGTGATGGCTTGACAGATTACATTTCTTTACCACTGATCGCTTTCCCACTTGCATCAAGTTTGATTTTACTCATGTTTGTGTCAAACCTAACGGAAGAGACCAAACAACGCGTTGGGCCCATTATTCGAATGGCCTCACTCGTCTTTTCACTCATCATGCTTGCACTCACAACGGGGATGTTCTTCGAATACTTTGGTGATTTTGAAGGATGGGAAGGCATCAATTTCAACACATTTGAATTCCAAGAACGTTATCTGTGGATCGAATCGTTAGGAATTTACTGGAGTGTTGGCCTCGACGCTCTTTCATTCCCGATGGTTTGGCTCACAACCTTCCTCCTACCAGTGACGATCATAGCGACATGGCATGAAAAATCAGCAGCGACGTATTTCCCACTTCTTCTTATGATGGGCGGTGCACTGATTGGAGTATTCGTTGCACTTGACCTGTTTATGTTCTATGTGTTTTGGGAATTAACATTGATTCCAATGTTTTTCCTCATCCTCAAATGGGGTGGAGATGACCGCAAGTATGCGTCTCAGAAGTTCTTCATTTACACATTTTCAGCATCCGTCATCATGTTGCTGGGCTTGGTGACATTGTATTTCTTACAAGATACAACCACACCGCTCAATTATGCTGGTTCGATGACCAACAGGTCGTTTGACATCCCAACCATCATCGATGCATCAATGATTGCGAACACAAATGGTTGGTTCTTGGGAGAAAGCGTGCAGAAGATTCTCTTTGTCATGCTCATGCTCGGGTTCCTCGTCAAACTTCCATCGGTTCCATTCCATACGTGGCTACCAGATGCACACGTTCAAGCCCCAACAGGTGGTTCCATGTTGCTTGCTGGTGTCATGTTGAAAATGGGTGCATACGGTATGTTCCGACTGCCGTTTTCACTCTTCCCACATGCCATGGAATCCTTCCAACTCGCCCTTATGTTGTTTGGTATGGTTTCACTTGTTTGGGGTGCGATTGTCTGTCTTGGACAAACCAACCTCAAGAAAATGGTTGCATACTCATCGGTATCCCACATGGGTGTCATTCTCATTGGTGTTGCGACCATGCAACCGCTTGGTTGGGCTGCAGCCCTTTTCATGATGTTTGCACACGGCATCATCAGTCCTATGCTCTTCGCTGTTTGTGGTGCATTCAAGCATCATTATCATTCGATGGAGATTGGTGCTATGCGAGGCATGGCAAAACACTCGCCTTGGCTTGCCACATCAATGATGTTCGCTTGGATGGCATCCCTTGGATTACCTCTGCTCGCAGGGTTTGTCGCTGAAATCATGATGTTTATTGCACTCTGGTATTTCATCGTTGCAGAAGGCTGGAGTATTTGGTGGATGGCTGGTCCTCTGCTCGTTCTTGTCGTTACAGCAGCGTACTATCTATGGTCGATGCAACGTACAATTTTCGAGGGCGGAGAGGAAACACAACCGCCTGCCTCAATGGAGGGCCATGCGATACCAGATATCACAAACGCTGAGAAATTTGCAATGCTTCTTCTCGCTCTTTTCACAATCCTCTTTGGCATTTTGCCATGGATTGCCCTCGATATGATGAGCGATTGGACAAACCAAATGTTTGATTCTGTCATCCTGCCTATACTTGGTGGATTTGAAGGAGGTGCCTGATATGAGCAATGCATCAACAAAAACTATGCAACCCTTTGGTGAAGGCTTCATAGAAGCATTTGCCCCAGAGATGACAATTTTTATCGGTTTACTTGTGCTCATCATCGTTCCAAATCTTGGTGATGGAAAATTTAGACTCCCCTTAACAAATATTCGTCTTCCTTGGTTCTTTGGTGGTAATCGAAGCAAGCTTGAGCAGAATCCACACTTACCAGGTCTTCTCGCCTCTGTCTTTGCCTCGATTGCATTCATCCTGACGCTCTTGTCCTTTGTGGGAGGTATGCACAGTGTTGAGGTGACTTCTGCTTCAGGACACCACCTTCTCACCATTAACGAATTTAGTCGTTTGTTTGAACTAATTTTCTTCGGGGCTATAGCACTTGCATGCATCGCTTCAATGAATCGGCTCGCTCCGTATCCTTCAGACGATCGAACCGCTCAAGCTCTCTATAATAATCGAAGGCAAGCGGACTTCTATATTCTGTTGATGACAACAGCAATTGGTATGTCCATCGTTGCTCTCTCCCAAGATTTGTTCTTCTTGTTCATCGGTCTTGAATTGGCGTCCTTCTCCACATACATTTTGGTAAGTTTTCTCAAAGAAAGTAAAGAAGGTACAGAAGCAGGAATGAAGTATTTTATCGTCGGTTCGGTCGCCTCTGGCGTTGGTTTGTATGGTTTGTCTCTCCTGTACCTCTGGTCAGGCTCACTCCAATTCGATGTCCTCAGTGACAAATTTGCCGCTGATGGGTTGGATGCACTCCCACTCATAGCACTTGGTTTTATTCTCGTCGGCTTTGGATTCAAAGTGAGTGCCGCGCCGTTCCATTTTGCAGCACCTGACGCTTACGCTGGCTCCATGAGCCCAATTGCAGGTGTTCTTGCAACTGCAAGCAAAGCGATGGGAATGGTTGGATTGATTCGAATCCTTCTCGTTCTAGCCTCACCAGACATGTCGGATGATGGTACGGCTTGGCTTGTCGCCCTCGGTGTGTTTTCCGTCGTTACGATGACATGGGGCAATCTGGCCGCTCTTGGCTCGACCAATCCAAAACGAATGCTTGCGTACTCATCAGTTGCCCATGCAGGATATATGCTCGCAGCACTTACAGCCGTCGGTGCATGGAATTGGAGTGAATCACTCTCGGGTGATGCAGCAGAAGCTGCGACAATGGTGCTTACTGCCTTGATGTTCCATATGGTTGTCCTTGTTTGTTTCAAACTAGGTGCATTTTTAGTCATCTCAATCCTTGAACAAGAAGGTGGTGGCCACACACTTGAATCACTTGGCGGACTTGCAAAGAGAGAACCGTTCCTTGCCGTGACCATGTTCATCTTCATGTTGTCACTTGCTGGCGTCCCTCCACTCGCAGGTTTCATGTCAAAGTTGCTTGTGATTATGGGCATTGTCAAGGTTGCAGCAGGTGATATTGGGGCTGCATTAGCCAACGGTGAATCAATTTCATTCGCCGATATTCATTGGGTTTGGTATCTTGCACTCATCATGGTCATTAACTCTGCAATTTCTGTATATTATTACCTTCGAGTGGGTATTGTGATGTTCTTCCATGACGCACCAGAAGGCAAGACACTCTTGCCCCAAGGTAACTCAGTTCGACTTGCAATCATCGCATGTCTAACGCTAACCCTGTACTTCGGGATTTCATCCGACGGCCTCATCGAGGTTTGCCAAAGTGCTGCTGATGCATTACAAGCATCATGGCAAAACTAACCTAATATTCACGTGTAAATCATGTGATGACTTCAAGAGGGGTTGTCGTTTGGAGGTAAATGGTGAGCGTTCTTGGGTAGAAGGCATGAAGAAAAAGTCGATGCAGAGGA
>CAZWXR010000127.1:0-3518 GCA_964637985.1 uncultured Candidatus Poseidoniales archaeon
TTAGCCATCATCGAAGTGGGAAGTGATTCGACTGGTTGGTCGACCATTGCCTGCCCACAAACCGCTAACTTGGAAGGTGCATGTCTATCAGGCATCTCCATGTGGGGTGGATTCGACAACGATCGAGCATTCAAGATGGGTGTATGGGGCGCAGCTCCTGAAAACATTGTGTACTACGGTACTGCCGCTTCAGGCACATATTACGGATGGAACAATTTCACGGAAGATGACCTTGGTTCATTTGACTTGAGCCCGTGGGCGGGTGAAACTGTCGATATTCGATTCAGATTTAGGACCGGTTTCGACGGTTCGATTGCTGATGATAACGAATCGCAATGGACTGGTCGAGATGGATTTGCAGTTGACAACCTTACAATTTGGAAGCAAAACACGCAATTCATGCCAAACCCGCAAGTCCAAACAACACCACTCACATTATCGAACCTTCAACCTGGACAGGAGTACGAAACCTCAATTCAAGCGAATTTAATCAATGGCACATTGTATCGTATTTCTGCAGAATTGACGAGCAACACATGGGACGAACAGCCTGTGAATGACGACATCATTGGTTACGTGCGTCCATTCAATCTTTTCGACCCCGCAATTGAATCCATTGAAGGATTCAACCCAGGGGGCTTGTATGCCGAAGGTGTCTTCGACATTGAAGCAGTCACGAACAACTGGGGTAACACACCAGTCGACTTCGACATCAAGGCTACAGTTTTCTCAGCAACACCGTCAAATGTATTCTGCGGAACGCCATCAGTGATTTGTGATGAAGACTTTGAAGGCGGTGCAGCCGGTTACCTCCATGAAGAGAATCAACAACCGAAAGGGGCAATTTACAACGAAGGAACATGTACGACGAACATTTTCAACAATTACGCATATTGGTTCGGTCACCCATGTGACACATCAACAAACGGATACGAAGATGCTTGGGCAAATGAAACACTCACAATCCCTGACATCGACTTGACAAATATGAACGGCGATTTCGTGTCCCTCAATTTCCAGTATTTTGCAGATACGTTCTACACTGTTGACCAAAATGGTAACATTGACCCAAGCGATTATGCAGGTATGTGGATTGATTACACCAAAGACGGAACAACCTACGAAGGACTTGTGTATGCACAATGGAACGACTACAACGAAGATGGTACATGCCAGAACGACGATGACGAAAATGGTATCATCAATGCAACTGAATCGATTGACTTCACAGAACTTGATTACATCGGCGACGCGTCCAACATCGATGGAAGTGGAAAGTACAACGTATTTTTCAACACTGAAGACCTTGTCAAATCTCAATCAATTGATTTGACTCACCTCTATGTCCAAAACAGATCATCACTCGACCCATCACAATGGAGAACTGAGTGTATCTCACTTGCGGGCTCGACAGTCGATGTTCAATTCAAATTCCAATCGGATGACGATGGACGTAACGGCGTGAATGATGGTTTCAAAGGCGTTGGTTTCAACAACATCACACTTAGAGAATTCACATTCATTGAAGACGCAACATACTCAGTGTCAAGAACCAATGTCGATGCAGATGATTCCGATACCACGCTCATTGGCTCCCACGAGTTCTTTGCTGGTGTGTACATGGTCCAAGTTGAATCTGAATTTGATAACACAACAACTGGTACCGCTTGGTTTGACACGGAAGAACTTTCTGAGGCAAATAACAGAGAGCGTGTCATATTCAATGTTGAATCCGTCGATATTTCACTCAGTAAACCAAATGTGTTGAAGTGTTTGGAAGATGTGAACTATGCTTGTGTTCTCCCAATTGACTCCTCGTTGAAGCATTCATGGGATTTCCAAGCAACAAACGGTGTGTTGGATGGCGATTACATTTTCCACATGGATGTTCATGACCTATCCGACAACAGTTTAGTTCACTCGACAACGTCTGGTCAAGCAGTTTCATTGACCAGTCAACAGCGAACCGATGTGTCCTTCACCCCTGACTACCAGTGGCAAGATGGCAAGACATACAACATCAGTTTCTACGCCAAACTTGCGAATGGAGCATCCACAGGAAACGTACGATATTTCCACGCAGGATTCGCTGACAGCGTTGATGTCGCCATCCTATCGGATACATCAACTCGAACATCGACCATTCGAGATGACCTCCAAATCTTAGGAATGACCTACACACAATACGGAATTAACGATTGGCCAACCTACTTCGATGCTGGTTGGTTCACCCATTACAACAAGATTCTCCTTCCGATGCAAGAGCAAAATTCAGCAGACACATATTACGAAAAACTTGCAGCTGACAACCGCAGAACACTGCTTGAGAATTACATGTCAGCAGGTGGAACCATACAATTGCATCTCGGTGCTCACGGCAGTCAAGTCTATGGAACAGATACAGCCCAAGGACGGCTCCCATTCGGTATGGACATCCAATCAAGAGACACACCTTCGACTGAAATCACCTACGCAACCATGGACCTTGCAGACCCATATCATCCAATTATGGAAAATGTGAACACCAACGATTTCGAAGGGTTTGTCGTAGCAAAGTCCGTTCTCAACACCATATCTCAGAATGCAAACGAAGTTCCAAGAGTTTGTGGAGACTATATGGAGAAAGGAGGTTCATTGCAACGAATCATCCGTTCTGCCGCAACACCTTCAGACACGGTCTTGGGTGTGTGCAGTTATTACGATGGTGGAATGATCGTATCAACTATCGATGTTGCCATCCATTCGGAACGTGCAGACAGCACCACATTCCCATTGTTAGGTAATCTCTTGCAGTACCAAGTCACCCCTTACCCAGAGGGCTTTGGTATTCTTGGTAATGGATTAGAACTCACAGTGAATGGTGAAGTTCCAGCAGAGGACCCAGGCAATGGATACGCAGTTCATTACATGAAGAGTGATGCTGAACTCACATTTGGTTACACAACTGATGCAACCGTGCCTCTTACAACAGACTGGATCATCGAAGGACCTACAAGTTGGGATGGTTCATCACTGGGCGATGGTGTGACTGGTCACACTTCAGAATCTTCACCTGTGATGATGTTCTGTGACATTGACCTTGCATCCGCAACAGGATGTGCCCAAGGTGAGCAATGGGAGATTACCCTGCTTCTCCATGATGATGAAGGCCATGCACGAGAAATTAGCATGATTGTTGAGACAAATGATGTGAAAGCAGACAGTGAAAGGCCAGTAGCCGAGGCTACAATCGATATTCGAGAAGATTATGAAGAGAACATCGAGTATATTGGAACGAAGACCGTTTCAAACGTTGATTGGGATGTTCACAGAATTATCCTTGATGAAGACGGAGAAATCGTCATACACTTTGATGCTGGTAATTCATCTGATGCAGACGCCCTTGAAGGCAACGGCATTGAAAGTTATGAGTGGAAGGTTCTGTTTGACGCACCATATGGTGACGAGAACTTTGACCTTGACGGCCACACCTTCACTCAAAGTGCAGCAAGCAACGGAATGTGGTCATATAATTTCAA
>CAZWXR010000128.1:0-3482 GCA_964637985.1 uncultured Candidatus Poseidoniales archaeon
ATCACATGTATGTTTTCCACACCATGCGAGTAACCCTTCGGTATCTAGTCATGCCAATTCGGCCTCTTCAGAAAGCCGCCTCAAGGACGACTCCCCTCAGCCCTTCCCCCTTTACGGCATACGTACAGAGGTGCTAAGCATCCATCCGACCGCCCTCCCATATATGAACGAATCGGTGGGCAAATGCCCTTCAATGTTGCATTTATTTTCAATTAAATAATAAAATTTCTATGTCAATTTTTCAAAATTTGAAGCGGCTAGACCATCGAGTTGACGAATCGATGACAAGACATCTATTGCCTGATGTACTTGACCTAAAGCATGCATGAAAACAGCAGAAGAATTTAGTCCTTGGATATTGGAAGGATGTTGTTGATTGTGTACATTAACAATACCGAGTGCCTTTTCAGCACGCCCGCTAACGTATAATGCGCTTGACAGATTCAATAGAATTTCGCTTTGATGTGGTGCCAATTTCGCAGCTTCACGTAATGCTAGAATTGAACTGTCAAATTGGGATGGTGCGAGGTGTTGACTGCTTGAATTTGAATTAAGTTCCTTTGCGCGTTCAAACAGTGCCAAACCATAGTTGTTGAATACCGCTGGTTGTTGAGGGAATTCAGAAGCGAGTCTTTGGAAGGATTGGGCTGCTTCAATCCATTGTCCTGATTGAATTGCCATGAATCCTTGTTGAACGAGACTAGCCAAGTCATTTCTTGACCCCAAATCAATAGACATTGCTTGAGATGGGTGCAATTCGAGAACAATTGGTTGATGTGTTGGGATTTGAGTTACTTCAGAATGTTCCAGCGGAGAATGATATACGGCATTTGAACCTTCAAAATTGTGATCATAGACCACAATATCCTCTTTGAGTGTGGCGTATTCCATTTCTACGACCTGAGGGGCGTCATTGTAAATTTCTTCGTAATCCGGAATCTCTGCATCGATTTTCCAGTATTCGGGTATGGAGGATGATTCTCCTTCATCAGAAACAACTCTCGCCCCTGTCAAACGAACAACTTCGGGTTCAGGAGGATTTGACTCAACCACTTCAAAGGTGTTGAAGTCTGGCATCATCGATGGGTCTTCATCGTCTTGAATCAAAAGTTCTTCAACTTCAAATTCAAATGATACTGTGGGCTCATCCTCGGCGTTGAAATCAGCGATATCTCCAATTGGAAGAGCATCTTGGGCATCAAAAGGTATGTTATCTGATACGAACACAACCTCCTCTGGTTGCTCAACTGGTATTTTTTCAATTATTTCATTCGCACTTTGTTGAGGCTCAAGGTCCTCGTTTTGGTTTTGGACGTCTGCTTGTTCCACTTCTTCAATAGAATGCTCGACTTCGAACGGCATACCCGAAGAATAACTGCCAATACCAAATGGAAGGCCAGGCTCAATGACATTCGACTGACCTTGAAATCCGAAGGGCAATGTCGATAATTGCTGAGATTCTGACTGTGGTTGGACTTTCGGAGGCTCCGTACCTTCGAAGTCATAAAATGAGTCAACGGCGTCATCCAGACCAGGTACATCTCCAAATTCTTCGGAAGTGTCACTTTCTGTAAGGTCTTTTCGCAAGAGACTACCACAGGCTGGACATGCCTGCCCTCCTAGGGAAAAAAGACCACACACTTCGCATTCAAACATGGTCGACCCGACTCTTTGAAATCGGCTGAATTCTTGAATTCATCCCTTGGTTGACCATCATTCTTCGCTTTCGTTTCTTGTTGTCAACTCTCGAATCTCTTGAACGACATCACTCAAGATGTTTCCATCTTGGTCGACTAGTGAATCCGAGAAACTTTTACCTCGGGATTTACCTCGAGAGACTTGCCAGATAATACCGAATATGGTGATTCCCACAAGGATAAGTTTCATTTCTGTGCCATGTTCTGCTCCACCGATAACGTAGACGAGAATCATGTAAAATGAGATGATGACGGTCGTGAGAATCATGACGGGGAATCCTGCTTTGAAAAATTCGTTGAAGGAAATCGGATGGCCTGCCTCTTCACTTAATCCGGCCGTCACAACGTTCGCAGAAGCGCCGATAAGCGTTCCATTACCGCCTAAACAAGCACCAAATGCGAGGGCCCATATCAACGGTTCCAGTGGCATGTCAAGATTTGTTGCAATTTGCAAAACGATTGGAATCATTGTCGCAGTATATGGTATGTTGTCAAGAAACGCAGAAACGATTGCAGAGACCCATAAAAGAATGAGCACACCGGCGGTGAGGCGAATGACTTCATCTTCACCAAAAAACTCAATACCTTGCTCAACATAGCCTCCGATGTAATTTATAACACCAAGATATTGAAGTGAATGTACGAGAACGAATAGACCTGCGAAGAACAGTAATGTTGTCCACTCAACATGGTGGAGAGGCTCCTCAAGTTCGTGGCGACTTGTTGCAAGCAGCATCAAAACGGCACCAACTAAAGCAATCCATGATACAGCAATATGAGTGATTGGGTGTGTGAAAAAGCCGACGATCACCAAACCAAGAATTGTTCCAGAAACTGCTAGCATTTTCTTATCTTTAATACCATACATACGCTCGAGTTCTTTGACATCACGAATTCGCTGACCTGAGAAATCCTCAGCATAGAACCATTTGAGGAACATAAAAGTTGGAACGATGGTCATTAGAATACCTGGAGCCATTTCAATGATAAAGTCGTTAAATGTTACACCCGAAGAGGACATTGCTGCAATATTTGGGTCAGCATTCGATTTAATTGCAGAAGGCGAAAGTGCCGAACCGATCATAATATTTGGAGGGTCGCCAATCATGGTTGCAGCACCTCCGATATTCGAAAACAAAACTTCTGCGATGAGAATCGGAATAGGCCGTAAATCAAGGACTCGTGCGAGTTGAATGGTGACAGGTGTAAGAAGGAGCATTGTCGTAACGTTGTCTAAAAAGGCCGACAGGACGGCTGTAACAACACAAAGGATGACGACAAGAGTCCAAATTGAACCATTGCTTTTCTTGTAGGCGTAGATTGCAAAATACTCAAACACACCTGTTTGTGAAATGACGCCAACCATGACCATCATACCGAGAAGAAGGCCAATCGTCTCCCAGTCAATCATTGTTGTAACTGCACGAAGAGTGAGCGTATCTTCAACAGTATAGTGATTCAAAGCTAGGACAGCAAGCAGACCTCCAAGGGCTGCTGCAAGCGTCCGGTGCACGACTTCAGTGACGATGAGGACATATACGCCGACCAGAATTCCCAAACCAACCCAAACAGCTTCAGACGGTATTTGAGATTCGTCAAATTTGAGTTGGACGTCGTAACCAGAACCACCACCGGCTGCAGATGACGATTTGAGAAACATCATGAGACCAAGAAAGGCCAACATCAATAGGGCAGCAATGGACGAACGATTTCGGCTGTACAGCATATCTTATCGTCCCTTTCCACTTTTATTGACTCTTTGAGTATTGTCATTGATTTCATTCA
>CAZWXR010000129.1:0-3379 GCA_964637985.1 uncultured Candidatus Poseidoniales archaeon
GGCGTTTGGGACGCTTGGACCCAAGTTCAAATCTTGGTACGCCCACCATCAATCCTTGAGTTCATGAACCCAGATGATGTGATAACCAAATTTCGTTCGAACAAATTCGGATGGAACTGTTTCAACCACAGAGGACCATACTGCTTGTTCAAATTCATTGACCATTTGACCTTCAGTAAATTCATCGAGAAGGCCACCTTTTTTTGAACTTGGACATTTAGAATAATCCTTTGCCAATTTCTTGAAAACCTTCAGCGGCTTCTTTGAAGTACGAATTGCATCAAGAATGTCTTTTGCCTGTGGTTTTGTTGGAACGAGGATGTGACGAACCGTCGCCATCTTCTTCGGATTACCGACGCTGACCATTCAACCTCATCCTCTCTTGTGTACGACGAGCTAATCTGTCAAAAATGTGTGCAATCGTCCAACTGAATAAGCCGAGAACAAATGAATGAACACCCCTATTCACGAGTTCAATCTCAAGTGCGGTATCGAAGGGAAGGAACATTGTCCACCCAAGTACATATGCCATGAATGAAAAAAATGTATGCGGGGTGCGATTTGAACCGAGTAGCCAAGAGAAGTTTCTTCGATGATGTTCAACAGCCATCATCCAACCTACTTTCAAAAAAAATGGAAACCGTCGGATGCCAGAGATTGATGTGTTGTAAACCGAACGTACAGGGACTTCCTTCACTCGAAAGCCAAACGATGAAAGGCGAATGAGCCAGAAATTAGGATAACCATACCCTTGCCAAGAATTGTCGAAATCCCAAGAAACCAGAACATCTGATGAGACAGCACAATAACCACATTGTGGATCTGATACTGGTTTTCCGCTTGCGAGTGTTGTCGCAACAGAGAGAATTGATGAGGCAACTTTGCGATGCAGTGGCATTTGATTTAGGCCATCAACATGAATCTTGCGATTACCTTTCACATAATCGGCTTGCCCTTGGAAAATTGGTAGCACCAAATTTTCCATGTCGGTTGGATCCATTTGACCATCCCCGGCGACAACTACACAAATGAAAGGCTGTTCAAATTGTTCAAGAGCATATGCGAATCCAGAGTCAATTGCAGCGCCAACACCTCGACGCTTGCTGGTGATGACAACGAGATTTGTCGTTGATTTCACTTCTGAAACTCGATCTCGAGTTCCATCTGTTGAATGGTCATCAACAACGATAATGTTGTCAACAAAATCAGGTAAGGTTTCAATCACTTCAAGAATAAACTCTTCCTCGTTGTGAGCAGGTATCACAACGACAATCGGTACCTGCTCTATCATGGTTTAAGGCCATGCCCGAATTTCTTGAAGATAACGGAAACAACTCTTGGTTCAGGATATGAAGCATAGTTTTCAAATGTAATATCACCCACCACATGATATGCCTAACGAGGATTTGCACATACTTTTCCTCGGTCGTAATATTGAGTTACGAATCGTTTCTCTTATCACAAAAGGTCGTCAATTTTCAGAACATGTGAGTTATATCGACTGCGGCTCAAACGATGAGACCGTCGATTTAGCACAAGAAGTCAATTGCCCAGTTCATCATTACTCCGGCGAAATTGTCATTCAACACCTCGCAGAATTTATCTCAAGTACATTACATTGGAATGGAAAAATCTTGCTTGTTCACGTAACAAATCAATGGAAAGTTTCAGACCTCCTTCTCGATGTCAACAGGGCAAATGAAGATTGGGACGTCTATTATGCCTTTCACACTGAAGACCAAGCAGATGAAGAGGAAGATGTCTCAAGTGTGCTTAGTCGAACGATCCCCCGAATTTTTGCCGCATCATCAGAAGGTTGCAAGCAACTTGGAGGCCTTAAACCACTTGCAACGGCGAGTGAAATCGATTCCAAGATGAAAGTTCGTGTCATCCACACTGGACAACGACCTGTTGTCATGGAGAGAGAATCACTTGCCACCGCTTCAAGATTCGCTCAACTCTTTTACTGGATGCTTGAATCAAAACATCCACTTTTTTTGTTCGGTATTCCTGGCGTGATTCTTTTCGTCTTAGGGTATAGGTTGTCTGGAAATTTAACGAATATATTCACAGAATTGAACACGACTTCAATTGGTGTTACACTCGCTACCATTGCAATGACGCTCATAGGGCTCTTTGCGATGATGATTGCCATCATTCTCTACATCTTAGGAAAACAAGTCAAGCGGATTCAATCTCAATACAATTGGCCAAGAGAATCGTAGGTGAAGTTCCTTGGAAGAACAAAAGTATCTGATTTGTTTTGACATGGACAGGGTACTCGTCGACCATTTATCGACATGGCAATTTGTTTACGATAAATTAGGCATCAATAATGATGAATCCTTTGCATTATACAATCAGGGTAAATTGGATGAGTGGGATTGGATTAAACTCGACCTTGCGTTGATTAAAAGTGCACGAAACCCTCCGGCAACAGATTCAGAACTTCGAGACTTGATGGCTGATATGCCGCTGATGAAAAATTGGAAGCGGGCAATTTCAGAAATTCTCAAACAAAATACTCATGTCGCCATTATCAGTGGAGGGCTCCAGCATACTGCACGCCACATAGCAGCACAATTTCCCTCAACGAAAAAATGGAAGAAAAGGTGGGGAGGGATTGACCCAAATACTGCACGAGAACAATGCAACGGTTATGATTCCGTGTTTCATGTATTCACTAATGGTTGGCTCATTGAGAACAATGAATATGCACATGATGCACTTGGGGGATTTGGCAGATACCAAGTTCAAATGAACGGAAAGGGCTCAATTGTGAATATGCTTCAGCGTCGATTGGGCATCTCAAAAGAGAATACAGCATCAGTCGGCGATTCAGCTGGCGACATTGGCATGTTTGAACAAAGCGGAGCCTCTATTTGTTTCAATCCTTGGAATGAAGAGCCAATTGCGGTTGCTCATCATACAATTCACGAGCGAGACCTCATGCTCGTCTATGAACATATCAAATCTACATTTAATTGGGATTAAGATTATTCACTATAGACGTTTAGAATTCGGCATGAGTTTTGATACCATATCATCAATTTGCCATCATTGCGGTTTCTTGCTTGGGGAATTTATTCCCGGCATGCCATGTCCAAATTGTGGAGAACACATGGTATGATCACGGACGTGTGAGTTCACCAAAATCATTGTACAAACTCGGGCCCTCGGTCAAAAACCACATCACGCCTAATCTGCTTCTTGAATCTTCAGGTGTTGCATTGGCGTTCGTGGAACATGGGCCAGTACAGCCATCTGCTATTGCAACAAACACTCTACCTTCTTTGTCGATATGCAGGTCATTAAAGTCGAGAAGGTTGCGATTTGAACCACCGATGTCTCGACAGTCACCGCTATTCAAACAAATACT
>CAZWXR010000130.1:0-3318 GCA_964637985.1 uncultured Candidatus Poseidoniales archaeon
AGAATTTTAACAATATTGAATTTGAAAGAAGCACCAAAGAAGGATGGTTTGAAAATGAGACTCTGTTGTACTTAAGTGTAAAAAAGGGAACTCGTATATCCATACATTTTGACTCAAACAATGTTGAGTATGATATTATGGGTAGAACGGATTTTTGGAATAATCATTCGACTGCAGTCACTATTGCAGGTCATGCAACAAATGACGTATTTCAATGGTCGAAGAGATTTGATGATGACCCGTTTCTTCGGTTCACATGGCTCGTTATTCCTCGAAGCCTTGAGGGTGGAGGTGACTGGATACCATATGCGGTCATCGGTGTTTCCGCTGGAAGTATTGCAATGATGCTCTATTTTATCAGAAGAGATATTTCTTCGTCTGGAGGCATCAATGACATTGAAAATAAAACATATCCACCACAATTCAAGCGAAGAGTTGATTTTGAAGAAGAAGAGGCTTAGGCCGTAGAGGGGGGTTTTCCACATGGCTGACGATGTTCATATCGACCCGTGGTCTAGTTCCCAATCAACGGATTATCAAAGAATTATTGACCAGTTTGGGCTTCAAAAATTTGAACATGGCTCTGTTGACCATCCCACTCACCTTCACAGGAGGGGCATTGTATTTGCTCATCGAGACTTCAACAATATCGCAGAGGCACAACGACATGCTCAACCGCATAGCGTACTCACGGGTTTGATGCCCAGTGGCCAAATGCATCTTGGACATTCTATGGTTGTTGAACAAGTTCGATGGTTCCAAGAACAAGGGGCTGACGTTTCGATTGCCGTAGCAGATTTGGAGAGTCAAGCAACGAGAGGGATTCCACTGACGAAAGGTTATGAGATAGCAGTGGAAGAATATGTCCGTAACTATGCCGCATTAGGCCTCGACCCAGAGCAAACTCAAGTCTATTTCCAATCAAAACGATCTGCAGTTCAGCGATTAGGCTTCCAACTTGGAAAAAGAACAAATTTAAGCGAATTTGAATCTATCTATGGATTTAGTGGCGAAACAAATCTAGCTCATGTCCAAGCACCAATGGTTCAAGTTGGCGACATCCTTCATCCACAACTCGAAGAATATGGGGGGCTACGGCCAATTGTCGTGCCAGTGGGTGTCGACCAAGACCCTCATCTTCGACTTACACGTGGTCTTGCATCAAAATCAAATTGGTTTAATGTTAAGTTGGCAAACCGTGGAGTCTTGATTGGACTATCACTTCAAGATGATAATGCAGAAGTGTTTGGTATGCAAGCCAATGGAAGAATTGACAAAGCTAAAGTTAAACACGTCTTTGATATGATTCAAAATAAGTTAACTGAACGTGGATTCTCTGACATCGAATCAGTTCCGAAGCAAGGTACAATACAGATTTTTTCCGCAACGGCAAAGGACATTCATGGCATTCAAGCAATCTTACTTGGTATCGAGCGTTCCTTAGGTGGCATGGGGCTCATGGCACCATGTTCAACATATCACCACTTCGCAGTAGGATTAACTGGAGACAAAATGAGTAGCAGTTCTCCGAAATCAACGATATTTCTGAATGATTCGATTGAAGCCGTTCACAAGAAAATCATGAAAGCGTACTCAGGTGGTCGTGCGACGATTGAAGAACATCGTCGCCTTGGTGGCGAGCCAGAAAAAGATGTTGCGTACCAATATCTCATGTACTTTTTTGAAACCGATGATAGCCATCTCGATGAGATTTACAAAGCATATTCATCTGGCTCACTTCTTGCCGGAGAACTCAAGCAAATCTGCTCTGACAAAGCAACAGAATGGATGAAAAATCTTCAAGAAAAACGCGACCAAACGCAACACCTTGTCGAACGATTCATTCGTCATGATTGAGTTCTTGGTTAGAAAAAACCGCTGGATCAGGTCCAACGGGAAGCGATTGAAGTTCACCATCTGTCAATTCCCTATGTTCTACTTCAGGATGAAGAATTGTTGATAATCCGTGCGGGTCGAGAAATTCGAGTGTAAAAGGGACAGAGTTTTCTTCACCAGCCCGAAGGAGCCTTTCTTTCATCTCCACCAATTGTTGCATTGATTCATCCTGTTGTTCGTTGGCACTTGGGTCAAGTAAGTCTTTACTCACTAAATCGATGACATCAATAAATCGTTGCAAAACACCCTCGACATTTGACACATATCCTGTCGAATTTGAACCGGGATTGACGGCAAGATCCAACTCAGGAATTTGAATCGTACAAGATGAGGAGCGAACTACTCGTGCATTCAATTTCCCTTTTGCATCAATCAATAAAGATAAGCAACCAGGATTTTTCCCTTCAGGAGGTATAAAATCGGTCTGTCTCCAACCACATGCATTGCAAATCAATGTCAGTTGTGTATGCTCCCCAAAATAAGGGATGTCATCAATATGTGTCAGCATCTTGAATTGACCTTGAACCGCACACATTGGACATGGCAATTCAATGTCTTGCTCAAACAAAACTACACCTCCATCAAATCATCTGCGTCGACTGCGAAGGCTTCCATTTCAAGACCGTCAACACCCCTGACACCCGAGGGTAGTATGAGAAGGCGGTCTTGATTCAACTTGATGATTTGTCCCTTGACATCAAGTTCAATAAATTCATGCAATAAAGCGACACTCGTTGAAAATTCAGTTTGGCGTTTCATGATTTGCCTCATGTCAACAATCACTGCATGGCCATCTGCCGCCCAGTTCATGAGTTGCTCTGTTCCTGTGAAATCATGGAGCGTTGCATAGTGTAACACTAATTTCCCCGGGAGGATTGGAACTGGAGCGTATGGATATAATTCACCTAAATCGTGATATTCAATATGCGTCCTAGTTCGTTGCTCAGATGGTTTTGAAGTGATGCTTGGCATTTGAAATGATTTCACATCACTCGATACTTCTTCGGTCGCAGGTTCGTTCTCGCGCTCGAGTTCTCGTTCTGCAGCTTCCATTAAATCAAGATCCATCATTTCAGGAACGCTTGCTTCTTCATCGACGATCGGCGTTGTCGAAAAGGCGTCCAAAGAGAATTGTCCGTCTTCACCTGCCTTGGGCTTTTTCTTCCGCACATTTCACGAACATGACGAGAGTTCATCAAGCCTTGCAAACATGAGGTCAAATTTCGTTGAAAATGCAACCACATCTGTTTTTCCGAATGGATTTGTGAGTTGATGATACCTCAAGGTTCAAAGAGTGTCGGTGTGAGGAAGGAACCATGTCAGAGGGCCAAGCCATGCTAAAGACTGGAACAAGCACGATAGGAATTACTTTCGATGGTGGCGTCGTTGTAGGTGCCGACCATCGAGCCACGATGGGTCATT
>CAZWXR010000131.1:0-3311 GCA_964637985.1 uncultured Candidatus Poseidoniales archaeon
TTTTCTCAAAGACGTTGCTTCTCAAAGATGCAAAAGACCAGATGAAAGTCCTCGTGGGCGAAGAGGGAATGTCCAAGGTGGCCAAAGTGAAGGCCGATATTAAAGTTGCAAAGAAAGAGGGCATGGAATCGCCTGAGGAGCGGTTAAAACGCCAGCGCAAACAAGCCGAAGAAAAGGCAAGATTGGAGCAGAGAAAATCCTCAACCATCCTTCCTTCAGAAGGCGATTCGGATGAACTTGGCGGATTTGATTTGGATAGTGTTCTCGCTTCTGCAGGAAAATCATCGAGAGCATCAGGTCCAGGTACTCAAGCACCTGCAAGAAAATCAAGCAGCTCTGTTGTTACCTCTCAACTTCCTTCGGTTGGTTCCAGCGATGCAAAAGAACCACCAGCACAAGAATCCGCCTCGCCCCCTCGTTCACGGGGCCCACCGCCTTCGAGAACGACTGTGACTTCTGAACCTGAAGAAGTGCAAGAGGAGCCAGAGGTAAAGCGACAACCTCCAGTTCGTCGTCGAAAAGCGGTCAAAAAAGCCTCATCTCCGCCATGGGAGGAACAAAACAGTGAGGCAGAACCTCAACGACGAGCCCCGCCACAGCGCAAAACCTTCGATGACGACGAAGATGATGACTTCTCGGACTTTTCATTCTGATGCCCATGAAACTTTTGGGGCACCTCGAACAAAGAGTTGTTTTGTATGCCATTCAAGCGAAGCAGGTAACTGAATAAGTGGCTCACCATCTGCTTGAATGTACGTTGGAGGCTCGAGAGGAACCTCACTTTTCGACCCGTCTTTTGAAAGTGGCCAAAGTTGAATTTTCATTGCGTCTTTTTGGTAAATACCCCATTTCCCAATGTGCTTTCCCTTCTTTACCGGACCCATCAACTGCAACATAGCAAGGCGAGAGAGCCGTGCAGCAAAGACAATCATTCCTTTTTCCCGAATTGGATGCATACCGGGGTTGACTTTGTACCCTCCTCCAAATGTCTCTCCGGTTGTCGCAGTAAACATGGTGATGTCACCGTCCCATGGCTCATCATCATCAACCTGCATCTTCACCTTTCTTCGAGGCCATACCGGAATGGTTGTCACGCCAAGATAGGTGTATTTTTTTGGTCCCTTGAGCCATTTCGCTCGCCTCAATTTCGCTCTTGAGATGGCTGATGTAATGCCCGCATCCGATTCGAGAAAGACCCATCTGACAATTTTGTTCTCATCCTTTGGTGACCCATCCCACGGATTTTGGCTCGGTGCAGGATAACCCTTCTCTTCGTTGCATGCATACCCCTCGAGACGCCATGCTCCACAGTGCCTGTCGACACCATTCTCCAAAATATCGAGCGCTTGGTGGAGATTATTTCGAGGGATGTTGTGCGTTATACAGTAATCGTTCCCCGAGCCGAATGGGATTTGACCTAGGATAAGTTCTGACCCTCGAATACCACTGGCTACCTCATGAGCCACACCATCACCACCAACGGCTACAACCACCGGCGGCTTACCTTCGGACTCGCCGCCAATACCGTGCTCTTCCCAACTGGTTCGAATCTCATTGGAAAGATGTGAAGCATGCCCAACATGTTGTGTTATGTATTCGTTGACTTGGTGACCGCGTTGTTCTATTGCGGCTCGAATTTTAGGCCATTGTTTGCCACATCGATAATCCCTACTCGCTGGGTTCACGATACAGTGGAATAAACCCATACCATTCGCGTATGCGTATTGATGCTTGAATATTCTGTTCTGGGCAGCATGCAACATATCTTCAATGAGGGGGTTGACGCGGCCTCCATGAGCGAATGGTCCGAGGATGAAACGTCCTTCATGGCTCGAGCGCTCGAAATCGCTGAACGCGGGCGTATGAAAGTGAGTCCAAACCCTCTCGTGGGTTGTGTCCTTGTCAAGGATGGAAAGATCATCGCAGAGGGCTGGCACGACCACCTGGGTGGTCTACACGCAGAACAGATGGCGATTCATGATGCAGAGGAACGAGGGATATCGCCGAATGGTTCAACAGCGTACGTCACTCTCGAACCTTGTAATCACTTCGGACGAACCCCACCTTGTACTGAGGCTTTGATGTGGGCGGGCATCAAGGAAGTCATCATTGCCCATGAAGACCCAAACCCGACCGTTCGCGGAAAAGGTAGTCAAACACTCACGGACGCAGGCATCAAGGTTCGAACTGGATTGTGCAAGCAGGATGCTCATGAACAGATGCTTCCATTCATGCATTGGTGTGAGCATCGAAGGCCGCTTGTCACGGTCAAATTAGCTCAAAATCTCGAGGGCTCAGTTGATGACCGGTCAGGAATGTCGAAGCGATTTACTTCTGAAGAGTGCCTCAGGCACGTGCATGAACTTCGAGCCAATGTCGATGCGATACTTGTGGGTGCAAACACCGTTGTTCGTGATGACCCACAACTCACGGTGCGAGGCATCGGTGTCAAGAACCAACCACTCCGCATCGTGATCGACCCCAACAAACGTTGCTCTGTCGATGCACAGTTCACAAAAGGAGAAGGTGAATTCCTTCATCTAACATCCGATTTCACATCCCTTGAATCCTTGCTTCATATGCTTGCTGATCGCAATATTCAGCATTTGCTGGTCGAAGGCGGCCCAAAGACCATTCTCGAATTTCTTGAACATGGTTTTGTCGATGAATTCTTTTTCGTGCATTCAGATGTTACACACACCGAGCCTTACTTGTCAAATATTGATGCTGTCGTTCTAGAATCTCATGGCTTAACATGTGTTGAACGACTACAATGGGGACTCGAAGAAGTGCACCACTACCGGAAGAATCTGTAATTGATGGCGGGCGATGGAGGATTCGAACCCCCGTCTCCGGCTCCGAAGGCCGGAAGGATATCCAGACTACCCTAATCGCCCGTAAACCACCCGAATCATCCCCCCTTCTTGAATAAGGCGGATGGTTTGCCTTGTTCATGGGCAAGAAATTACCGTGCATTCCCATGAAATGTTCGGCTTGTTGCAGGGAGACGACCATGCCCATTACACAGACAGAAGCATCTCGTTTGTCGAGGAGGACTGGGCTCAATGTTGATGATTTTTCTTGGCAATCTGATGGAATCCGAATGCTGCTCAACGACCCCTCGACGAAGGCTTGCGTTTTTCTCCTTACATCAAGTTCTGACCCATTTGCTGAGGGAATGTGTTCAGTCTATGAAATTCGACCAAAGGGATGCCAAACCTACCCGTATGTCTTAAATGATCATGATGAAGCAATTTTAGACGAAGGGTGTCCTCACAAGGAGAAATTTGATGCCCCGACCCAAGAAATCA
>CAZWXR010000132.1:0-3293 GCA_964637985.1 uncultured Candidatus Poseidoniales archaeon
CCTTTACAGGTGCAAACTTTGGCGACCTCTCCTACGGTTTGTACGGTGCGGTCATGCCAGGTAGTATGGAAGATATTTCCCTAACCACCGCAACTGGTGCACTCGTCTTTGCAGGCCACTGTGACGAATATGCAACAGCAGATTATGCCGGAGTGATGGCAGATGCGGCAAACGAATTTGCCAATGTTGGAACCATGCAGCGAGCAACCCTTTGGAACTACATGTCGATGATTGACACTGGGGCGGTTGATGAAAACGACGACCCAATCATGATGCCAAATGTCAATGAGACCATTGCTCGAGACCATGCTCTCTGCTTTGCCGTCGGTGGCGGAGCACTCATGGCTGGTGTTGGCGATGAAGTATGGATGATGGACACGTCAGGCATGTCTGTCAACGCTGAAGCACGATTGATGAACTTACTTGGCGTACAAATCGACAATATGGTTGCCATGAACCTCCTTCTCAACGGTACAGGTACCGACACACCGCTTGGATTGCTCGCATCAAATGCAGATGGTGATGACTTCGGTCTCGCTGCTTTCATGAGTATGGCTCCTGCAGATGCAATGACAACCTACATGCTCGATGAAGCACAATATGGTGCAATCATGATGTGGGCTGGTGGATGGCTCACTGATGCATCATCAATTCCACTCATTCTTCTCGGAGGCTCTGGTGAATTGACAGCCTCTGGATTCGTGAATGCAACCTTTGGTAACGTTAACCCAATCGACGGCACATACCTCGATTATTCACTCAATATGGGTGGCCTCTGGTCGTTCATGGGCAACAACCCAGTTGCTATCACACCTGAACAATCTGCAAATATTCTCTACGGACCACTTGGTTTGACAACGAGTACGGGAGCTACCCTCTTCATTTACAGCGAGATGGCAGGGGTGACACCACCAATCAACTTCACCACCATGGGCCCAGGCGAGCCGCTACCTTGGGGCGATGAGACCGTTGCAATGCTTTATCAAGTCGATGTCAACACTGCAAAAGCCATTCGAATGATCCTCATGGATCTTATCATGAGTGACTTTGTACCTGGATTCCTTATGGATTCATTCGGAACAACACCATATGTGACCATGGAAATGAACGAGTGGCTTCTCGGTTGGAGAGACCCGGTCAATGCATATTTGGAAACTGGAAATCCACTCGACCCGAATGCAGGTTGGATGAGTCTTGAAACAAACGCAACCTACTATGGTTCAGGTGGTATTGAAAACGGTGACGGAACTCAATACACCATTTGTACCGGTGAAAAAGGCACTTGTGACAAGGGTGAAATGCTCTTGCAAGATGGTAGCCCGTATGTTTCATGGAGAGACATGGACAAGGCAACTGGAACCTTTGGTCTCCTCACACCTGAATCACTCGAAGGCGCAACAGGCGGATTCGTAACAGGTGACGGTGACAGAGTTGATTTGTCAGGCTACGGTGTTGTTGACCTCGTTTGTACTGACGGCTCAGAAACTGTGAAGGACATTCCAGTTACAACCTGTGAAGCATCGATGGACCCAACCACACGTTCAGTTCAAGCGAAACTTCTCGGAACAGATACCCTGCTTGATGCCCTGCCAGGTGCACTCCCAGTCTACTTCGGTAGCGATGTGACAGTAAAGGCTGAAGACATGAGCGGAGCAATCATCAGTGGAACCTCAGAGTCAACCTTCTACCTCGACACGAGAGAAATGGGTAACCAAACCACAGCACCAACAATGGATGACCTTCAACCTGTTTTCATCATCAAAACCTCTGGTGAACTATCCGACAGCGATGCAGACAGCTTGCAATCAGCCATATACACCAACCAAGAGTACTTTGGATACTGGACAAACTTTGACCACCCAATAGACTTCATTACATTGATCTTCTATGTCGCTGGTGTTGCTATGCTCGTCATGGGCATCTATGGCATGGCCGGTGCACCTGAAGAAGAAGAGAACATGAAGTTGTACACCGAGGAATCTCCCGCAGATGCGGCCGATGAAAGTGATGCAGAAGAAAGTTCAGATGATGCTTGAACTTGATGCTAAGCCCATCACTGAAAATCGCTGAAATCAACGGCAAGGGCTTGTCCCTTTCGAAGAGTTTCTTGCGTTGCTTTGAACACCAGGGCGTCTAATTCTTTTTGTTCTGTGGACCTTTTCTCAAGTGTCCGGAGAGTCATCGCCAAGCGATGATTCTTTGCAAAGTGCTCTTTATGTCGCTCAAAATAATTCCAATACATCCTTGTGATTGGACAATCTTTTTTCGGATTGAAGACACAAGCTTTGCAGGAATCCCCCATTCGATTGATGTAGGCTGCTCCAGAAACATATGGTTTGGTCATCATCGAGTCGCCTAGAGCAAAACTCCCCATACCGAGAACATTGGGTTCCACAACCCAATCGTATGCATCAACAAATGCAACATGAAACCAGTCGGTCAATTCCCTCGGGTTAATATCGAGCAGTTGTGCGATATTTGACAAGACCATTAATCGAGGAATGTGATGCGTCCACCCTTCGTCAAGCACCTGTTCGACAACGACATCAAGGCATCGCAACGAACTTTTCTTTCCCCAAAATGCTGGAGGCAATGGCTCAACTTGTTGAAGTGCATTTGGATGAGCGGTTTCTTCCACATCTTCGTCATTCCAGCGGGCATTACGATGATTGTTTGAACTCGTAGGAAGTTTAAGGGAGGCAAAACCGTTTGTAATATCGTGGATATGGAAGACGTATTCTCTCCAAATCAATTGTCGAAAATAGCCTTCCTTTGAAGATAGTGGAATCTCCAATTGAAGAGCCATATTCATGAGGTCTTGAGGCAATACCCGATGAAGATTGAGAACAGCGGCAAGTTTTGTATGAAACAATGAGCGGCTTTGTTCAGAAAATGCGTCCTCATATGGACCGAAATGAGCGAGGACGGATTTGGCATGTTCGAGGGCCAAATTCAAATCGTGTTGGGACGTTGGATGCAAATCAAGACGAGCCGTTCCAGGATGGTTCGAGAATCGTTTATTCACTAGTGTGATGACTTCGTCATCTATTTCATCGCAAACAAACACAGGCGGTGTTTGTGCGGATGGCTCACCTTTCCACGGTCGTCGATTATCACCATCATGGCTGTATTTCCCACCAACCGGAGAACCTCCCTCCATCAAAACATCCAATTCTTTTCGAACTCGTTGGTAAAACCGATCCATTCTGAAAGGAGGTGATGTACCAATCGCCTGTTCGAACCATTCTCGTTTTGTCAACCAGCCTGGATGGGGGTGAAATTTAACCGCACCT
>CAZWXR010000133.1:0-3252 GCA_964637985.1 uncultured Candidatus Poseidoniales archaeon
CGCCCGAAGCAACCGAAGCAGTCTGTGACAAAATTTTGGATGGTTTTGGTGAACAAATGAGAGCAATCTCTCTTCAATATGTGCCAACTGCAATCCTTTCGAGGCAAATCGGTGGGATAAGAGGTTCAACATTAATGTTCAATTTACCAGGCCAGCCCAAGGCAATCAGAGAAACCATTGACGAGGTTTGGCGTGCAGTTCCATACTGCATTGATTTACTCGGAGGCCCTTACATGGAAATGAAGCCTGAAGTCGTCGACGCATTCCGTCCAAAATCTGCTCTCCGACAGTCATAATGGCGTTTTGAATCCCATCGCTCGGACGACACACCAACCGGTCCGTCCTTCATAGATTGCAAACAACCCACCGAACATTAAACCTGCCACTGCGAGCCAACTTACTTGTGATGTTGGAATGATTGAAAATTGTATGAGCACACCTAAGATAATCGCAGCGGCGACAGTAATGATTCCACCGAGTAATCGGACGGCTTTTCCTCTTGCATCAATATTGCACTCGGGCATGTGATGAAAGTGAGTAAAGTTTGTTTTAAACTACGGTTTTTTTTAACCAAACAAGATGTACGAGAGGTTCAAAGGCCTCATTTTCCACGAATTATCCAAGAGGGATTGGATGAAAGGGCACATACTGATTTCAAACGCGACAATGATTCTTCCTACTGGTGCGGTGAATGGCGACCTACGGATTCAAGATGGTGTTATCACTGAGATTGATACGAACTCTCGGCTCACAAAACGAGATGACGAAGATTACATTGATGCTGAAGGATTGTTTCTGCTTCCCGGAATCATTGACCCTCAATGCCATTTCCGAGATCCAGGTCAACCTGAAAAAGAGGATCTTGGTTCAGGTTCAGCAGCAGCAGTTTCAGGAGGCGTCACCTCTTTCCTCGATATGCCAAATAATGTACCATCAATAACAACATTTGAAATGATGATGGAAAAAATCGAAACTGCAAAATCAAAATGCGTCAATAATTTTGGATTTTTTGTCGGTGCAACTCCAGACAATATTGAGGAACTTCGTCGGTGTGTTGGTGACGGTTCAACACCTATTGCTCATCCAGGCATTTGCGGAATCAAAGTGTTCATGGGTTCGTCAACGGGTGATTTACTAGTGAATGAACAAGATGCCCTTGAAGAAATTTTCAGTACAACAAGCGGACTAATTGCTGTTCATGCCGAAGACGAACAACGATTATCTTCGAGATTTCCAGACTATGAAAACAGAACGGACATTGCAGCCCATGCAGAGTGGAGAGATGATGAAACTGCATTACTTGCTACTCAGAGGGCTGTCGGACTCGCTCAAAAACACGGTCATCGCCTCCACATCCTACACCTTACGAGCGGAATCGAAGCAGAATGGTTGACGTTGATTACCTCATTGAAACAAGATTCATCAAAGGCCGCACATATCACCACAGAGACACTTCCGCAACACCTCACATTCAACGACATCGATGTTGAGCGCGAAGGAACGCGTTTGAAAATGAACCCGCCAATACGCTATCAATCGGATTTAGAACAACTTTGGACATCTCTTCATGATGGTACGATTCAATGCATTGCTACAGACCACGCCCCTCATACTCTCGAAGCAAAAGCCCTCGGTTTCCCAAAAGCACCAAGTGGCATGCCAGGTGTTGAGACATCACTTCCTGTGATGCTCACGCATGCAAAATTTGGACGTTGCACGATCGAGGATGTCGTTCGATGGATGTCGAAAAATGTTGCTTTGTGTTACAATATAGAGGGGAAAGGTGAATTGACCGTTGGTTATGATGGCGATGTTGTCCTTGTTGATATGGACAGAGAATTTGTTGTCCAAGACGCCATGTCATGGTCAAGAGTTGGATGGAATCCGTTTAGGGGCATTGGACTTGTCGGATGGCCAGTCAAGACAATTGTTGGAGGAATTCCTGTGTTTGAACGTACAGAAGAAACTGGCCAGAAGGGAAGACTTTTGGTTTCAGCGGGTCAAGTTGGTGGGCCCTTACAAATGGGTCCATGGTCAAAGGTCTAATCCATACAACGCAGCATATTTTTCTTCGAGATACTTGATGAACGGCTCTGCGGTAGGTGGTTGGCCTGTTGCATGTTCAATGAGTTCTGCTGGAGTAAATAGGCTTCCATGATCGTGGATTTTATGTTTCAGCCATTCAAGAATTGGAAGCCAGTTTCCACTTTCAATCATCGTGGTAACGTCGCCGATTTCTTTAGACATGGCATCCAGCAACTGAGAGGCATAGAGGTTTCCTAGTGTGTATGTCGGGAAGTAACCAAATGCACCCATAGACCAGTGAATATCCTGAAGGCAGCCATTTGCATCATCTTCAACGTCCAAATCAAACCAATCCTTCATCATTGAATTCCAAACTTGAGGGATGTCTTCGAGCGGTAGATTTTCGTTGAAAATCAATTTTTCAATTTCATATCGAATCATGATGTGAAGATTATATGTCACTTCATCAGCTTCTACACGAATATAGCCAGGTTCTACATCGTTCGCAAGAAGATTCAATGTTTCCGCATTCCAATCTGGTAGTTCAGGAAATTCTTCTTTCAAGACAGGTAAAACAACCTTCCAAAATGAGTCGGTTCGACCTATTTGGTTTTCCCAGAAACGTGATTGTGATTCATGAACACCGAGTGATACTGCTTGGCCTCGAGGACAGTAGGCGTATTCATGGGGCAAACCTTGCTCATACAATGCGTGACCTGTTTCATGCATGACAGCATAAAGGCAGGAAAAAGGGTCTGATTCATCGAACCTTGTGGTAAAACGGGTGTCGCCTTTCCAAAGTCCAGATGAAAAGGGGTGGGTTGACTGATCCATTCGACCTGCATCAAAATCAAAGCCCATTCGTTTCGAAACCTCGGTGCAAAATCTTGTTTGGGATTCTATAGAAAACACCATTCCGCTTGGCAACTGTACACTACCTCGATGCTTTTTTGCTTCGATAATAGCTTGCAACAACGGCACAATTCGACCTTTTAATCCGGAAAACAAAGGATCGTAATCCGATACTTTCATCCCAAATTCAAATTCGTCTAACAACGCATCATATGGCGTATCTGTAGGGGGGTAGAAAGCAATTTTTTCTTTTGTCATTTCTACAAGTTCTTTGAGGTGAGGTAAAAAGAGAGAAAAATCTGATTTTGCTCTTGCTTCTTGCCATGCTCGAAGAGAGTTCGACCTTAGTTGTGCATATCTTGAAACAAATTCTAC
>CAZWXR010000134.1:0-3234 GCA_964637985.1 uncultured Candidatus Poseidoniales archaeon
CATTTCAATTATGTTGGTGATTCCATCCTCGGTCGCGGTGTAAATTTAGGTGCTGGTGCCAAATTAAGCAACCTCAGGAACGATGGAAAAGAAGTCATCCTTAGGATTGCGAATCAAACTATAGGTTCAGGCCTGCGGAAATTTGGTGCCATCCTTGGCGAAGATTGTGCTCTTGGCTGCAATGTGGTTACAAATCCCGGAGTTGTCCTCGGCAAAGATTCTGTTGTTTTACCCAACACAACGGTGACTGGAATTCATCCGGAAGGGTCTTCACTCTAGGTGATGTCATGACTTCCTTCTTCGGAACCGATGGAATCCGTGGCCAAACAACGCTTGAACATATGAGTGAAAATGACGCTATTGCATCATTTTTTGAAAAGCGCCAACTCCATCCCCACATCTTCCGATTGCTTGGTGAGGCCATAGGATTGAATCTTGATTTATTTCCCGGAGAAAAGAACACGATTATCATTGGCTGGGACGAACGACCGGCTAACGATCAATTTGCAAAACAGTTAACGATTGGTCTTCATCTCTATGGCTGTGAAATTATTCATGCTCCTATCACGTCAACACCCGTGCTCCACGGACTGGTTTTAGAGAGCAATGCACGGCTTGGTTGCATGATTACAGCAAGCCATAACCCAGTTTCAGATACTGGGGTCAAACTATTTGACGCTCATGGTATGAAAACACTCCCTGAACGTGAAACATACCTTTCAAGTGTCATGATTCAACTATCCGCTGAAGAACGTCCGGTTGAAGTTGAAGATGTTCAAGAATTATCAAAACCTAAGCGTAGTATTTCACAAATTGAAAGCATTGAATTTCATCAACAATGGTTGCTTCATCGCATCAAACATTGGGCATCTTTATCAACACAAGAGGCTCATCTTCAGATTCACAAACCATTGAAAGTTGATTCTTCGAGAGGTTCGGCACATGTGTGGTTAAGTGATTTCCTTGAACGTCTCGGTCATCCGTCTGAGGAAGTGAGTTCTTCAGCTAACGCTCTCAACGAACAATGTGGTGCTGGAGAATTATCTCCGGGGGATTATTGGTCAATAGAAGATGCGAAGACAAGTCGTCATGCATTGATTCAATCGCTCGAATACACAGAGCCTAGAACAATTGTTGGTGTTGCAATCGATGGCGATGGTGACCGATGTTTTTTGATTGAAACAACAGACCATGGTTTTCGTGTTCTCGATGGTGATATGATGGTATCAATGATTCTTCAACATCATTCACATATGAATTGGCTCGTTGCAACAAGTATTGAATCAGACCTAGAGTTTGTTCAATATATCTCAAATTTGAACCCACAAAATAAGACGGTAGAAACCGCAGTTGGTGACCGATGGCTAGGACACATGCTGATGTCGAGCAGAGGTGATTGTTCCTCAGAATTTGAAGTCCTTGGCGTTGAAGATTCAGGGCATCTTGTGATGGCTTCTTCAACAATAAATCAACATCACTCACTCGTCGGTGATGGAATTGCAACGATGCTGCGATGTCTGAAATTCGGCTCACAGGTCCCCGATTTCCTTCAAGGACAAAAACTACGAGTTTCAATTTCAAATCCGCACCGTTCACGATGGAATCCAACATCAAAAATTTTTGATGTATGTTTGCAGACCTGCACAAATATGCTTACTCAATTAGGGTTTAAGACCCTTCAAAGAGCGATTGAGGGCGAGTCGTCACTTCTTTTCCTCGAGTTTTCAAACCAAGATGGCAAAGGAACGATAGGCATTCGAAACAGTGGAACACAGGAGAAAACCAATCTTTCAATTCGGTTGAGTCAAGGTCTTGATTTGAACACATTCAAGCCTTTGGTCGAAGAACTCCAATCAATTTTGATTGATGGATTTGCTTGACTAATTTTCAGCCATCATCGTCTTCATGTGGGATTGAGAAAGGGCAGTTACCGCAAAGAGGACAAGGGCAGAAGCTACTAGACCTAAAAAGACCAAATCTGTTGAACCAACATAAATTGCTTCAATGGCTAATCCAATCCATGCGACGACCAAATTCAATGCCCCCATTATTCTGACCGTTTTTCTGTTCTCAACAATTCCACTCAACCAAGTTACAGCAGATAAGGATAGCATTCCAAGAATAAACAAAGAACCGCTCAACATGAGTATCGGTGCAACATACAACAACATGTGTGCTGAGGTTAATGTTGAAGTCAACCACGACGGTTTACTTGCTGCAATGATATAGCCCACACCGAACAGGAAAAAGATTCCAAGCGTGAACATCACAACCCCTCCACTCGGCAACATTGGTATAAATTCAACAAGCCAATATCTTGTTGATGCATAAGCGATACATAGAGCAATACTGCAGCCGAGCAGTAACTTTTCATCTTGTTTATCGAAGCAACGTCGCACCATATAAACGGTAAATGCAAATGCTGCAAGGCCCCATGAAAGAAGGGTTAGCATGAGGAGCACCCCACTCCTTTCCAAAGCAGAGCGATGAGAAGCAAGTTGCCGACGTTCACGCTCGTGATCGATCCATGTAGTAACGCCGACGAGAGCAAGAAGTCCAAATTCAACAACCATCAACGGAACAGTAGCATTGAGTAAATCATTCGATAGGGGGTGGATTTGTGTGAAAAGGGGGACTTCGCCTCCAAAAATGAGTGCAATAATTCGGTCGAGAAAGAAGAAAAATACAACACCTTCAACCACATTAGGAATTCGCATCCCCAAATCACGCCGTTGATACAACGTCATTGCACCCAGCGTTACTATTCCAATGAACAGGACACTCAAATGTATGAAATCATCAGAAACGAGTGCCCCCGTCGTTATTCTACCTGCGAGGTGTGTAATTACAAGTGCACCCATCGCAACGAATGCTGTGGACTCAATGCCAATGATGTCCGGCATTCGAAGTTGAAATCGGCTTGCTTGATATCGGGCCAGGCCAAACAGAATCAAGTTTGTACATGCTGCGAAAAGAAGTGCTTCAATGGCATAGGATGTTGAGTATGAAATCCATGCTGTCCCTAAATTAAAGATGACAAGAAATGAAAGGACTACGATGGGTTGATAATGAATGTCCGCAGTAAAAATTTCATCATTTTGCCCTTCTCCTGAGCGTTTCTTGCTTCTTTTTCTCTCTTCGAACAGGCGTACTTGTTCAGCATCAATCCGATGAAGAAGATTATCTGATGCGGCATTTTCAATGTTGACCATGTCAAGCATCAATTGCTGTTTA
>CAZWXR010000135.1:0-3224 GCA_964637985.1 uncultured Candidatus Poseidoniales archaeon
TCACGATTCGTAGAGATGGGCGAATGTTTTGCGAACTTTGGATAATTTCGGACCAACGACCATGGCACAATACCCTTGATTTGGGTTCCTCGCATAGTAATCGTGGTGATACTTCTCAGCGATGGCGAAATGAATGGGCTCTTCAATTGTCGTCACTATTGGTTGGTCAAAATGGTCTTTGAATCGCTCTATTGCTGCAGTTGCAGCCTGGCGTTGCTCATCATCGAGTGGCATGATACACGAACGGTATTGCGTACCAACATCATTCCCCTGTCGGTTGAGTTGGGTCGGGTCATGGACGGTAAAGAACACGTCAAACAATGTGTCGAGGTTAATTTGATCTTCATCGTACAATACCTCCACGATTTCTGCATGCCCTGTCGTACCGCTGCATACTTGCTCATATGTCGTGTGCTCAACATGACCACCTGCGTAACCAGGAAGGGCAGAATGCACACCCCTGAGCCGCTTGAATGCACCTTCAACACACCAAAAACATCCGCCTCCAACAATGAGTCGTGCCATGGTATGAAGGGGTGTTGTCTTAATTTCAAGGTTTGTTAAGTCGTATACATTGAAGGAATCAAAGCAAGACATCAAAAAGTGAACATGTGAGCCTACGGTATGGACCCTGGAAATTCATTTCGTTTTGAACGAACGGGCCATGAGGTCAGAAACCGAGGGCTCCTCGCTGCAATGACCAATAAACAGAGTTTCGAAGATGGACGACTTTCAGAGGAAGAAACGACGTGGCTCGTGCGACGTGCCATCGATGGCTTTGGCATCATTACCACAGCAGCAGCACATGTCGCTGAATCTGGAAAAGGTTGGCATGGCGAAATGGGCGTGTGGAGTGACGACCACCTTGAGGGTTTGACCACACTCGCGACAAAACTTCGACAGCATGGGTCTCTTAGCCTTGTTCAATTATTTCACGGAGGCATGAAAGCCCCATTTGACATCAATGGCGTGCTCCCTCGTTGCCCTAGCGATATGACCGATGAAGAAGGAAAACTTGTGGCTCGTGCTCTCGATGAAAACGAAATTCAAGAACTGATTCAACAATTCACGGCGGCTGCATTGCGTTGTCAACAAGCAGGATTCGATGGCATCGAGTTACACGCAGCCCATGGGTACCTAATCTCTCAATTCCTTGGCACTGTCACTAATCGTCGGAGGGATGCGTGGGGTGGAGATGTCGCCTCAAGAATGAAATTCTTGACCACAATTATCGATTCAATTCGCAGTGCTACAGATGAAAATTTTCTCATCGCTGTACGCTTCTCTCCAGTGATTGGTTCGATTGGCATCACCATTGAAGATTCTATAGAAGTAGTACAGGGATTGGCAACAAAGGACATCGATATGCTCCACATCTCATGCTGGGACGTCTTTGAACTACAACCGGACGGAGACAATCTTACGGCCATGTTTCGACCCTACATACCTTCTCACATCGCCTATGTTTCAACTGGAGCGGTGTGGACATCGAAGGATGCTAGATGGCTGATGAACCAAGGTGCTGACTTCGTTGGCGTTGCACGTGTTGCTATTGCACACCCAAGTTGGGCGAGTCACCTCGCAGACGAGTCGTATCAGCCGAAGCGTCCACCGTTTCGCGAGGGTGAATTACGAGAAGCCGATCTTAGCCCTGTGTTCATCGATTATATGCGAAATTGGAACGGTTTTGTTTCGAAATAAGTTGGTTATGCATCGAGATACATTGCTTCGCTGCTAACATTGAGCAAAAGAAAAAACGGTGCTTGAAATACTCCCCTTACCGCATTAATAGCATGACCCTGGTTCAGTGGCTCTTCGCCCCGAGGCGAGATTACAGAGGTATGTCAACGCCCAGTTACGCAGCCCGATGGTGGCTCATCCTGTGCTGTTTATCTACAGGAGTATGGGCGTATGGTGTATCCAATGGCAGCATCTACATGTTGTTCGCCCTTGCACTCATCGTTGCAACTCCATTGCTCACCCTCGGGTGGTATGTCATCAGCATCATCTCAGAACGGATCGAGCCCAGGTATTTACTCGATAAAGCTGAACATGCTCATAAAACTCGAATGGAACGGAAAGCACGAGAATCACTTCACCAGTCACACCCAGAGTATGGTTGAACATTGTTCAAATAGCCTTGAACAACGTATTGCTTGATTGGAATGAAAAGATGTGATAGATGTCATCAACCCCTTATCGGTTCAAGGTGCAGAGCGTGCAACTCGAGCCAACGAAGTCAACGCTGCGAACGATGTGGTCGTGCATCCTACGGCCTGCGAGGTCGCTCGGGTGGCGAACGTGGATTGTGTCGTCGTTGTAGAACCTAATGGATAGACAGAAGCAGATTAGTATCGTCAACGCCTTCTGCTTCTTCCTTGGCCTCTACTCTTACCTCGGCTTTGGCCTCGATTTTGGCTGTGACCTTGACTTTGACCCCGGTTTTGACCTCGGTTTTGACCTCGATGGCGGCCGTTTCCTCGTTGATGTCCTCTCGTATACTTCGCTTTTTGGCCCCGATTGCTCTTTCTTTGCTCAGGTTTGATGTAGGAGATATCTTCATGTTGAGTCAAGTCATCAAGAACTGGTTTGAGGTATTGTACATTGAGTCCAACTTCTTTCTGGATTTTTGACCATTTGTTCTTTTGTGGATGTTGCACAAGTGAAATCACATTCCCCGATTCTCCTGCTCGAGCTGTTCGCCCACTTCTGTGTTTGAATGACTTCCCGTTTTCAGGCGGGTCATAATGAACGACGCAGTGAACGCCTTTGATGTCTAAACCTCGTGCTGCGACATCTGTGGCGACGATGGCGTGTGTTCGAGAATCAGCAAATTCTTCAACTGCCCTTTTTCGTTTATTTTGTTGCATACCACCGTGAATTGAAGTGACTTGCAGACCTTCTTGAGACATTTCCTTACTGACACGTTCGACGCCTGCTCTCGTTCTACAGAAAACGAAACCTCGTCCGCTCTTGCGGATTGCCTCTGCAGCAAACTTCGATTTCATGCTGCTTTTTGTCAACCAGAAATGGTGTTCCATCTCATCGATAGCCACCTCTTTTGGACCAACTTCAATGGTCACTGGATTGTCTTGATATGCATCTCGAATATGGGAAACGTCGTCATCAAGGGTAGCACTAAACAACACAGTCTGGCGAGTTGGTGAGCACGCATCAAGGATTTCACACACCGGCTCTGTAAATCCCATGTCAGCCATTCTATC
>CAZWXR010000136.1:0-3109 GCA_964637985.1 uncultured Candidatus Poseidoniales archaeon
TCCTTCCTCGCTTTCGATTACTTGGCGAATTCCACATGGGAACTCATCCTTCTGGGTATTGGAGCGTGGGGGCTCATAACATCTGTTATGGGTTATTGTCCATTCTACACGATGATGGGGCGCAACACCTGCCCACATTCATTCAAGCAAGTTACAGCGACTCAAGAATGATAGCGATTCCTTGCCCACCGCCTATGCATGCTGTTGCGATGCCGTAACGGCTGTTTGAACGCTTTAACTCATGGGCGAGGGTCAAGACGAGTCTTGTACCAGTAGCAGCAAGAGGGTGGCCTAGGCCAACAGCTCCGCCGTTTACATTGACTTTTTCGACATCAAGGCCCAAATCCCGAATGCATGCAACGGCTTGTCCTGCAAATGCTTCGTTGATTTCCCATCGGTCAATATCTTCAACCTTCATTCCCGCTCGTTCAAGTGCTTTGAGTGAAGCGGGTACTGGGCCATATGCCATGATTGCAGGTTCAAGTCCAACGATGCCCCAATTGACGATACGGGCAAGAGGTTGGTCACCATCCTCTTTTGCTTTCGATTCAGATTTTATGACGACAGCGGCTGCGCCATCAACAACACCTGAGGCGTTACCGGCTGTCACGAATGAATCCTTTCCAAAAGCAGTGGGTAGTCCACCCAAACTTTCCTTTGTCGTACCACGCACGACATGGTCTTCATCCTTGTGAGTTATGACGGTATCACCACGCCTCGAAGAAATCGTAACAGGAACGATTTCTTGCATAAAGACGTCATTGTCAATTGAATCTGCAGTTCGTTGATGAGATAATGCTGCAAATTCATCAATACTTTCACGGTCAATATTTTTTCTTTTGCACAATTCATCTGAGGTTTGAGCCATGAAGAGTCCACACGTCATATCCTGCAAGTTGGTCATCATGTAATCTTCAACTGGAGGCGAGCGCCCTAATTTCCATCCTTGGCGGGCACCACGAAGAACGTGTGGTGCCTGAGAAAGATTTTCCATACCCCCTGAGACGACAGTTTTTGCCTCTCCGAGTTGAATCATTTGTGCACCTGAAATGATAGATTGAATACCTGAACCGCAAATCCGTGAGAGCGTTAACATCGGTACTTCTTGTGGAATCCCTGCTTGAAGTCCAGCATGACGAGCTCCATAGATTGATTGGGAGCACGTTTGCAGTGCGTACCCCATAACGACATGGTCGACAGAATCGGGTGCTGTATTTGTTCGTTCGAGTGCACCTTGAATCGCAACAGCACCGAGTTGTTGGGCAGATACACTCGCTAATGCACCACCTGCTCTTCCAGCACCAGTTTTTCCACCTGCCCATTCACAAAAAGGGGTACGGGCTCCACCTACAATAACAACATCTTCGACCATAATTCGTCCACAAGGGTGCGATTCATAATCTCAACGATTGTATTTTTTGTTTGTTCTATGACCTACCCGGCAAACTCTCGGGTTTTGATTGCCAAATAACCCAAGTTCCAGTTGCAGTAGCGATCAATTTTGAATCAACATAGATTTCACCAGCCAGATGTGCTATGTTTTTCCCTCTTCGAATCACTCTTCCCTTTGCGATTGCATGGTCGCCATTGTTTAGTGGAGCGATGAAATTCGTCACGAGTTGGGTCGTTGCACACCATTCTTCTTTCGGTAGTTGAGCAACCAAACTTCCTCCTAAAGCCGAATCGAGCATCGTCATGATGAGCCCACCATGAGCGACGCCTCCTTTATTGAGATGTGTAGCATTCACATCCACCTCAAATTGAACATGTCCGGGCTTCCAATCTGAGAGGCGAAGCCCCATCATTTGAGCCATTCCAGACAACTCTGGGGGTTCAGAAAATGGTGAATCAGTCATTTTTTAGCACTCCTATCACCTTGATGAGGATGCGTTTGTTTCTCTGCCCATCAAATTCAGCATAGTGTATTTGTTCCCAGGTCCCTAAATGGAGGCGACCATTTTGAACTGGCATGGTCACCTGTTGACCTAGAAGTTGGCGTTTGAGGTGTGCGTCACCATTATCTTCGCCAGTACGATGATGTTGATATTCCTCACCATCTTTACCATGAATGCCGTGGAAGGGAGCAATTTTTTCGAGCCATTGCATGATATCATGATGCAGACCATATTCTAAATCATTGACATAACAGGAAGCAGTAATGTGCATTGGATTGACGAGGACGAGGCCATCATCGATACCGCTCTCCTGGACGACACGCTCAACATCTTTCGTAATGCATTGTATTTGATATCGCTCGGGTGTTCGTATCGTTAATTCTTCAACATAGGTTGCAAAGGTTCCAGTTGTTCGGTGCCCCATATGGTTCATGGTGAGCAATCAATCTATGAAGAATGCGTCACGAAGAAAACAACGATGAATCATCTAGCCCCCCATTGACCATCATGAGAGGTATTGCAATTAAGAGGCCACAAAAGCCGTAACATACCACGAGTAAGACTGTTGAAAGTGTTGTGATGATGCCGCTTGAACTTACGGCAGATAAGTTCTCACATTCTTCTTGTGTTAACTGGCCGCTCTCACATTCCTCCTCAATGATTTCATCTGCGTACTGTGCTTCAACAACGCCGAAAACAGCCATACATACAATCGAGAGGAGGGCAATTTGGACCCCGCGTTTTTTGTATTTTGTCATTTCAAATCCGCCATACACAAGGGCGATAGAAATTGGAATGGCAAGCACACCCGTTAGTTTCATGGCTGTTCGAGTAGGCAGCCCGCTTGACAATGTGTATGCTGTTGCAATCAAGTTGATGATACCGACAATAAAGACGCAGACGCCGATGATCGAGGCCAAATTTGACTTGCCATGAACAGGAATTGCTCCTGGTCCAAAGGGAGAGAATGAGGTTTGGTTAAGGCCGGTATTACCGATTAAAATCGTGTCCGGCGGAGGAGATTCATTCATATTTTCAATCATTGTGAACGTTGAAAGTTCGTCGTCCTTAGGTGCTCCTTCCATAGATAGTCGACTTCATGATAGGTTTTCAACATTGGTTCAAAAGAATGTGTTCTTGAAGAAGTACCGTTTCCTCTTGCTAGGGCGGACCATGAATATTCTTGCAGTCTACAAGAAAAATTTTGAATCTGT
>CAZWXR010000137.1:0-3045 GCA_964637985.1 uncultured Candidatus Poseidoniales archaeon
GGAATGTTTGATGATGTAAGAATGTCGTTGAGTTGTTGTTTTAATCCCGTTTGATTGTTATTCAAAATCTCCCACGCCGGCTTATCCATCGGAAACGATGGCACAGCACCTGTGTTGGATTCATGCTCAAGCGAAGGAAATAATGCTGAGGCAAAGACATAGGTTGGCCACTGCATACTTTAGGCCAAATGGTTCTAAGGCATCAATGTGGTGATACCTGTCTACGCAGGATGGTAAATTCTCTTTCCTGTCGTTGAATCGAGTGTGAATGAGATGATGCCTTTGAGGTATCTTGGGATGAATAATCCGATCTTTCGTGGTGTAAGGCCATGGTTTCTCATTTTCTTTTCGTTTGAAAGATGATGGACAATATCTGATGCTGAACATTGGTCGACAGTCTGCACATAATCGACAATTTCATTCTTCAGTCGTTCGAGTCGGGCTTCTTTCTGGGTCTTTTTCCGAACCATGATAGTAATTGGATTTCAGAGGATATAGAGTTCATTCGGGCATACCATGGGCCCCCACAAAAATCATATCGTTGTTAACAAATCATTCCATTTGAATGACGACCCGCGTCTGAATAATTTTTCATGGAAATCACGCTGATTGATATGGAGGCATCTTGCCAAGCGACCTCTATTGTTGTAGCATCCTAATCGGACATGAATTGGAACAAAAATATCTGATTTAGAAATTGATGGTCCGTTGGGAAGTGGCATATTTGCACCAACGGTTTCATGCTCGCCATCCCAATGTAAATCCGAACTCGTTGGTAACGGCAGACCACTATCAGATTCAAGTCGAATATTGCCTTCACCGAGCTTCATCGGTTTCCAAGCATCACGTTGGCCTGCATTGAGCCATTCGAGCATCTGTTTCATTTGAGGTCTTGTTGCTAAACCAAGAAGTGTTGGCTCCCACCACCCTTCGCTTCGAGCGAGTGTCACATGGTGAATTCCTGGCTTGACTTCTCGAGCATCCAAACTGTCAGCCCATGTTCTGCACAGGTGCTCAAGGCGAACAAGGAGAAGCGGTAATGGACCAATCATCATGTCTTGTAATCGATAAGGATTAGCACATTCACCAGTCAAGAGGATAGGGTATCGTTCGGACAATAATGGTGCATTGTTTTGTTGAAGAAATTGGTCGAGTCCAATGGTTTCATGCTGGTAAGACTGTGCGATTGCTATGATGCCATCACGACTTAACTCTTTTGAACTGTCTTGGAATTCTGGTTGTGCTAAAGGAATGAGTTGATGTTGAGTAAACAATACTGAAGACGATGGTAACTGCAAGGGTGAATTTGATGAACTGTAAGTCCAAAGTCTTGGATTTGTTTCCATATGCATCACATTTAGTTCGTAAACATCGATTCATGAAGACACTGGGGACAAGTCACTTTGATCGGTCGTTGACTTGGGATGCCAAGGGCAACACCGCAAGCAGGACAGACGATTGCTTGCTCAACCATCGCCCGACGTTGTTTAGCCTCAACCGATGGGTCATAGTCAAAGTGAAATTGGTCTTTGTTGACATATGTTGGTTCATTCATTGAGTGTGTTGAGTTTGGTGATTGGCCAAATTCTGATTTTTGCAGTTCTTGTTTTTTGTTTGTGTGCATTAATGTTGATTCATTCATGTCTGCCGAGGGGCTGTTTTGGACAGGTTGAGAAAATGAGGCCATGAGATTTCGTAGCGATTGTTCATCGATGCCATATTGGCGACAAACCCTGTCAATTTCGAGCATTTGGTCGTAACCGTCAAGGCTCAGCAATCGATTGAGTTCATTTGAAGGCACTTGAGTCATAAGTGATGTGAGATGCTAACTGCATTTGAGTTTTGAGGATAGTCGTGCTCCTCAAATACCCCAATATCGTTCTGATTGGGACTGCTTCGCTCGTAGTGTTCTTACGACGGTCATTGTCATCCATAAGATGACGACCCAGATGATTGGTTGTGTAAAATCATCGAGAATGACTGATACACTGAATTCATATCCTTGTTCTCGGAGAAGTTGGTCTGCAATGGTTAGTGCTGCATTCAAGAAAGAATAGACGACAACGCCAAAAACGCTCAGAACAACCAGACGTCCTGAAAAGGAACCTCTCTTCAAACGCAGGAGCATGAATCCCGCTGTTGATGTGAGGAAGGCAATGATTATCCAAGCGAGTGACGAATGAACAACATTGAGCCATAAAACACTGGATATTTCATCGCCTTTGAGCAACGAGTATTCTCTCCAACCTTCTGCTACAGCAAATATAGCACTGAAGAGGGTGGCCGTCCAAAGGAGTGAAGAAAACATTGCAGCATCGGCGTTTTCACGCATTTCTTGAATCACACGGTTCACTGTTGACTCCAAACCAGCACCTTTGCTGATGATGTAGAGGCCAAGGAGAAGAGGTAGTGCACCGATGACAATACCACCAACATCGTCTGGTAGCATAATGCCTAATCCAATAATTGCAGTAATAATACCGAATGGAATCATGAATTTTGCTCGCCACTTCGGGTCTTCTAGGGCTTTAACGATGTAATAGTATGTACCTTCGATGCCCTTGGATTGTTTGACAATGATTTTCTGTACATGGTCGATACGAACTTGAGATTGAATGATTGGAAGAACACTTTCATCTTCTGCACCATCGGTCACGAGAATGGCTTCATCGGGCTGGAATGCCGCTACGACTTCTTCGAGTTGAGCAGCGATAGCTCTGTCTGAACGCACACCGACTTTTTCGTCTCCTGTCAAAATTGCGATTTCGACGTCGTCATCGTCGCTTTTGGATTCACTGAGGGCATCGTGTTGTGAAAGGGCCCCCAATATCGCATTTGTATCGCTCTCTTCCGGGTCGGCGATGCCCAATTTTAGTGCGGCTGTCAACACTTGTCTTCTGCCAACGACAGGACCGCGAATCGAAGTCTTGATGCCCAAATCATTGTCCCTGTCGACAGTTAGAACCAAGGTTCTCGTCATGCTTGTTCGCCTCCGCTTGATTGAACCAAAACACTTCTTTCATTCAAACCCTTGTGTATTTTGAA
>CAZWXR010000138.1:0-3031 GCA_964637985.1 uncultured Candidatus Poseidoniales archaeon
CAAACTTTTCTGATTAAGTCGACAACTCAGACCTATGCTATGCGTTGAATTCAAATTCTCTTCCTTTTTGGGTTTGATTACGCAAGGTGAATCATTTGTCAACCCCAACCCCAATTAACGAAATTGCGTGGCAAAAAAAATGGAATGATGCCCGTATCTTCGAAACAGAATTGAGTGGTGATAAGCCTACATTTTACTGTCTTGAAATGTACCCCTATCCATCGGGTAAAATGCACATGGGTCACGTGAGAAATTACTCTATTGGTGATGCTGTTGCTCGATACAAGCGATTGAAAGGGTTTGATGTCCTCTATCCAATGGGATTTGATTCGTTTGGTATGCCGGCAGAAAATGCTGCAATCAAAGAAGGTGGACACCCACATGACATTACCGAACGAAATATGAATTCAATTATTCAGCAGATTCAACGAATGGGATTTTCATACGACTGGCGTAGAATGGTGAAAAGTCATGACCCGATGTACTACAAATGGAACCAGTGGTTTTTTACAAAATTCTTCGAAAGTGGGTTGGCGTATCAGGAATTTGCACCGGTCAATTGGTGTGATGCATGCACAACCGTCCTTGCAAACGAACAGGTCAAAGCAGGAAGGTGTTGGCGGTGCAATGGTCCAGTTATTCAACGGGACATGAGTCAATGGTTTCTCAATTTGCCAAAGTATGCACAAGAATTGCTTGATGGATTGGAGACTATTGAGTTCCCAGAAAACGTCAGTCTTCTACAACAAGATTGGCTTGGACGCTCAGAAGGTGCAAATATTACATTTGAGATCGAGGGAGAGCATGGGCAAATTGAGGTGTACACCACTCGCCCCGATACACTTTTTGGTGTTACCTTCATCACATTAGCACCAGAACATCCGCTTGCAAAACAACTTGTTGAAGGAACTGAAATTGAAGAAAAGTGGCAAACACTTCACGATGAAGTTTCAAAAATGTCTGAATTCGATCGAATAAAAAATATGAAGAAAAAAGAAGGATTCTTCTCAGGTCACTTCGCAATTCATCCGCTTTCTGGTGAACGCATTCCAATATGGTTTGGAAATTTTGTCATTGCGAGTTATGGAACAGGAGCGGTCATGGCTGTTCCTGCTCATGACCAGAGAGATTTTGAATTCGCCTCAGTCTATCAAATTCCAATCAAACGCGTCCTCGTTAGCGACCTAAGTGTTGAGGTCATCGACGATATGAAATCTGCAGATGAATCACTTGGCTACATGGTGAATTCATCAATCAAAGGATTTGACGGACTCTTTGGAAACGATGCCAAGCAAGCCATTATCGATGAGTTGGAGCGACAAAAAAAGGGCCACAGAACAATCAATTGGAAAATCCGACCTTGGCTCATTTCAAGACAGAGGTATTGGGGAACGCCTATTCCAATTATTCATTGCGATGCTTGTGGTGCTGTTGCTGTCCCGGAGAAAGACCTCCCCGTTATTTTGCCAAATGATGTTGTGTTTGGCCAAGGAAATCCCCTCGAGACCTCAACCTCATTCCTCCATACATCATGCCCAACCTGTGGAAGCGATGCTCGAAGGGAAACTGATACGATGGATACCTTTGTTGATTCATCGTGGTACTTTTTTAGATATACAGATGCAAAAAATAACGAAAGCCCATTCGATACCAACATTGCAAATGCGTGGATGAATGTGGATTTTTACTGTGGAGGTATTGAGCATGCACAAATGCATTTGATCTATGCAAGATTTTGGACAAAGGCGGTCCGTGACCTGGGATTACACATGATTGACGAACCTTTTCAGGAATTGTTATGCCAAGGTATGGTGAACAAAAGCGCTCCGTTTTGCGAATCATGTAACCTTACATTATCAGTGGACCATGCAGGTCAGCCTTGCCCCCATTGTCAAAGTCAATTGTCAAGTCGCTCTGCAAAGATGAGCAAATCATTGGGCAATACAGTTTCACCAGAAGATATGATTGAACAATTTGGAGCTGATACTGTCCGTCTATTCATTCTCTTTGCCGCAAACCCTACGGCTGGCATGGATTGGTCGGATACTGCTCTCGAAGCAAATCATCGCGTTATCTTGCAACTTTGCCAAATGCCGGAAATAATCGAAGAATGGGGGCAAAACGACAATCAAATGGATGATTGGTTGAAGGCTCGCTTGCATCAAAGAATTCGTGAATTTAGTGATGCGATGGAATCGTATGATCTTCGACGTGCGGTTGAAATCTCACATTACGAACTTCCAAAGGACATCAACTGGTACAGGAGAAGAGGGGGCGACAACAAAACACTTGGTGTCGATTTGTTGAAACAATGGTCTCAACTTCTTTGTGTTTCAACCCCACACTTAGCAGAAGAATGGTGGAAGACACTCGATATGCCCGGTTTTGTGTCGAATTCTACCATGGCTGAAGTCCAAGCGATTGATGAACATCGTGCGACAATTTTGCACCAAGAACAATACCTTCGTGATATTTTAGAAAATGCGAGAAAGGTAAAATCTATCGCGGAACGTCATCTTGAACACCCGCCGAAACGCGTTCTTGTTCACTTCTCACAGCAATGGAAAGTCCAACTCGCTGCATTTGGCGTTGGATACATCGAAAATGGTGGCAATGTCAAAACAATTCTCAACGAAATCAAACAACAGTCATTCATCAACCCTGAAAACATTGGACAAATACTCGGTTTTTGGAACAAAAAAATGTTGCCACAATTGTTCAAATGGTCAGATGAAGAGAAGGTGCTGATTCTGCGAGAATTTGATGAATTAGGAGCCCTTGAGTCTCGTTTAGATTTTATCGCTGAAGAACTCGGTTTGGAGGAAGTTCTCCTTATCCCCGGTCGAGATAATGATGATTCAAAATCAAATGCTGCAATGCCACTTCAGCCATCATTACTCTACGAATGATGTTCATCTATTGGACCTGCTTCGATTGCTTCCACTTCACTTGCTCCATCAGTTTCGATTATGTTCTCTTCACTTGCTCCTTCCGCTTCGGTTGTTTCGGTCATAGGCACTGTCTCATGTTC
>CAZWXR010000139.1:0-2984 GCA_964637985.1 uncultured Candidatus Poseidoniales archaeon
AACATGCTTTCTGAATTAAAAGATGTCATCCTTAACCAAAAGGAAAACTGAGTCGTTTTTGCTAAGCATAGCCTTGAAGAACTTCTTGCTACCCGCTAAAGTTAGGTGATGATATGTCAGATGAATTGAATGCGAAGGCGATTGAACTTTTCAGCAACGGAGATTTGGATGGTGCCCTTGAGGAACTCGAACATCAAATCAAAGCAAACAGCAAGGTGGCATCATTACATCACATGTATGCAGAGTTTGCGAACATGAAAAACATGGAGGAACAAGAAGATGTCATTCCCGGTGGAAAAATTATGATGTCGTACAAGAAAGCCATGGAACTCGATGAGGAGAATATGGAATATATCGCAGATTTTGCATCCTTCGCCCTCGAATGCCGTCGTGTTCCTGTTGCCGTTAAAGAATTTCAGCGATATGCACGTCGACTAGAAATTGAAGATATTCCAATTGATGACGTCCTGTACAATGCAAGTCGCAATCTCGTTGATGCAATTGAAGTCATGGACCCAACCAGAAAGGAATCCATGGTCCAACCATGGTTGCAACAAGCTCTTCTCTGGTCCGTTGCAGCACTCGGCTTCTCTAAGGAAGAAGCCATTGAAATCTTGCAAAGCGAATAATGAGGGATATATTTTGGGCGGTTTTGTACGCCTATTTTTCCGCATTGGTTACCTTGGTGACGCATTTCATGGAAGTCAAATCCAACCCGATGTAAAGACAGTACAAGGCGAACTACAACGAGTGTTTCGAAAATTAAATTGGTGGGATGATTCAGCAAAAGATGCCTACCTCGTCTTGTCGAGTCGAACAGATGCAGGGGTTCATGTGCGAGTAAATGGGGGCATTGTTACCGTTAAGAAATCGCTGTGGGATTCGATTACACCACGAAAATTCGTTCGTGCTGTCGATGATTTGCTTGATGACTCCTTGGTCTTTCTCGATGTCCATGAAGTTGAGCATGATTGGAATCCGAGACATGCAAACTTCAGAACCTACAGATACATGCTCGAAGGAATGGATTTTTGGAAAGAACCGAACCATTCAGATTTCAAACATTGGATTGAAATATTCAAAGGAACCCATGATTTTTCCAATTTTGCAAAACTTGAGCCAGATAAAACACCTATGCGAACCGTCCTCAATATTCAACCCTGGTTTACCGAACAGCGTCTTCTTGGTTTTGAAATCACTGGAGAGTCATTTCTATGGAATCAAGTTCGACGTATTGCAAATGCATTGTTTCGCCTAAGTATGGGTGAACTAACTATCGATCAAGTACGACATGCTCTAAATTCTCCAGAGGAGCCAGTCGACTTTGGTGTAGCACCTCCAGAATGGCTCATTTTATGGGGGGTGTCATGGGATGATTTTCCAATCCCTCCGCAGACGATTAATGAAACGCTTGAGGCGCCACCGGTGGGTCGTGATGTCGAGCGAACTCGAAAAAAACGTTGGCAACATGCACGTCAGTATGAACTAAAGATGCTCCTCTTTGACGAGTGGGCAAAGCTCGGGAAGTTCGAATACAAACCTCACGATTGAGCATGAATTTCGATGTGAACCTCATCACCATCTTCGATATTCAATGTCTCCCTCAGGAAGAGTGGTGAGATAATTTCAATGACGTCGACATGTCGTGTCAAATCAGGAATTAAAATCGCACAGTCCAAGGAGATTTCATTCACCGATATGGTTCCGAGGAATGCCGTTGCACCACCAAAAGACACGCCGTCACGTAAAAAACCACGAATCCGAATGGCCTCTATTGATGTGGTATCAATTGTAGTTGAGCGTTCTCTCAATGTTTCATCAGCATCTAGCGTATCGATACCAGAAAGTTTCCGAAGTGCAATGTAACGAATTAACACATCATTTTCAACGTGAACATTGAGCGTGCCCGGCCAAGCAGTTTGTTCAAATAATTCTTTGAATTGATTTTGATAGTGCGGTTGTGCCATGAACACACTCGCACGTCCGAGGCCAGAAGTGACATGCCCTCGTAGTTGCATCGTATGCCCCTGAGTATTCCCCCTTTTCATAGTGTGTAAGATGCCACATTGGATTCTTCATATAGTCTTGAATTGAAGGAGTACCATGGAGTCCAAAGATGAAGACAATGAGAATCAAAGCGAATCGGTTGAAAGCGATGGGAATATGAGGGATGAGTATCGAGAGCATTACCTCGAAGACCTTCAGCGATTTAGAGAAAAATTTGAGGAGATGGGACTTGAACTTGATTCCGAGGCCGGAGAAAAAAATCTCTTTCGATGGTTTGCGTTGTGGAGAAAAGAAATTCGAAGATTTGCAGCACGGTCTAGTGAAGATCCAAGAGGTCATTTCGTTCGATTTCCTAATCCAGAGGAATTTTTCAAATTCATTCGACACATGCATGAGCAGGAATCTGATGAATCACTTTCAATCGACTCTGAAGGCTTTGAACCAAACGACAGACATATGGACGAAGCATCAAAAAAACGAAGAGATAGTTTCAGAAAAGAGTGGCGTTAATATCGAATTCCAGTTCCGTAGACACAGAATTCAACAAACGCACTTGGTCGGTTGTTCTTTTTGTCTAAACAGAGCGTTTCAATTCGAACATTAATCACTTGAGTCCATCCTTGACGTATTGCCTCCTCCCGAAGCCGCTGAATCGTTTCCTCACGTCCGAGTTGTAACATTTCTTGAGCAGTAGTAATTTTACCACCGAATATTGACTTTCCGAACACTTTCAATTTTGACCAAGTCGACAATGAATATACTGTGCTCAGAACCACTAGACCCGAAGCCTGAATGTTGGATGCGACAACAGGTGAGAATGTTGCCTCTGAATCTGTAACCGATCTCGCTGTTGGAATTTTTTTTGTTGTTCGCATGTTGCAGAGCATATTTGGATGTGTTGATTGTGAACTTGATTGACGGACTCTGAGTTCAGACACACCTTTTGAATACACCATCGAACCAAAAATGATTGAAAT
>CAZWXR010000140.1:0-2955 GCA_964637985.1 uncultured Candidatus Poseidoniales archaeon
GCTGCTTCCTACACCGCAGCAATGTCCGCAGCGAATGCAACACCTGCAAAAATTTTCAAATCCTTGGCGATGAATAAGGACATTTACGGCGATGTAGCAGACGATGCAGCCATGATTTACAGAGATGTCACCTTGCTTGGCTACGACCTCATCACTGCAATGCGATTAAGCGTGGACAGGGCTGCATCGATTTGGCTGACCGAGTTTTTCCAAGGTATGGTCGGAACCCTCACCGCTGGTGGTCAACTCAAACTCTACTTCCTCAACCGAGCTGAGCACTACATGAGAGAAAATCGTACTCGATTGCAAATGTTCCTAGAATCAATAGCCCTTCTCGCAGAGTCATACATTGTTGTCGCTGTTGCTATGCCGCTGTTCCTTATCGTCATGCTCGTCATTATGTTCTGGGTTTCAGGTTCGGGTGCTCAAATGTCAGAAAGTATGCTCTACTTCATTGTCTTAGGCTTCGTTCCAATGATTCACGTCGCTTACGCCATCCTTGTGTACACAAGCAGCAAGGAACAGGAAATGTGAGGTGATACGATGGCAAGAAAGAAGGAAAAAATCATCGTTGAACTCGACCTTCCGAAAGATGATAAAACCCTTTCACGATTGTATACGATTCTCTTTTTCTCCATTCTCCTCGGGGTAACGAGCGGTCTTTTCTGGATCACAAATTCAGGATTCATACCTACGGCAAATGGCGAACCGATGTTCACCAATATCTACTGCGGTGCAACAGCGCAAGACCCACTCACAGGGCAACCAATGGGCGATTATTTCAAATCGAATCAAAAACCCACATATGCAGCAAATCAATCCTGTAATATTCTACAAGATAAAGCCGATGTGATTACCTGGGAGCCTGAACCATGGACTGATGTGTCAAAACGGGCTCAAAATTTCAATGTTCCCGGTGTGCCACCTGAGGCTACGGGCGGGGCTGTTGTTGAACAGCCGATGTGGCTTAACTGTTCGATTGATGCAAAGCAAGGGACATCGTACACGATTGCAATTCGAAATCCTGATGGAGACCTTCTTGCCTATGAAAACGGAACGGTTGGTCAATCAACAGATTGCGAAATAGTATTGCAAAATATCGAAGCTGGAGACCTCTACGAATTTATTGCCATGAGTAACGTGGAAGGAGAAACATTGTACGAAGTCAAATTTGATATGACGATTCACTACTTTGACGGTATTCCAACTTACATGAACAATAAATCGCTTTGGATTGGTCCAAGTGTTGATATTTTTATCACTCAAGTCCACCCAACAATATTCCTCAACTTTTTCGGATTGACATTCTTCTTGCTTATCTACCCTGCCTCATACTACTGGGAAAAAGTTGAGGAAGCAAAGAATGAGATGGAAGAAAAATTCCCTGATTTCCTTCGTGACCTTGCAGAATATTGGAAAGGTGGTCTTTCGATGACGGTGGCGGTTCAAACACTTGCGACATCCGAATATGGTGCTTTAAATCATGAAGTCAAGAAAATGTCGAATCAGCTAAGTTGGGGTATCAAATTTGGAGATGTCATCCATCAATTCGCAGATCGAGTTGGGACGCCGCTGATTAAAAGAGCAATCACACTTATTCAAGAAGCGGACAAGGCAGGAGGTAAAATTTCAGATATTCTCGTGACTGCTGCAAATGACTCCCGTGAAATTAAATTCCTTGAAGCCGAACGAAACCGTGCTATTGGTTCATACATCGCAGTTATTTGGACATCGTACTTCGTTTTCCTTGGTGTGATCGTTGTCTTGGCAAAAGTGTTTATTCCTGCGATTGCGAATTCAAATTCAAGCGGTGAAGATGGTGGCGACAGTGGAGGGCAAACGATTGGAAACATGTCAATTCGGAATGTTGACCCCCTGTTTTTCTTGACTGTTTTCTATTATGGTGTGACCATGCAAGCAATGGGCAACGGTTCAATGGCTGGTTTAATGGCCAAAGGTCGCTTTAGTGCAGGTTTCAAGCAATCAGGATTGATGATTGTCGTTGCACTTGTCGTGTTCAATATCATTGCATTCTCAAACGACCTTATTGGCGTCACAGAGATTCCAAGCCTCGCCCCCAACACAGGCAGTTTCGTTCCCCAACCAATCAGCTGGGGGTGAAGTTGATTGAACACCGATGAAAGAGGTCAAGTCCATATTCTTGAAATGTTGACACTCTTCTGGCTTTTTTTTATGTCGGCCACCTTCCTCATTCGAGTTCAGGTGCCAGATGCAGAATCTGTTGCATTTGATGCCTCACTTGAACTTGCGGCCGAAGATAGCCTCAATTTTGGCTTGGGTCTTGAACCTTTGACAGATGGAGACAGTCGACTCCATGAACTCCTCGAAGAGGAAGATTTGAATCAGGCTTGCGCACTCCTGCAGAGTGCTATTGCATCAGGAAAGGAGGCAAATTGTTGGTTGGCAAAGGATAGTTCAATGTCTGTTCCTTACGGAACGGTTGGAAATCCATATGGCAATACGGTCACTGTACATCGATTACTCAATGTCAACGGAGACATTTGGACTGTGACACTCGACGTTTGGAGCAGAGGAGGCAGTACGGCATGAAATCGTCCTCACATTCCATTGAAGGCGATGAGTTCGCCCAAATGCTCCTTGCAACAGGCATCGTTTTGCTCATGTCACTGCTTTCCATGGCCGTTTTTGGTGTCAAGGTTGCCGGGCTAACATTACCACATGAACCCAGTTCAGATGCGGTTTTAGATACGACGGCAGAAGTTGTCGATATTCTTCCTCATCTTGTTGAAGAGCGGGCCAATGTGTGGGTCGATGCTGGCGTTGACGCTGATGAAGCGATTCTTCTTGCACTGGATTCCACTCAAAATGACCTTCTCCATCATGGCGAAATTCGGGGTGTTGAGATTAAGCTATTGGACTTCATAGCCACTTCTTCAGCCAATAACGAATTTCTTGTTTCAGGGGAACTGGGTG
>CAZWXR010000141.1:0-2948 GCA_964637985.1 uncultured Candidatus Poseidoniales archaeon
TGGTGCTCAAGCCAAAGCCGCAACAATTGCAGGTGCTAGTTCGATCATCGCAGAAATGAATCATCATGCTGCCACCAAAAGAAAAGAACAAGGTTGGCTTACTTCGGTCACCGATAATGTAGATGATGCCATCACACTTATGGTTGAGTCTGCTGAAAAGAAAGAACCTATATCAATTGGTTATGTTGGTAATATCGTTGATTTGTGGGAGCGATGTGTTGAGCGAAATGTAGTTCCGCATCTTGGAAGTGACCAAACCAGTTTACACAACCCATACCAAGGAGGATATTTTCCTGTTGGATACTCATACGAAGAAGCAGCCCAAATGATGTCTCAGCATCCGGCGAAATTCAAAGATGAAGTTCAAGAGACACTCCGTCGACATGTCAATGCAATTAATACATTATCAAACAAGGGCATGTATTTTTGGGATTATGGCAATGCGTTTCTTCTCGAAGCTTCTAGAGTAGGGGCTAATGTAATGAATGAAAATGGTGAATTTCGTTACCCCTCGTATGTCGAGGACATCATGGGTCCAATGTGTTTTGACTATGGATTTGGCCCATTCAGATGGGTCTGTACGAGCGGTCTTGAAGAGGATTTAGCAATCTCTGACTCTATTGCTTGTGAAGTTCTTATGGACATGAAGAATGGCTCTCCTGAAGACATACAACAACAAATTTCGGATAATATACGATGGATAGAACAAGCGGGGGAAAATCAAATGGTTGTTGGCTCCCAAGCAAGAATCCTCTATGCTGATGATGAAGGCCGTAGAAGAATCGCATCTGAGATGAACAAAGCAATCGCAGATGGTCGTATAACCGCACCAATTGTTCTTGGAAGAGACCATCACGATGTATCTGGAACTGACAGTCCGTACAGAGAAACAGCAAACATTCGTGATGGTTCTATGTTTACTGCTGATATGGCAATTCAAAATGTCCTTGGTGATGCATGTAGGGGTGCAACATGGGTAAGCATTCACAACGGAGGAGGCGTTGGATGGGGAGAGGTCATCAACGGCGGATTTGGCCTTGTACTTGATGGCTCAATACATTCAGAACAAAAATTGCAATCTATGTTGATGTGGGATGTCAACAATGGTATTGCCCGAAGGGCATGGGCACGAAACCACGGGGCAATCCAAACCATCAATAGAGCAAATAAATCGATACCAGGGCTCAAAGTAACATTACCTCATATTGCTGATGATTTGATGATCACAACAATTTTGGAGGAATTCGATGACTGAATCAACTGTATTTCTTGATGGAGAGACACTCACGTTGACCGAAGTCTACATGGTTGCTTACCATCATGTGAAAGTTGAAGTTGCTTCTGATTCTTGGTCAAAAGTCCTCGCCTCACGGGGTGTCATCGAACGAATCCTGAGAAGTGGAGAAACAGTTTATGGAGTCAATACAGGCTTTGGTTCATTGGTTAATACTCGAATCGAAGTTGACCAACTTAAAGAACTCCAACAAAATCTCATTCGTTCACATGCGACGGCAATTGGTCCTGCTATGGAAAAAGAGATGGTAAGGGCAATGATGGTTATTCGACTAAATTCACTATGCAAAGGATATTCGGGTGCACATCCGGATGTTTTGAACCAAATTGTAGAATTTCTTAATCACGACATTGTACCTTATGTGCCAAGAATTGGTTCACTCGGTGCAAGTGGTGACTTAGCACCATTGTCGCACATAGCTCTCAGTCTTATTGGAGAAGGATATGTATTGCATCAAGGCGAGCGAGTTCCAACACATGAAATTCTAAAGGAGAAAGGCCTCATCGGTGTAGAACTACGAGCAAAAGACGGACTATCACTCATCAATGGTACGAGTCAGATGACAGCCTACCTTGCAATATCGGCCTACAAACTGTCCAAAATATTACCAATAGCCGACATTATTTATTGTTCATCACTAGATGCTGCTAAGGGAAGTTCAACGCCCCTCATTGAACTTGTCCACGAGGCTCGACCCCATCCTGGACAAATAGCCGTGGCAAGAAGAATGCGAAAAATAATACAAGATTCACAGATTCTTGAATCTCACAAAAATTGTGAACGCGTCCAGGACCCATACTCATTTCGTTGTGCTCCACAAGTACATGGAGCAATTCATGAATCATTCCTACGTTTATCAGAAACGCTACAAATTGAATTGAATAGCTCGACCGATAATCCACTTGTTTTTCCTGATGCAACGAATCCCGGTGCCCACGAAATTGTATCACAAGGTAATTTTCATGGCGAAATTATCGCAATAGCATCTGATTCAATGGTTTTATCACTTTTTGAGTTGGGAAGTATGAGTGAACGTAGGATGGACCAACTCCTTGATATTGCAAAGAGAGCACCTAAGCCTTTCTTGGCATATGATGCGGGGTTAGAATCAGGTTTGATGATTGTTCAATATGTTGCAGGAGCCGCCTTGTCGGAACTCCATGGACAAATTCTACCACGAACGGGATTTTCAACCTCAACTTCTGCCGGTCAAGAAGACCATGTTTCGATGGGCGCAACTGCAGCATACAATTTATTCAAAGCTACACAAAGGATTAGCGAAATTCTTGCATGTGAACTTATGATAGCCATTGATGCAATGGAGTTCTATGAAGAAATTTCAAGCCCAGTTGTAGAAGAGTTACGGAAATGTGGGCGAGCAATATATCCAAAACGTAGTGGAGATGTCACCACATCGGACTACATTATGAACATAGCAAAATGCATCAATGAAGGCACGTGGCTGTCGACAATAGAATCGATTTTTGGAACATTGGGTTGAGAATGTTGTATACTTGTCTCAATTTATTTCAACCATTTTTCTACATCTTCAAAATTCTCTAGTTGATATAAATTGTACATCGACCTTTGAATCGATTTCACGTTGAGTTGATTTGATTTTGCCTCAACTTCACGGATGAGTTCTCTAGCCTGA
>CAZWXR010000142.1:0-2946 GCA_964637985.1 uncultured Candidatus Poseidoniales archaeon
CGGTTGAAGTTGAAACTCCTGAAGATTATATGGGTGATGTAATGGGAGATCTTTCATCGCGACGCGGTATTGTTCAAGGGATGGATGATAACGCAACTGGTAAAGTTATTACTGTTGAAGTGCCACTATCAGAAATGTTCGGCTATTCAACAACATTAAGGTCATTGAGTCAGGGTAGAGCGACGTATTCAATGGAATTTAAACACTACGCTGAGGCCCCTAGAAATATTGCCGAAGCAATCATGAACAAAGAGTAATTTTTTAAGGAATATATTATGGCTAAAGGTAAATTTGAGCGTACCAAACCCCATGTTAACGTCGGCACTATTGGCCACGTGGATCATGGTAAAACAACATTAACAGCAGCAATCACTACAGTTCTGACAAAGAAATTTGGTGGTGAGGCTAAAGATTATGCATCAATCGATTCAGCACCTGAAGAAAGAGCACGTGGAATTACGATTAACACAGCTCACGTTGAATATGAAACTGAAAGTCGCCATTACGCTCACGTTGACTGTCCAGGCCATGCGGATTATGTGAAAAACATGATTACCGGCGCTGCTCAAATGGACGGTGCGATTTTAGTATGTTCTGCTGCGGACGGCCCAATGCCTCAAACACGTGAACACATTTTATTATCTCGCCAAGTCGGTGTGCCATACATTATTGTATTCCTGAACAAAGCTGACATGGTGGATGACAAAGAATTACTCGAATTAGTTGAAATGGAAGTTCGTGACCTGTTGAATAAATACGAATTCCCAGGCGATGACACTCCAATTATTATGGGCTCTGCATTAAAAGCTTTAGAAGGTGATCAATCAGAAATCGGCGAACCAGCAATTTTAAAACTTGCTGAAGCGCTTGATTCTTACATCCCTACTCCAGAGCGTGCAGTGGACGGTACATTCTTGATGCCAGTTGAGGACGTGTTCTCTATCTCTGGTCGAGGTACTGTGGTAACTGGCCGAATTGAGCGAGGCATTGTGAAGGTCAACGAAGAAATTGAAATTGTTGGTATTAAAGCAACTGAAAAAACAGTCTGTACCGGTGTTGAAATGTTCCGTAAATTACTTGACGAAGGTCAAGCAGGCGACAACGTGGGTGTGCTTTTAAGAGGTACAAAACGTGAAGATGTTGAACGTGGCCAAGTACTTGCAAAACCAGGTTCAATTACACCACATACTAAATTTACAGCAGAAATTTACTGTTTAAGTAAAGATGAAGGCGGCCGACATACTCCATTCTTTAATGGATATCGTCCACAGTTCTACTTCAGAACGACTGACGTAACTGGAGCAGTGGAATTACCAGCAGGTACAGAAATGGTGATGCCAGGTGACAACGTATCTATTACTGCAACATTAATTGCTCCGATTGCAATGGAAGAAGGCTTACGCTTTGCGATTCGTGAAGGTGGTCGAACAGTTGGTGCGGGTGTTGTTGCTAAGATTGTTGAATAGGATTTTAGGCCAGTAGCTCAATTGGTAGAGTATCGGTCTCCAAAACCGAGGGTTGGGGGTTCGAAGCCCTCCTGGCCTGCCATTATAAAAGGTAAAAAGTTTGAGTGATAAGTTAAAGACATCGTCCGCAATCCTGATTTTTATATTGGGAATTGTTGGATTTTATATGTTAGATGAGCAACCGCTTGTGTTTAAAGTGGTAAGTATTTTAGTCGGACTTTCAGCTTCACTATTTGTATTTAAGCAGTCATCTAAAGGTGATGAGTTGTTTAATTTTTTGAATAGTGTCGTGCTTGAGGCAAAAAAAGTTGTATGGCCTACAAGAAAAGAGACGGTACAGATGACTTTGGTTGTTTTTGTTGTTGTTGTTCTGATGGCGATCTTTCTAGCATTTGTTGATATTGCTTTTACTTACATTGTTAATTTAGTTTTAGGACGTTAAAAATGACCAAAAGATGGTACGCGGTTCAGGCTTATTCTGGATATGAAAAAATTGTTCAAAAAGGGTTGCTTGAAAGAATTGAATTATCCAATGTTAAAGATCAATTTGGTGACGTGCTTGTGCCTGTTGAAGAAGTTGTTGAGTTAAAAGCAGGACAAAAAACAATTAGTGAAAGAAGGTTATATCCTGGCTATGTTCTTGTGCAAATGGATATGAATGATGCCACATGGCATTTGGTAAGAAGCACACCAAAAGTTACTGCTTTTATTGGAGGTTCGGCTCTTAAGCCAACACCAATAAAAGATAATGAAGTGGAGTTAATTCTACGCAGAATGGATGACAGTAAAGTGAATCCAACTCAGAAATTAACTTTCGAGGTCGGCGAATCAGTTCGTGTAATTGATGGACCATTTAAGGATTTCTCTGGCACTGTTCAAGAAATCAATTATGAAAAAAATAAACTTCGTGTTGAGGTAGTTATTTTTGGTCGAGCTACTCCAGTGGAGCTTGAGTTCGGTCAAATTCAAAAAGAAGTTTAACTAATTTGGGAGCTTTTTTAAGCGCTTGTACCAAGTAAAGGAGTGATGTAAATGGCAAAAAAAATTCAGGGATATATTAAGTTACAAATCCCAGCGGGAAAAGCAAACCCAAGCCCACCAGTTGGTCCAGCTTTAGGGCAACAAGGTTTGAATATTATGGACTTTTGTAAAGCATTTAATGCACAAACACAAAATGTTGAACCTGGACTACCTGTCCCCGTAGTGATTACTGCGTATTCGGACAAGAGTTTTACATTTGTAATGAAAACAACTCCAGCTGCTATTTTGATAAAAAAGGCCGCTAAGGTACAAAAAGGTTCACCAATTCCTCATACAAACAAGGTTGGAAAAATAACTCGTGCTCAAGCTGAAGAAATTGCAAAAGCAAAAGAACCTGATTTAACGGCGGCTGATATGGATGCAGCTGTCAGAACTATTGCAGGCACAGCAAGAAGTATGGGTATTGAAGTGGAGGGCGTGTAAATGAGTCTTTCTAAAA
>CAZWXR010000143.1:0-2924 GCA_964637985.1 uncultured Candidatus Poseidoniales archaeon
CATAGGCAAGAAGTTTACCACCGATTCTTGCATCTTTGGCTTCGTAGTGGTTCATCACACCGGAGTTTGTTGTGAGAATCAAGAGACCAAAATCCTGTGCTGGAAGATATCGTGTTTCCCATTTTTCAAATTCCTGACGCTTGACACTGTGCCTTGGCTTGACAGTACCGCATCTGTTGATTTTTCCACGTAGTTGGACACTGTATGTGCCACCACGGCCATTTTCTTGTTTTTCAAATTCACCGATGTAGCCTGATTTTTGCATGATGAGCAAAACGTTTCCAAGGAGTTTTGAGGCAGGATGTAATTCAACATCATACCTACCAGCTTGTTCGGCGTTGTACATCTTCACTAGAGCGTCGTTTAATGGATCTATTTGCATATCTTTCCTCTCCTCAACTCATCTTTTTGAAGCCAATTTCGTGGGCTGTATCTCTGAAGCATTGTCGACATAGTCGCAGACCATGCCTTCGAATCATACCACGCTTTCTGCCGCATCTGCGACATCCAATACTTCGTCCAATTCTCATTCCGTGATCTTTTGCCATGTTTATTCCTCCAGAATCGTGAGGTTGTAGTTCTCTACAAACCACGCACGTGATTGATCAGCAGTTACTTTGTGAGCTAGGCCAACTTTTGTTGTCGCCTTTCTTCGTCGACTGACTCGATGACCTGGTCGTTCAAGTACCACAGTGATATCCATACCGAAAATTCCGATGTCAGGGTCATACTTCTGCTCGGGAAAATCAGTATAATCTCGAATACCGAATGAAAGATTTCCTTCTCTATCAAAGTTCCATGAAGGAATCGTGTTGTCACGAACCCAGAAAGCATCTTTGAGGAAGGATTGAATTTTGTCCTTGTTTCGAATCGTGACTTTGCATCCAATAGGCGCTCCAACTCGAACTTTCAGATCTCTGTTTTGAATACGTCCGAGTGTTCGTTGTGGCTTTACACCTGTAACAAGCTCAAGGACATTTTCCGCATTGAGAAGTTGTTGTCCTCCCTCTCCGACACCAATGTTCACACACACCTTTGCAATGCGTGGTTGAAACATGGGGTTTGCAGTTCCGCTCATTGCTTCACCTCAGTGCTTGGGATTATTGCATCACCGATGGCGAAGACATTTCTTGCGATGGTACCAAAGTCTTGGAAGAGGACTTCATTTGGCATGCTTGAACGCTTGACAATGAATTCGGTCATGTCGGCGGTTGAACCTACGTGAACACCACCAATCAAGTAACACCTTGTACCTTCTCCGAATTTGATGTGTTGAATGATATTTTGATCAGGCAGACCGAGTTTGAGTGAGTCTCCTGTTTTGTACTCACTCGCATTGTCAACAAGGATGTTTCTTCCATCGTGCAGGTTGAGTTGAGTTTTTCCTCCTTTTACCGTGGTTTTTCCTTCGATGCGGCAAACCTTCCAGCCTGCTTCATCCTTGGAGATTGCTGAGTATCGAAGTTTACCATTGTGGTCGAGAACACAGCGGTAATTGTTTTCGCCAAGAGTAAGGACGTCCATCAAACCGACACCTCTTCTGGTGTCTTTGATGACTTTACCATCGACGGACACTTTTCCTGCTTGCAAAATGTAGCGTACTTCACGCATGGTGCTCGCAAACTGGAGGATGTCTCGGATGACCACACCGACTGGAATACAAAGTTCCAATGAATGTGCTCCTGGATTTGGGCGGGACACCCAAATGTCAGTCTTTCTTGTGATTGGCCAACTTCGTGGCATGGCGAGTCTCTTCAAGTGATTGCTACTCATGTATTCAACTCCTATCTCCTGTTATTTTTTGGATTCGAACCTTGTCGGTTTCATCTAATTTTGTGATAATGACATTTGAAAAATGCACTGGAAATGCTTCAGCTTTGTTGTCCGATTTCGAAGATGTTGCACCTTCGATGAAAAGTCGTCCCTTTTCAGCGTCGATTCTGAGTACATTACCGACCAAAGGTTCAGCATTTCGCTTTCCACCAACTCTTTTATCAGAGCCATGGGCAAAGTCCCCACGAATGACTCGGACGGTATCCCCAACTCGAACAGTAACACTTCGGACACCGGCAAATCGTGCATCAGGTTTGTCGAGTTGAAGTCGAGCAGCGATTCGCTTTCTCTTGACATGAAGCGGTGCATTGTAGTGCGCCTTTCGTTGTTTTCCAGGTTTCATACTTTTTACCATGATCTCAACTCCTCATACAATCTGCTTTGCAGTAGCAGCAATTCTTGGCCAGCGTTCAGCGGCTTCACGAGCAACAGGTCCTTTGATTTCAGAACCTTGAACATCGCCTCTTTCATTTGTTAACACACATGCATTATCTTCGAATTGAACCCAAGAACCGTCCGCTCTCCTAAATGGACGTCGTTGTCGAATAACAACTGCTGTATACATTTGGCGTCGTGTTTCAGGAGTACCTTTCTTCACAGACACTTTGGTCATGTCACCGATTCCAGCAGCAGGAAGTCGTCGCATTGTACCTCCTAACTTGAGGACGTTGATGATTTGAACAACCTTCGCACCAGTGTTGTCAGCAACGAGCAGTCGTGCTGCTGTTGGAAGGCCACGAGTTTGGTTACCTGGTAGCCCCTTCATGATTGGCCACCTCCGTTGTTTTCAATCACACAGAATGAAATTGTTTTAGAGAGTGGTCGGCATTCCATGATTCGAACAGCATCACCGATGTTGACTTCACCAATACATGATGGTAGATGTGCTACAAGTCGGGATGTACGCTTTTCAAAACGCTCGTACTTTTTCATATACCGAACGTTGTTACGTTCAATAGTGATTGTTTTTTGCATTCCAACAGACGAGACGGTTCCTTCCAAAACCTGCCCACGTAGTCGAAGTGACCCATAAAATGGACAATTGTCGTCACCATCCCAGTCTCCTTCGGGATTTTTTACATCAATTCCTA
>CAZWXR010000144.1:0-2892 GCA_964637985.1 uncultured Candidatus Poseidoniales archaeon
GGTGTATTGATGAGTCGTTCTGACGTTGTGAATTCGACGAAGATAAATCGCTCGACATCCCATTGACTTCGGTCGAATTCCAACTCAAGTCGAATTTGGACTTGTTCCGAAGTTGTGGTCATCACCTCTAGCGAATCGAGATTGTACAATTCGCCTGGTATGCCTTGATTTCGGTCTTGCATGTAAGCAGCATCAACCCTTAGGTTTTGCACAAATGGGAACGTGGCTTTGAACACACCGCTTGTCATGTTGGTGATGTTCATTGCAAGGGTGAAATTTGATTCGCCTTTATTTGGTAATTGCACAAATTCTAGATTACTCACATCTGGCTGAGAAGAGAGGTGAATTTCCATATTATCTGTTATCGAGACGGGTACTTCTTTACAATTTGTGCTCGCACCAAAATTTGTACAAGTTCGTGCGTCAGGGTGGTTGTTCGGTACAATATCTACCTCATCGAGTGCGATACCATCATTTGCAAAAGTGAAGTTGTTCCAACCATATTCTCCATCTTTGAGATTCTTTTCGTTCATGCCGAGACGAGTTTCCATATCTTCAATGCACAATGGGCCAAACTCACGAACTGCATCACGTTCATCGGTACTGATGAAACTGTTGTTTCCACCAGGGGCACCATCAAACAATCCGTCAAGGTTTGCCCGAACAATCGCCGAATTTGAGCCGTTGACCCAAGCGGATGCTGACATGTCTGCAGTTGCCCAATCGTCAAGGATGAGCAAATCGAAGATTGCATAGTCGTATTCGAAGAGGTCCTCAAATGTCAATCCAGAACAATCCGGGTCAAAGCCAGCTTGTCGCCCGCTTGTATCGTCAACTGATGTTGAATCAATGATTGAAAGTTGAGCCTTTTCCTCGGGCAATGAGAGTGTAGACATCAAGACACAGAGTGTTAAGAAGAGGGCAAGACCGATACGAGAAGGATGTGTCGCCATAAGAACACCACCACTTTCGTGTTCAAGAATACTTGCATCAACTACAGCGTAAGATGTTGAATCCTTCGTTTGAGTACCAGCCATGGTAAGAGCGTCCACAAGATGACGCCGAGAAGGGTCATTGCCGTAGATACACCGCGTTCAATACCGGGGATACATAACTCAAGAAGGTGGTGAAACACCCCATTTGGGGAAAGCAGATCGAGATGGCCTTCCAATCGAACCCATTCAGGGTCATTTGGTTGGCCAACCGCAACACCAGATGCAAATGCCACCATTGATGTCACAAGAGCCCATAGGAAGGTGAACAGGAACCATGTTCCAATCCCAAACGCGATCGATGTGCTTTGTTCTTTAGCGAAAGATGAAGCAATCAGTGCCAAAAGTGTGTACCAAAGAACAAGAACTGCAACGGCAAAAATGAATGTCAACAATTCGAGGAAAGATGGTAGCAAGCCAGTTCTTGCAAACATGGCGATCATAGCCAACAGTGAGCAAAATGCAACGGGCAAAAAACTGCTTTGCCAGTAGCCAAAGACCAATGCATACGTTTGTTTTGAGCGACTCATTGGTTGTGATAATCGTAGTTCGAGGACCCCGGATATTCGCTCTCTACTTATCCCATCATGTGCATGAAGAACTGCAAAAACAGTTGCAGAAAATAATATTCCAATCGAGGTATAATACAGAATTTCCATGGCCGTCTCTGGTTGAACTCCACCAGGTAGGACGACTTGAGGGTCGGAGAACCCCCAAGCAAATCCCGGAATAAAGAGCAAAAGGATCGGAAACATAATTTTTGTTCGATTGGAATACAGCAACTCTTTTCGAACAATCGATGAAAGCATGAGAATCCTTCTGTTCTCATTCATCTTCATCCACCTCCGAACGAAGCGGCACCATCATTTGGGGTTTGACCTCCATTGAAATTTCATCCAATTCCATTCCGGTTGCTGATTGGAGAAGGTCGACGAGGCTAGGCTCAAAAGGAGTCCATGACGTTACCTTGACATTCTTCTCAAACATGGTTTGAATACTCGTAGAAGTGACATCGCGAACGATAAGCGTCCACCTATTTTCGTTTTTGGAGTGTTCCACAACGTTGTGAAGTTCGAAAAACTGCTCCACCTCGACATCACCATTGCCTTTAATTTCATACATGCCATGAAAGCCTAATTTTTTGGACACATCCTCCATCGTCCCCTCTTCGATGAGTTGACCTCGATGCATGATAGCAATTCTGTCGACAAGGGTTCTCAAGTCATAGACAAGATGAGATGAAATAATGATTGTAACACCTTTGCTGGCGAGCTTTTTCAGCATGTTTTGAAACGAGGCGGATGCAATCGGATCAAGTCCGTTAAATGGTTCATCAAGGAGGAGAATTTCTGGTGAACCAATGAGGGCTACGCCAAGTGAAAGCCTTTGACGCATACCTTGACTCAGTCGGTATACTGGGTCATGACGTTGATCGATTAAGCCAACGAGTTCGAGAAGTTTTGCAGCAGTTGTTGTATCTTCATTGTTCAAGATGCAGAATTCTTCCATAATTTCTTGGAGAGTTTTGTTTCCATTCCATCGAATATGTTCAGGCATGTGGCCAATTTTGGTTCTTAATTGGCTCGTACTTCCTTTTTTTCCATCAACCCGAATGTCCCCTTTGTGCGGGGCATGAATGCCGGCGAGGAGTCGAAGGAGCGTTGTTTTTCCAGCACCATTTGCACCAACGAGACCTAAAATTTCGCCTCGCTCAATTGAAAATGAGCAATCAAAAACCCCTCCTCCGAGGATGGCGTGCTTACGAATGAGGGGAATCCGCCCTGCAATCGTGTGGCGAAAGTGAAGTTGTTGAACTTCCAAATGCGCTTCCGCCATGGTCAAACCCATACAAACATGAGGCATCAACATTCGCACCACCAAAACTCTCATACTGATGGAT
>CAZWXR010000145.1:0-2791 GCA_964637985.1 uncultured Candidatus Poseidoniales archaeon
AGGTTGCACAGAAACTTCGACTTTGTCAGCATCTTGAGACGGCTGCAGCCCACGCAGAGCAACGCCGTCAACAAAGCGTTTCATCGGACCTCAATGAACAAATTACAGCCTTGCTTACCGAACTTGAACACGAGCGTCAAGCCCTTGACGAATTTCGAGACCTCGCAAAACAATATGCTTCTGGAGAGTACACGTACCATGTTCGGGGCAAACCATTTACCGTTCAAACAACAACAGAATCTCTCGCTCATTCGAAAATTCCAAGGGTTGCCTTACCAACCTTCGCTGACGATGGTGAGTTGCACGTATGGATGAGTCGTGAGAACGCCCCTGGCCATTTCCCGTACACCGCTGGTGTCTTCCCATTCAAACGAACCGACGAATTATCTGCACGAATGTTTGCTGGTGAAGGCGAATCTGAGCGAACGAATCGTCGATTCCACTACCTGTCAAAGGGACAAGATTTCGCCAGGTTATCCACCGCTTTTGATTCGGTGACATTGTACGGCAGGGACCCTGCTCTTCGACCTGACATTTGGGGTAAAGTTGGAAATTCTGGTGTCAGTATCGCCTCATGCGATGATGCAAAGCGACTGTATTCCGGTTTTGATTTGTGCGACCCCAACACCTCGGTGAGCATGACCATCAACGGACCTGCACCGATTATTCTCGCCTTTTTCCTCAATGCTGCCATAGACCAACAAGTTGAGTCCTATCTTGCCGAACAGGGAAAACCACTCGATATTCGACCAGACGCCTATCGTGGAGATGTGCCAGAAGGCCACAACGGCTTCGGGCTTGCCACCGTTGGACGAAGAGGTGACGAGCTTGTCGATGCTGAAACCTATGCAATGTTGAAGGCAAAAGCACTCTCCACCGTTCGCGGAACCGTTCAGGCTGACATTCTCAAGGAAGACCAAGCACAGAACACGTGCATCTTTTCCACCCCATTTGCACTCAAACTCATGGGGGATGTTCAACAATACTACATTGACCACAATGTGAGGAACCATTACTCTGTCTCCATATCCGGTTACCACATCGCCGAGGCGGGAGCAAATCCGATTACCCAACTTGCCTTTACCCTTGCCAATGGCTTTACCTATGTTGAATACTACAGAAGTCGAGGAATGGATATTAACAAATTTGCACCCAATCTATCGTTCTTTTTCAGCAACGGGCTTGACCCAGAATACACCGTCATCGGTCGCGTTGCACGGAGAATTTGGGCTGTTGCTATGCGGGATTTGTATGGTGCAGACGATCGTAGTCAGAAACTCAAATACCACATTCAAACCAGTGGTCGAAGTCTTCATGCCCAAGAAATTGATTTCAATGACATTCGAACGACACTCCAAGCACTTCTCGCCATCCAAGACAATGCAAATTCCCTTCACACCAATGCGTACGATGAAGCCATCACAACGCCAACAGAAGCGAGCGTTCGACGTGCCTTAGCCATTCAACTCATCGTCAACAAAGAAAGTGGCTGGACGAAAACAGAAAATCCAATGCAAGGTTCATTCATCGTTGAAGAACTCACAGACCTCGTCGAAGAGGCTGTCCTTGAGGAATTCGAAGCCATCAGTCGCCGTGGCGGCGTTCTCGGTGCTATGGAAACAATGTATCAACGTGGTAAAATCCAAGACGAATCGATGTATTACGAGCATCTAAAGCACGATGGAACGTTACCAATTATCGGTGTCAACACCTTTGAGAATCCAAACGCTCAAACTTTTGATGATTCGAATGCCGAGGCTTTCGATATGGAACTCGCTCGTTCTACCCCAGAAGAAAAGCAGGCGTGTCTCGACCGAACAAATGGTCTGCACCAAACCCACGAGGACGCTACCGGTCAAGCATTGAAACGATTACAAAACGTTGCACGGAGTGGTGGAAATGTGTTTGAGGAATTGATGGAAACTGTGAAAGTCGCTACGCTCGGTCAAATCACCACTGCGTTATTCCAAGTTGGTGGACAATATCGACGAAACATGTGAGAATGGGCAATTGAAAGACAAAAACGCAAGATTGGAGATTTTTTATCTTGGATTCGACAAAAATGTAAGGTTATTCACCTTGAATTCAATTTATCTGCCTAAATATTAAAACCTAAACTTGTGGAAAGGAGCGTTATGACCACCATGCTAGCAGGCAAAAATGGATTAATTATCGGAATAGCACTACTCGTTGTCAACATGGCAGTACTCGCCCCATTGTCAACGGGTGCCGTCGAAGACGCAGTGCAAGAAAATGTGGCAACAAAGCCTCTTGATGATGCGTGCACAGACGGCGATTGTGCAAACGTAGAAGCGGACTGGGCAAGTTCCAGCGAAACTCGTGACTTCTACGCGTATTCGGTGACGAACTTAGCAGATGTGATGGGCGAAAATATGAGTACCCCCACTTATGAAATGCTTGGACCTTTCACCTACGACGTTACATCGACAAAGACTGTTGTTGAACACAACTCTTCGGCAGGTACACTGACCTATAACGAGGTGATCTCTTACGAGTGTGCAGCGGATTCCGAGAACCCATGCGACACACAAATCACAAATCTCAACATCGCCTTTATGCCTCAGGTCATCGGTGCTACAGGAACCGCAGTGGCTGGAATCATGGACCTCACAAAAGTCGGATTCTCCGCAAGTGCTATGGCAAACGACCTCGAAAACATGCAAGCAGGAAATACAGTCGCTTCTTCCATCATGGCTGTGATGGCTGCAAGCGATGGCTCCGAAATGATGGACGCCGCATACTCAGCTGGCTGGGGTGAAGGTGCGTACGA
>CAZWXR010000146.1:0-2737 GCA_964637985.1 uncultured Candidatus Poseidoniales archaeon
CAAGTTCCATACCGACAATCGTACTCATGGGCTGCTTCAGTTCCATCGACATGTACTGCATTTGAAGTAGAAATTGACGGATATGAACTCGTGATTACTGAAAACACCAGCAACGAACTTGGTGGTGCTTGTGATGTCACTCTCGTTGTGACTGATAACGGTTCAGAGAACCAAGACTCAGCTCCATACGACGTGACCTTCTCGGTGTCTCCTGTCAACGACGCACCAATTATCCTCGATTGGGACCGACAGAATGAAGTTGTCATGCAAGCAAACAATGGCTCCATACCAAACGTGCCATGGATGCTCACCTTGATGGAAGATGACACAAACTTGGATAACCTGACATACGACTTGTCAGCAATCAAGTATGATATTGACCATGAATTGGATGACCTTTACTGGACTGTTGAAGCAACAGATCAATGTGAGTATCAAAACTACTTCACAACGACCATCACTGGCGACGACCTCATCTTCGAACTCGTTCCAGACGCAACAACCAACGCAAGAATTTGGGAAATTGATTACCTCAACGACAACGGTATTCACCAAATTCCACCAATTGGTTCAGAGTTCTGTCAAATCCGATTGGTTCTCCGTGACACATTAAACGCACCATCGTACGTGCCAAACTATGACACATCGATTATGCCTATCGCTAACTACCAACAAGGTATGGTGACCAAGGAAATTGGTGTACGTGTTGACAACGTCCGAGAACTCGTACCAGACTACTACTTCGATGATTCGAGTAAGTTCAGCTGGAACGGTGTTACTTCACTCATGACCGGTTCTTACCTACCAGTCACTGTGAAGGTTGGCGGTGGCGGTGACGAAGGTCCATACACCTACGATCACATGCTCAAGGTGACGTTCCACACTGATGGACACGCACAACCTGAAATCGCTCGCTACTACACAGTTCCTGATTACGGTGGAGAAATTTCAATCACTGACAATGTGTACATCACACGTGACACAACAGAAGTTTGGGTTGAAATGGATGTATTGACATGTTTGACAAACCCATGTGATTTGACAACAACAGTGACTCAGCGATTCCAAATCGACCAACCTGGGTCACACAGAGCAACCAACAGCGGCCTCCAAGGTGATATGTGGTCCAAGCCAGGTCAATACGGTTCTAACGGAACAACGACCTCACAGCGACGACCGCTCTTGGAAGACAGCAACTGGTGTAACAACGTCATGTCCAGTTCTGCAACCGCAGATATCTGTAATCATGCGAACCAACCAGCAGACGAATTCATTGCAACAAACCAATCCCTACCAATCATTGTGGGACAAATTGGTGCATCTGCAGTTCCATCGTTTGCTCCAAGCATGATGGCAGTTGCTCTCGCTGGTTTGTTTGTCACCGCTCTCTCCTTCACATCACGACGTGATGAAGATGAAGAAGAAGTTCGAAAGCAAACAATGGCTGACGACGAAGGTGCTGTGAGCCCAGTTATCGCAACCATCCTCATGGTCGCTATCACTGTGGTTCTTTCCGGTGTCATCTATGTCTGGGCTTCAAGCCTCGCAGATACTGATGTGAAAGGAACACCAAGAGTGACCTTCAAGATTGAAGAGTACGATGCTACGAACGCAGAAACAGGTCATTGGAGAATCACCATTGGTCAATCTGAGACCGATCTTGCAACGCAAGCCGTTCAAGTTCGAATCATCTATACCAATGCTACAGGTGCTACAGTCACAAAGACATTCAGTCTTTCAGACAGCAACGGTGTTTACGGCTACAACCCAGAGAACAGCGATGCCTTTGTGATGTTCGTTGATTCAACACTACGTAAGGAAGGAACGAACTACAAGTCAACCTTCAGTGCGGGCGATACAATCTTCGTTCGAACACACGACCCAGAGGGTACTCCTCTTGAGAAGGCAACTGTCTCGATCACCTATGCTCCTGCAATTGCTGGACAATCAACGACTGTCTTGAAGACATACGAAGACTTGTCCTACAACAAAGCACCCTAGAGCTTGAAGTTGGTTACTGAATCCTCTGGTCCTTCGACCTGAGGTCGATGCTGAGTGCGAACGCTTTGGGGCCATGGCCCCTTGGCGTGAATGCTTTGAAGGTTGAATGAGTGGCGTAACTCATGGAGTCTTCCACACCCCGAATCGTCGTTTTCGATTGCGACGGGGTGTTGGTTGATTCTGTGAGTTCATGGAAAACACTACACGATCATTTCGGCACGGACAACGATGTCAATCTGCAGCGTTTTATCCGTGGTGAGATAAGTGATGTCGAATTCATGCAACTCGATATTCAGCTGTGGAAATCAGTGCAGAAGGATATTCACCGTGATGACTTGTTTCGAGCATATGCTGGGATCAAACTGATGCCAGGTGCACGTGAAACAATATCCACACTTCGAGAACATGGTATATTTATTGCAATCGTGAGTGCTGGTGTTGATATCTTTGTTCAATCCATTGCTGGAATGCTCAAAGTTGACGACTGGATTGCGAACGGTCTTGAATTTGATGGCGATGGTTTTCTCACCAGTGATGGTGTTTGCCGTCTTCATGCCACGAAGAAGGGGTTAATCATCGAAAAGTTGCTGAAAATGAACGGCTTTGAGCCTCATGAGTGTGTTTCAGTTGGTGATTCTGAAATGGATCTGTCCATGATGGTCGATGGCAGTCGATTCATCGGATTCTTTCCAACCCGTGAGTCGTCAACAAAGGCATTTGAATCGGCGAATGTCCC
>CAZWXR010000147.1:0-2702 GCA_964637985.1 uncultured Candidatus Poseidoniales archaeon
CAACAAGTTCACCATGCATTGCTTCAGCACCAAAGAATGGGAACATTCGAGCGACGAGATACAGACCTGCATTCACCATTGTCGCTGCGTGAATGAGTGCAGAAACAGGTGTTGGGCCTTCCATTGCATCTGGTAGCCATACGTGCAGTGGGAATTGTGCGGATTTACCAACTGCTCCAATGAACATCATGCCAAGAGCCCACTGTAGTGAAGCAGGGTCAACGGCTGCGATGTTATCTGAATCAAAGACGACGGTGTAATCAAGTGAGCCAAATAAATGCCAAAGCATGGCAAGGCCGACCATGAGGAATACATCACCCACACGGGTTGTGAGGAAGGCTTTCTTTGCTGCATATGCGGCGCTTGGGCGTTCGTAATAGAAGCCAATGAGCAAATACGAACAGAGACCCATCAATTCCCAGAAGATAAACAACCAAAGGAATGAATCAGCAAGAATCATACCGAGCATTCCTGCACAAAAGAGCACGAATTCAGCATAAAATCGATGATTTCGGTTATCGTTGATTGGGTCGGTGTTCATGTATCCAATGGCAAAAGTGTTGATGAGCAAACAAAGGAATGATGCAATGAACAGCAACATGACGGTGATATGATCGATGTAAAGGCCAAAGCCGAATGAAATTTCAGTGGTCGTGGCTCCGCCATTCCACATTGCAGAGGAAAACCAGTCGAAGACGTGAAGGGCGCTTTTACTGTCATCGCCATAGGCTCCAATGTAGTCTTTGATGAGTAAAAGAGCAAGGAGGAGGCTCGTTGCCATCGTAATGAGTGCGAAAATTCCACCTTCTTTGAACGTGGAAACCCAAACCTTGTTGCCATTGAAAAGTCGTCCAAACAGGAGAATAATTGGGAAAGCAATCATTGGAAGGAGGACAATATATGGTGCGAAATCAATCACGCTGCTATGAATAGTTTCTGTTGTACCTGTTGAACCCATCATACCACCTCAATTTTTTAGCACATTGACATCGTCCAATGTGATTGATTCATGCTTTCCATACATGGCAAGGAAAATAGCAAGACCAATAGCAACTTCACTCGCTGCAATAGCGATAGCAAAGAGCGTATAGACCCAGCCCGTTGTGTCACCGTGATGAACCGCTGCTGCTGCGAATTGGAGATTTGCTGCATTGAGCATCAATTCGATGCACATGAGTACGATAATCGCATTTTTTCTGGTGAAAGCACCTGCGAGGCCGATGATGAAAAGAAGGGCTGCTAGGCCAGAAACCCATGCTGGATCGATCACTCTTCTTCACCTCCAAATTCCCATAGGAGATTTTCCATTCGTTCATCTCGTACGAGATAGGCAGCACCGATCATTGCAACGGCCATCAAAATACCGAGGGCAAGTAAAGGTAAACCCCACTCATTGAGAAGGTCATCTGCTAATTCTGAAGTTGTAGGGGCGTCGTCACTTGCTTCTTGCCAAACTGAATCAGCACTTACGGTAGCGATGAGAATAAAACCCAAAGCCAAAAGACCCATTCGGGTCATGAGAGAGAGAAATTTCATTCAAAATCCTCCTCGAGAATTTGTCGTCGAGTGAGCATAATACCAAACAGTACCACCAATCCTACGCTTGCAAGATAGACAAGAATTTGAATGGCTGCTAAAAACTCAGCACCCATCAGAATGAAGATTCCAGAAACAGCCATGAAACAAAAGATCAGAGACAACATCGAGTGAGCAACTCGTTGTGCATAAATCAGCCCAAGTGCACCAACAATAGTGATTGTAGCAAAGAGGAAAAACACTGCAGATTCCACAAGAGTTGCAACATCCATTTCAGGCACCTTCCTTGGCTTCTTTTGCCGCTTTCTTTGCTCGCTTGTCGCGTTCTTTGATAGCACGCTTTGCAAGTTCTTCGTCAACCGCTTCTTGGTGAACGGAGGGGAGAACACGAGTTCGGCTTGCATCAAACCAAAGGTCTTGTCGAGTGAATCCGGACATTCCATCGTATTCGTTGGTCATAAAGAACGAAGTAAAGCCACATGCTTCCATACACAAACCACAGAACATGCACCGGCCAATGTCGATTCTTCCTGAAACGATTTGGTCATCTGCTGTGTGAAGGGCTGTTTGTTCAACCACTTCCTCAGTACCTGTGTCATTCCAACGAATTGTTGCTGTCGAAGATGAGAGGTCAAGAACTTCGCCGAAACGCCATTCTTGTGGCACATCATCATGGGCTGTAACGTGATTGAAACCCATTTGAACTTCAGCAACTTCATCGAGTTTCTTTGCTGCAAATTTACCAACTTCGAGGTCAACACCGTATCCGCCGTATTCGCCTTCTGCACTGTCAAGAACATCCACCCTGAGTTCTGTTGTCATGTGCAAACAGTCGTTTGGACAGATGTTGACACACATTTTACAAGCGGTGCAGGTTTCCCAAATGACACCAATTCGACCGTTATAATTACCCGGAACGAAGAGCCATGGTTCCATATCTTCAAGTCGCTCATATGGATATTGAACAGTTTGAGGTTTCCAAAGTGTCGGTTTGAGGTCTGATGTGACTCTGTCTGGTGCAAATTCTTGTTTCTCGACATCGTTCATTACAGCAGATGCTTTAGCACGTGCACGACTACCGTCGTCAAGGAATTCAGGGTGGGAGGTATTGTGATATGCCCCCATCTTCTTTCCGAATCGCTTTCCTAAAAACGGAAATGTTCGCA
>CAZWXR010000148.1:0-2693 GCA_964637985.1 uncultured Candidatus Poseidoniales archaeon
ACCTCGACTTCCACGATAACATCATCGTTGCATCCATCTCTGTCCTCATCGTTTTCTTCAGCAGCAAAAGTGTATGGGCACTTGTCGCTATTCGATTGGTTTCTAGTATCAACTGGGATCGTATTGTTCACACCGTCCCCATCAATGTCGAAATCACATGCATCACCCATTGTGTCGTTGGTATCAGCATCGATATTTGTTTGCAACGGGTTCCAGATGAATACACAATTATCAAGCCTGTTGATGACACCGTCATTGTCTGAGTCGTTTGGATGAACTTCACATCCATCAATGAGACCATCTTCGTCTTCATCAATCGTGTCATCTGAACCAGGGCACCTGTCCAGACTGTTGATGACACCATCATCATCTAAGTCATTATCTTGAACGATGTCATCTAAACATCCATCAAAATTGAGGTCCAACGAAGACGCATTTTCGTAAGGACACAGGTCTTCACCAGTGCCATTGAATGGATTTGAATTGTTAATAAAATCGCCATCGATGTCACCGTCACATGAATCCCCAACGCCATCCTCATCAAAATCGAGTTGATTTGTGTTCGCTATGTACTTACAATTATCAAAAACATCCTCTATAGAATCGCCATCTGTGTCATTTTCTGCGTGAATATAGGGGTGCGCATCCAGAAGGTCAGGAATGCCATCACCATCGCTATCATCGAGACACCCGTCCATGTTGTTATCAGAAAGTGATGCGTTTTCAAACGGACATTGGTCATTTCCTTGTCCGTCGTAGGGTACATTATTTGTTATACCGTCTCCATCGATATCGGTATCACACTCATCACCTTCACCATCGCCGTTGTAATCTAGTTGGTTCTCATTCCAATTGTTTGGACAATTATCATTTTGATTTGCAATACCATCGCCATCAGTATCAGCTGACGCTTGCATGAATGCAAATGGGTCATTCCAGTCAGGAATACCGTCTGCATCAGTATCGTGTTGGAATGTAAACATGGTATACTGTTGACTTGATGCGTCTAGGCCGATGATGCTCGTGTGATATTGATTGTTTGAAATGATGAGTGGTCGTTCTTCAGAGATTTTTGGCAGCACACCAAGAATGTTCAATGTTGAAGTGTCAACGATACTTATTCTGGGGTCGAGCTCAATAACGCCAACTCGGATGTCATTTTCATCGTACACATCGATGGTTTCATTGTATGAGTAGTCCCAGTTGAGTACAAGTTGACGTGCGAGGTATTTTCCTTCGATGTATCCATCGGCTTCAAGGGCCCAAGCCAATCCTGTTTGCCGTGGAACAAATTGAAGTTTTTCTCCAAGTTCATGGTCGAGAATTGTCACGCCAGGGTCTCCGGCTCCTCCTTGGCTGTTGAACGTGAATGTCAATTTATTTTCTTCATCAGCATGCACATCAAAGATCGTGTGTGCACGAGTGGGGTTCATGCTAAAATTTTCAGGGGCAGTTGAAACATAACTGTAATTATCTTGCCTGAAAAACCAACCTGTGGGGTGTTCTGTGGAGCCAGATTTTTCAATTCCCTCGCTCGAATTGAAGAGATAGGTTTGGCTGTTCCCATTCCATGCTTGAATGCCGAGGAATACCTCTGTTCCAAAAGGATACACGATGACACCATCTTCGTAACCAAAGTTGTTGCATGGAGAATTAGCTTGGATGTCATTTTGTGGACAATTATCTTCATGGTGAAGGATTTCACCAGTTATTGACATCACCATGAAATATGCATCCCCACTATAATCGCCCCGAACAACTTTGGAATTCTCGGTTACTGCTATTGATGAGAGTTGACCAGCCAAGAATATCTTGCGTTCTGTCCCAACATCACTAAACGCTACACTGTTAAACTTGATGTGTCCATACGTAGGGTCAGCATCAGATGTCATAATTTCTTTGACCCAAATTTTCGTTCCATTGCTCGCATGCATCATGACGACAAGACCTGCATCAACATCTTGGTATGGGTTGTGAATTCGAGATCCGACTCCAAAATCGAAACAACCAGTGAATGAACCTGCGATAACAATTTTACTCTCGTCACTCGATAATGAAATATCGTTCATTTGAATTCTCGATTCATTTATGTTATTGTAATCGCTTGGAGAACAATAATTCCCACTTTTTGGAGTTGGAGCGAAAATCCAATCCCAATATCCTTCAGCATCCATCTTAGCAAGGACAAGTGATGAAGTGCCGTCTGCACGGTTGAGCCCGTTGTGCTGGTCAATCCATTCGGACCCAAGAATGAGTTTGTTCTTACTCAACACCCCTACCATGTATGTGGAACCCTCACTATCAATGACTGATGATGTGACTTTGAAATCAGTATAGTATGAACCTGGTGTTCCAGTTGGGGTGATGAGTTGCATGACCTCAGTTGCAGTATCATCAAGTTGAGTATAAGGTTCGGCGTGTGAATATTCCTGGCGGTGATTCACATCGTCGAGTGAAATATTGACAGACCAAGGCATTGACATGAATGAACATAGAATCATTAAAACAAGAATCTTTACATTTTTCATACATTTTCCTCCTCAATATGTGTTGTGTGTCTCACAGCAAATGGTCTAAACAGTCTCTTTGTTGTTTTTTTCTTGGTATGTAATTGAGATGTCATCATTCATTCACCTTGATCGATTTGATTTAATTTCAACCAGCCTTCATATGCAAGCATTTTCCCATTCGGC
>CAZWXR010000149.1:0-2672 GCA_964637985.1 uncultured Candidatus Poseidoniales archaeon
GAAACCGACCAAGTTCGAGATTGGCATAAACCATCAGCAGACTGGTCGATAACTGCTCCAATGATGTTGGAGGAATGAGAGACCTTCCAAAGAGAAAACCAAAATTGAACAATCAACGGTCTTGAAGAAAGGAATGATTGAAGGGTTTGACCCCTTCCCTCACGACATGGAGGCTTCTGAAGTTTGGTCCGACCGCTGGGCTTCAAACACAGGAACAACCGCCCGCCACTACATGTCCGTCGCAACACAAAAACAATCGCTTGTTTGTCTCGCAGCGGACCTACCAACAATCGCCTTCTTGACAGAACTGGTCAATGAAGTGGGGCCCTACATCGCCGCTCTCAAAACACACGTTGACCTCATTGAAGATTGGACACCGAAAGGATGGGCTGAATTTTGTGATGTTGCTCAAAGCCACAGCCTTCTTATTTTTGAAGACAGGAAATTCGCAGATATTGGAAAGATCTCACAAAAACAAATGGCAGGCCTTTACGATATACGAGCATGGTCAGATATCGTGACCGCTCACCTCATTTCAGGACCAGATATTGTCGATGGTTTACAAGCTGGTTGGGCCGATGTTGGACGACATGGCGGTGTTCTCCTGCTTGCACAAATGTCGAGCAGAGGCAATCGACTCACACCAACATATACTGCAGAGGTCGTTGCTTTAGGCAGAGAACACGAAGGTGTGTTTGGCTTCATAGGTAACGGTTCAAATCCATCGGACATCAACGGCTTGAGAACGATGGTGGGGCACTCCAAACTCATTTGGACACCAGGTATTAATCTCGCAACCGGTGATGGTGACCAAGGTCAACGCTATGGTCATCCTCATGAGGCCATTGTCGCAGGTTCTGATTGCATCATCGTTGGTTCGGGTATTCATCAAGCAGACAATCCTAGTCAAGCCGCAAAGGAATATGCTCGACAATCATGGCAAGGGTTGCTCGAACGAAGTGGAGGGGGCCATTGATGAACATTGGCATTGTCATAATTTCATGGGGGCTTGCCATCATCCCTCTTGGCTTGATTGCTTGGCTTTTGCACCGAGCGTATTCGAAAGAAAAAGACCTCGAACAACGCCTTCTTCGATGTGATACAACACTCCTCACCGAACAGGGTTTTACAGTCGAAAGAGTGACCTTGGGGCCAGCAGGCTCTCAGATTATTGAAAACGCACAAATCGTCTACCCTCAAATCACAGAACCTGAGCATTGGGTTCCCCAACAATACCAGTGATCGTATGCCAGCAGGTATTGAACGAGAACGCCGGTTTCTTGTCGATGGGAGAGGTGAAAAACCGTGGCGTCATAACAGTGACAAGGTCCAAATCCAACAACATTATATCGACTCCACACAGATATTTCTTGATAAAACACATCTCATGTATGGCAACATTCAGGTGGCTGAATTAACAACCGATGAGATTGAAACCTTTCTAAAATCTGAGGAATGGGTTTTCCGACTCAGAACATGGAATGAAGATGACATCATCACTGGAAAATCGAGGATTACATCCGAGTCAGCATATGAACTCGAATGCCAAATAGATGCTGGAATCGCACGAAAAATTCTCGATGCTGGAGCGTATCCAAAGGTATCAAAAACTCGGTATATCCATATGTTTGAACATCAATTTCGATGGGAAATTGATGAATTCGAAGGCGAACTTGCGGGTTTGATACTGGCAGAAATAGAATTGGGCGAGCACGAAACCATCACACAAATACCCGATTGGTGCGGTATCGAATTAACCCATCTCAAAGGCTGGTCAAATGCTGCACTTGCAAAAATGATTAGTTCGCAGTCGACGTAAATGCAGTCACGGCTTCTATGACCCTCTCCACATCGTCTTCTGAGAGTTGATGGTGGACTGGGATAGCGACAAGTTTCGGTCCCAGTTCATCGGTCAATTTGAGTGGTTGTTGATACTGGTGGTGGTTTTGAAACACCTTTTGATGATGACAAGGTTTTGCATAATATATTCGAGCATCAATGTCATGTTGGTCAAGATATGCCTTGAATTCAAGAGGTTGCTCGACAATCAAGCAGTATTGGTGCCATGCATGGGTTGTGTTCGGCCTTGTTTTTGGTGTGGTTAAGCCAAGAAGCTCTTTGAATGAAGTCGAGTATATCGATGCTATTTCATTCCGCCTTTTGACCCAAGAGGGCAGGTGTTTGAGTTGAACTCGACCAATGGCTGCACTGACTTCAGACATGCGTAGGTTTGAGCCAACTTCAAATGACTCAAGCGTTTCATCTCTCCCCTGATTGACAAAGGATTGCATACGTTGAGAAATAGTTGAAACGGTGGTGGTCAGCATTCCCCCTTCACCACCAACAGCCATATTTTTTGACGGGAAAAAAGAGAAGCACCCGATATCCCCGCATGCTCCAGCACCTTTCGACCCACCATCGACGTACATTTCTCCACCGTGAGCCTGGGCAGCGTCTTCGATGAGGGCAATCGAATGTTTCTTGCACCAATCGATAATTTCAGGGTCATACATTTGTCCAAAGAGATGAACGCCAATCACGGCTTTTGTTTTCTCATTTCGTGCCTGTTCAAGATGTTCGAGTGAAATACACCAATACTCAGGCTCGACATCAACGAAGATTGGGGTGGCTCCGACAAGAGATACACATGTAGCGGTCGCGATGTATGTGAG
>CAZWXR010000150.1:0-2614 GCA_964637985.1 uncultured Candidatus Poseidoniales archaeon
TGATGCCGAGGAGGTCGTGAAGCACAAGCACTTGACCATCGCAATCAGGTCCTGCCCCGATGCCAATGGTTGGAATATTGATGGCTTTACTCACTTTTTTTGCTAGTTCTCGAGGAATTTTTTCAAGCACGATGGCAAAGCAACCGGCCTCTTCGAGTATTTTAGCATCAGCAATTAATTTCTCAGCCTCTTCGTCTTCTTTTGCTCGTACAGAGTATGTTCCGAATTTGTATATTGACTGAGGTGTGAGGCCAAGGTGACCCATGACAGGAATCCCGGCGGTCAAAATACGCTGAATAGACTCAACAATTTCAGCCCCTCCTTCGAGTTTGACGGCGTGACCGTTTGCTTCTTTCATAATTCGAATAGCACTTTCAAGGGCTTGCCGAGAGTTGCCTTGATAGGTTCCGAATGGCATATCGACCACGAGTAATGCTCTGTCGATAGCTCGCTCAACACATTGTGCATGGTATATCATGTGGTCAAGGGTCATTGGAACTGTCGTCACCTGACCAGCCATAACGTTGGACGCTGAATCTCCCACAAGAATCACATCAACACCTGCATGATCAACAAGTTTTGCAAGAGAGAAATCGTAGGCTGTCAGCATGGTGATTTTTTCACCAGCCCTCTTCATTTCCTGTAGAGTGTTGGTGGTCACCTTGCGAGCATTTCCATGCACGGACATGAAGGGCGCTCGTCCCTTCTTGTTTTCAATGCCTCGCTATTGAAATGATTCGCCTTCTTCAAAAATTTCAGTGTGGATCATAAATTCATGGTAGGCTTCATCAACAGAATCACAAGCGAGTAGTTGCTGTTTCATTTCCAATTCTGGAAGGAACAAAGAAGCCATTGAATAGATCGACGATGGGTCGCTCGATACAGTTGATGCGATATACCTCTCAACCCATTCATCCAATACTTCATGCTCAAAACCCATTCGCTTGCCAAATCGGTTGAGCATGGATTGAGCAAAGAGTGTAAGTGCGGCTTGCTGTGCATCATCCAACTTACCTTCAATACCATCGAAAATGATATCTCCAGCGATGTAAAGTCGTTGGTGGTCGACATCTTCGGGTATGTGCGAGATGAGTGTTTCTAAGTCGGGAAACAAATCTTCCCCCAATGCATCAGCGAGTGATGGATGATGAAGCGGAGGCAATGCAGGCGAATACATTCGTTCAATTTTGAATCGCCTTCCCCCTCGAATCGTGATGAAATGATTGGAACCTCGGGTTTCGTGTTCAAGGATTTCAGCCTCACATCCTACCATTCGTGGACCGTCCCAGTGGTTAATTGGCCGAAATGGGTCGTTCATTACAAGGCCAAAATTTCGTTCATCGAGAATGCATGTGTCGAGCATTTGTTTGTACCGAGGCTCAAAGATTCGAAGTTCTTGTTCTTCGCCGGGAAAAAGCACCATGGGCAAGACGAAGAGTGGAAATTGTTCCTCGTCCATGTAGGAAGGTTGTTGCGGGGGTTCTTAGGATTTGCACATTCAAGATTCGACAAGATGTCCGGCCTTACCTAATCGAATGACACAGAGTGTTCAATACTGACGCCTTCCTTTCTCATCGTATCAATGATGAATTCAATCACATCGGTTGGGAGATCTTCCGGAGCAAAAACTCCGTTTTCTGCAAACAAGTCTTGCTTCGACCACGCAAGAGCACAACAATATGTCACGAGTCCAGTCGTACGAGCCATACTTGAGTCGCCATCTTTTCCACCATCTTCGATAATCCATACATGCTCTTGACCCATAGCACGAATCCTCACTTCCATCCATGTGAATTCATCTCTATTCGGGTTGAACTTCCATGCATCGACAAGTTCATCTGGTGACAAATTTGATTGCTGATATTTCTGTATATGACCAGGCCAACGTACGGTGTATTCGCCCATTGTGTTCACTGAAAGATTCATCAGCGAGCGCAGTCCGTCTGTTAGGAACGCCTCCATCTGTCGACCATTTGCATCAATGGTATGCAGATTCGACATTGCTGGCACTGATGCTGGGCTATTGTTTTGAAGGATTCGTGCAGGTCGAGTGTATTCTGCGATGACATCATGCGGTGAAAAAGGTGCCATGTATGACCATTCATCATCTGGTTCTGCGGGATTACCTCCGACTTTGATGGTGACCTCGTCGAGAGAACCCAGTACTCTTTGACCCATCGCAACCAACATGTTTGAGAGACCAGGTGCTATGCCTACATCCCACAAAATCTTTGATTTTGGGTCAAGGAGTTGGTCTGGAGTCTGTTCACTAAACGATAAATCAATGATGTGTTTGTTTGAATCCTTAAGGGACTGAAGGACGAGATGACCTATCGATCCTGGCACCATGTTGACGATAAGATCGGCAGGGGCATGGTCAGCATCAAGTGCAGATTGTCGGTGGAAGTGAGCTGTTGTGTTTCGTTCGACCACATCAAATAAATGAACTTCAAATCCAGTTTCAACGAGTTTCCGAGTAACAAACGAACCGACAAGCCCTCCGCCTAAACAATGCACACGCATGCTCTTGTCTCATCGAGGGTATGTAAAAACAGGTTCGTTCAGATCGATACATCCTTTCTCGATGTTCACTATGAATTGTTTATATATTCTC
>CAZWXR010000151.1:0-2588 GCA_964637985.1 uncultured Candidatus Poseidoniales archaeon
GCAGCTTTGGAATCCCGACGTGCTGCAGAGAAAGCCATGTCTGAATTGCAGGCAAGACTTGCCCGTGAAGGTGCGAAGTCTTCCGATGTGCAAATTTCGTTGATGTGGAATAATTACAACGACCTCGACCTCCACGTCGTCTGTCCATCCGGCGAACGAATCCACGGTGGAAACAAGATTTCACAGTGCGAGGGTGAACTTGACGTTGATGCAAATGTACGAGGCGAGACCCGTAAACCTGTGGAGAATGTCGTTTGGCCTGAAGGAAAAGCACCTGCTGGTAAATATCAAGTCTATGTCCATCATTACAAGAAGCATGACAAGCGCCGAAGCAAGGACCCAACGAAATTCCAAGTGATTGTGAACGGAGGAGGGGATTTGCAAGAATTCAACGGCGAATTATCCTCTGGAGATCCAATTTTACTGGTCGCAGAATTTGATTTAGAAGCCCCAGAAATCAGAGAGCAACGAAGAAAAGCTTTGGAGGCCGAATTAAGAAGAGCACAGGGACTCGAACCACTTGACGATGATGTCGATACTTCGATTCTTGAGCCACAACAACCAGAGGTCGTCGACTTGGCCGAAACTGCTAACCAAGAACGCGAGTCGCTTGATGAACAAGCCCAAAGAGAAGAACAAGAAGTCGCCGCCCTCCACCAACAGCGAATGGATGAACACATGATGCGTCAAGAACAAGAATTGTCTGACCATGTTGCAAATCAAAAGGTGAAGGCAGAACTTGAGCAACGACTCAAGCGAGAAGGGGCAAAATCGTCCGATGTTCAAATTTCTTTGATGTGGAACAACTACAACGATCTTGATTTACATGTGTTGTCTCCATCCGGAGAACGAATCCATAATGGTAACCGAAATTCAAGTTGTGGAGGCCAATTGGATGTTGATGCAAATGAAAATGCAGAATCCAAAAAGCCGGTTGAAAACGTCTTTTGGCCAGAAGGTCGTGCACCCCCTGGTAAATACCAAGTGTTTGTTCATTATTACAAGAAACACAAGAAACGCCGAAGCAAAGACCCAACAGCCTTCCAAATCATCGCTCAATTTGCTGGTGAATCTTACGAGTATAGCGGCGAATTAACATATGGTGACCCCATCATGAAAGTGTGTGAATTCATTCTTGATTCGGATGAAGAACGACAACAAAAAATCAATCACATTCAAAACGAGATACACTCAATGAACAATCCTGAATCTGCTCACGAAGAACACAATGAGGATGAGCAAGATGAAGAAGGTGTTGATGCAAATATTCCTTCTGCACCAGATTTAGATGCTGCTGATGAAGCAGCGTCCGACGGGGCGAACGATGACTATTCAGAAGAAAACACCTCAATAGAACTACCACCCGCACCTGATTTAGATGAAGAAGAGCATGCAGATGATGATGTTCCGTCGGCACCAGATTTAGATGAATGATTACGAAAGTAAATTCTCTAATCGATTCTCTCTAGAGGCTTTCTTGATTGAACGAGCGATTCTTCGACCAGTTGACATGAATTCTTCGTTGATGTCGGAGTAAGGTGAACCACCGATGAATGGGTTGGAACCAGCAACAATGCGTGCACTGATTTCAAACACTTTGAATTCAAGTTTGTCAGTGACGATTGTTTCGAGACAAAATGGGCCGAGCATTCCTCGCCCGTCTTCTTCCAGATTAAATGACGCAGCGACAGTTCCTTCCGCCATTTCAAAAGCTCTCGGTAGTAAAGATTCACGGATGACTACTGGTTGATTTCCTGTCACAACAAATGATGGCTCAAGATTCATTTCTCTTAAGTCTCGTAATGAACCCAATTTGTAAAACTCATCGACATTGCTCTCATCCCTTCGGTCCATCGACATAAGTTCTAATCGCCCAAGATTTTGTCCCGCTCGTTGACCTGTGCCACGAACTTGATAACCATCTGTGCTGATTGGATCGAAAAAGAAGTGAAGATAATATCGACACCCGAGTACATATTCTTGGATTGTAAACTCCTCTTCAATATCCACATTTCGTCGAAAATCTCGGTAATCTCTTGCAATAAAGTATCCTCTTCCACCTTTAGCCCCGGCGTATTTTACGATGACGGGACCGTCAATATTGTGTGGGTCTTCAACAATTTTCGGCATTGTGCAACCACCTTGTTCAAGCCATTCCCTTTGCAAAGCACGACTGCTCTCCCACCTGAGGATTCCTCGGTTTCCATATGTTGGTACTTGGAGTGTCCTGTAATTGCTCGCACCAAGATATTCTACCAGTGAACCATGAGGGATGATAATCACATTACGTTGTCTGAACCACTCAGCATGGTCGAGCATTTCTCTATAATCATCGAGCATCAACCATTCATCAGGTTCAGCCCCTGGAAATGCTTTGTAAAAACGGCGGCGGTTTTCTCCGACAGCGATGCCAAGGGTTCGAAAACCTTCCATTTTCGCCCCATGTAGAATCTGAAGGGATGAATGGGACGCTACAACGCCAATTGTGATGTTGTCTTGGTCGTAGTTTTCTAACCAACCTCGGAGGGTACCAGCATCTACGCCCATATCGACCGGTTTTGTATGCACTCTATGAGTCTTGTGTCATA